>DEIH01000195.1:0-13123 GCA_002352375.1 Spirochaeta sp. UBA2779 | reverse complement strand
CGGGAATGAACAAGTTCACTCCTCTCATTTCGCTTGGGAATAAACCGCCGTTGACGGAGAACAATCTGAGTTGACACTGCCATCACAGTATCCCGGATATTACTGCTTCACAATACTTCACTTGATTCAGAAGACTGTACTGCTTAATCTGATTGAGTCGGTCTTACCGCCGGCAGGAGGTCAATAAATGCTCAAAGAAGGTGACAAAGTACCCGAATTCACCCTGAAGAATGCTTCAGATGAGTCTATATCCCTATCAGATTTCACTGGTAAGAAAGTTGTGGTGTACTTCTACCCAAAAGACAACACCCCGGGCTGTACAAAAGAAGCCTGTGAGTTCAGAGATATTTACGATGAAATACTCGCCAAGGATGCTGTTGTACTGGGAATCAGTGCAGATTCGGTGCAAAGCCATGCAAAATTCGCAGGGAAGTTTAAATTACCCTTCCACCTGCTCAGCGATCCTGAAAAAGAAGTGCTCGAGAACTTCGGGGCCTGGGGAAAAAAGAAACTGGCCGGAAGAGAATACATGGGTGTAATTCGCTCAACCTTTGTCCTGGATGAGACAGGAACAGTGACTAAGGCCTTTCCCAAGGTGAAAGCGGCAGGACATGCTGCGGAAATTCTCTCTCTCCTGTAATCTGATACAGATGATCAGATTCTCCAACAGCCGGATTCCAATGGGCCGGGATAAACGCCTGAATGTAGAGGAACTCACCCTGGAATCCGGAAAGCTCTGGGTAATTGCCGGTCCCGGAGGAAGCGGAAAAAGCTCACTGGCCCGAGCCATTGCCGGTGCTCCTGATAAATCAGGATACCTCTCACCTGTTTCCGGTCTTACTCGTACAGCTCCCCATAACAAGAAGAACGGCGGTGCCTGGATATCATTTGACAGGGAAAGAGAAATCAGAGATTCACTTCGGCATAACGATGATTCAGAAGTGCTGGGACGCCCTGACGAAGGGACTGAATTGGAGAGTTTTCTCGGCGGTTCTGCCGGTAAGCTGTATCTACATCCCAAGCTGCTTGAAAAACTTGAAGGCCGGGGAATCAAAAACCTGTCCACCGGTGAATTCCGACAGGTTTTTATTGCCAGTGAGGCAGGAAAAAAACCGGCTCTGGCGGTGCTGGATGAACCTTTTGAAGGTTTAGATGTCGATGCAAGAGAAAGATTAACAGAGCAGCTGGCAGAATGGTCTGAATCAGAGACTTTGATTGTTCTGACGGTGAACCGAATGGAAGATATTCCCCCTTATACTTCGGGTCTGGTATTACTGGGTGAACAGAAAATTGCGGCTCAGGGGATACCTTCTGATATCCTGGGCAGTCCTCTGACTAAAGAAATATTCGGTAATACAACCAAATTTCAGGAGAAGAGAATCATACCGCCTCCACCGGAAGCCGTCGTATTTGAGGGAAAATCTCTGATAGAAATGAAGAAAGTATCTTTATCCTTCAACGGCCGAAGAGTTCTTGAGAATGTTAACTGGTTGGTAAAACCCGGTAATTCCTGGCTTCTTACCGGTCCGAACGGTTCTGGGAAAACAACGCTGCTGAATCTTATCTGTGGAGATGAGCCCCGGGGATACGGTCAGGATCTGAAGCTTTTCGGAAGAAAAAGAGGAAGCGGGGAAAGTACTTCTGAAATTAAAAAATACATAGGACAGGTTTCTGCATCTCTACAGGAATCTGTTTCCAGACATATGCACCCCGGAGAGATAATCGGCAGCGGGCTTCGTAATTCCCTTCTACTCACAACGCCTCTGGATGGATTTGAAACTGGACTGGTAGAACAGTGGCTTGAATTACTGGGTTTGAAAAAAAACCGGCAAACAGCTTTTTACCGTCTTCCCTACGGTGAGAGACGGCTTGCTATGATCGGCAGAGCTATGATTAAGCACCCTCCCCTGCTGCTCCTTGATGAACCGATGCACGGCCTGGATAAACCCTCAAGAGACCGCATAAGAAATCTGATTGATACGCTTATTAAAGAAACTCAAACCACGGTACTCTTTGTAAGCCACCGTTTTGAGGATGCACCGGCTTCAATTACCAGACAAATCAGACTGAGGCCCTCAGCAGGCAACGGACCTTCGAGAGCGGAAATTACTCAGGACTCCCGGACACCCCTCTGACAAGAACCAGTATTTCATCTGTTGGAGAGGCACCCAGGGAGTACCGGCTTCGGGGCAGTCGCTTAGTATCCACTTCCCAGATTATCTCACGCCGGGTAGTAACAGCATCCGCTCCATCCAGGGTTCTCATCAGCCGATCCCAATGCTTGTTATCCACATTGAACCTGGAAACATCAAAGCTGTCTCCAGGAAAACCCGGAGGCGGTGCCAGCTTGTTATCAAAATCAAATGCACCATCCAGATATTTACCATTACGATTCAGAGATGATAGTGCATTCCTTAAATCAAGGTTAAATGATCGAACGCCATAGGGGTATGCCATTGTATGAAGGCTCTTTGCCTCGCCGCCGGCATATTCATCCAGTTGCTCCCAGCCTTTCATAATATCCTCGGCGAAACCCTTTATCCCTAAATCCCAGACATACGGATGGCTTTGAGAATGAATTCCTATGATAAAATTTTCATCAAGATATTTTATCTTTTCCGCAATAACAGGAACCCCGCGATACGGAAACCCGGGGTTATCAAACCCGTCTAGCTGACGGAACGGTATGCCGTCAAAGGAAACGTAGAAGGTAAAGTTAATTCTCCCCTCCTCTCTTTTCACATACCTCTCAAGAATTGCAACCATTGAGTCCTTATCTATCAAAGGCTTTCCGAACAGTCGTTTAACCGTACCGTATTGACGATCTCCCCGAGTCTGATAAATCAAAGTACCATGAGATGCATCATCAGATCCCATAACAATGGGCTTATACCCCGTTGGTACCCGGGAAAAATCACCATGAAGGTATTGCAGATCTGATACCAGATACCAGCCGTTACTATCAATGTATCCCAGCAGTTTACGGAATCGATCGGGAGTTAAGGCATAGTCCTCTTCTCTACTTATTTTGTGCAGGCAGAGTATCGGTACCACGCCTGTATCGGCTTTTTCGGCAAGGTAAGTAACATCACCCTCTTTACGAACAAAATAATCGGGGTAGTTCTTATATTCGGCTAGAAATTGATATGGATCTCTTCCTTCGGGAACTTCAATGGGATTATCCAGAATAGCCCTGTTATACCGGTCTTTTGTATAAACCCAGAACACATCACTGGTTTCCCCGGCAGCGGATAATCCGGGAAAAGAACTGAGAAGCAGCAGGATTAGAAGTATTCGACACGTTATATGAGTCACAAGGTAAAACTATCAGCAAAAAAAACCGGCCTGCAAGGGCCGGTTTCTATAATTTGAATTTTAATCTGCTATTTCTTTTTCTTTTTCTTCTTTTTTGTTTTTCGTTCAGTAGCTTCAGCTATTTCTTCCGCTGTCTGTTTTACAGGCTCCGGCACATTAGCTGCAGATTTGCTGCCTGAAGATGTTTTCCCTGAACCAGATGAATCACTCTTCCCTGAATGACTGAGGGCATTATGAACCTTTTTCAGTTCTCTGTTGTGCCAGGCCAGAAGGACCGGAGATGCAACAAAAATCGATGAGTATGTACCCACTACGATTCCAACAACCAGACTCAATGCAAATGTCTTTATGGTTCCACTGGCAAAAACCAGTATAGCCACAACGGCAAGAAGGGTGGTTAAGGATGTTATCAAGGTTCGGCTCATAGACTGGGAAACTGACAGATTAATTACTTCATTAAAGCCCTTGTCCTTTACAATCCGGGAATTCTCCCTGATACGGTCAAAGATTACAATGGTATCATTCAGTGAATAACCGATAATTGTGAGAACCGCAGCAATAGTAGCCGTTGAAAACTCAAGCTGAAATGCACCGATAAATCCCAGTAGTAACAACACATCATGAAATACAGCAGTAATTGCTGATACGGCATAGTTCAGTTTAAACCGTATCCAGATGTAGAAAAGTATCAAGCCCAGTGCAATCAAGGTGAGCCATATGGTTTGTGTTGCCAGGTTTGAGGCAAAACTGGATCCGATATACTCTTCACTGAGAATACTCACATTTCCGAATTTTGCTTCCAGAATATCTGATACTGCTTTTGATACAGTTTGTTGAAAATTGTCATTCTCTGCATCATCAGCGATACGGATAATAAATTGGCTGCCCTTATCACCTGCAGTTTGAACCTGAGGGTTATACTCGCCGAGAGCATCCCGAACAACCTGTTCATCGGATGCTGCAGGTACTTCAACGGTGAAATTGATACCGGCCTGAAAGTCAATTCCGAAATTGAATCCTCCGGCAAAAAATAAAGTATAGGCCCAGAAGATAACAATCAGTATTGCTGATGTCGTAAGGGCCGGAACGCGATAGCGTGTGACATTGAATAGTTTCATCTTACTTGATACCCCACGCAATACTGATTTTCTGACGTTTCAATCCATCTGTTCCCAGATCAAACATCAGTCTGGAAACAAACAATGCGGTAAAGAGAGAACATCCGATACCCCATGCCAGAGTAACGGCGAACCCCTGAACCGGCCCCTTACCCAGCTGGGAAAGGAACAATGCGGCAATCAGGGTTGTAATCTGGGCATCCATGATGGTCCAGAAAGCTTTTTTGAAACCCGTTTCTACTGCAGCAGCCCGGCCTTTGCCAAGTCTGAGTTCTTCTTTGATACGCTCAAAGATAATTACGTTGGCATCCACCGACATACCGACTGTAAGAATAAGTCCAGCGATACTGGTCATGGTTAATGTAAAGTTGAAACTGGAAAGAAGAGCGGTAAGCAGGAACAGGTTCAGAGCCAATGCAATATCGGCAATCAATCCGGCACCTTTGTACCAGAACGCCATAAATAAAAACACCAGTGCAATACCGATGAGAATTGCTCTAATTCCCATCTGAATAGTATCTTCACCAAGGGAGGCACCTACAGACTGCAGTGTCCGGATGTTCAGCTGAACCGGCAGCGACCCGGTACGAAGAACAACAGCCAGGTCGTTTGCTTCCTGATAATTAAAACCGGTAACCCGTACACTTCCGCCTGGAATGGTTTCGGTAATCAATGCGTTGGCTTTTACCTTACCATCAAGAACTACCGCCATGTATTTCTGAGTATTCTCGGATGTGAGCCTCTGGAAGATTGTTGCACCTTCCGGGTCGAGTCGGAAAGTAACGATCGGCTGAAGTGTATTCGAATCGGTACCAGGGTTGGCTTCCCGGATATGAGAGCCGTCAAGTCCCGGAGTTTCGGGAACAACAATCCAGCCTTTGAACTGATCCATACCGTAGCTATCCTTGGTATAATAACCCAGTACCATCAAACCTTCGGCAAGAAGACCCTCTTCAATGGGCCTCCTGTCGACAATTTTCCCACCGGAAGCCATGTAATTCCGGATAGTTTCGGTTCCGGTATCATCGACAATAAAGAAACCAAGAGAACCGCGGCCCATGAGAAAGGAGTTAACCCTCTCAGGATCGGCTTCACCGGGGATATCAATCAGTATAGAGTCGTCCAGCTGCCGCCTTATCTGAGGTTCAGTTACACCAAAGGTATCAATTCTATTGTTGATTACCTCCAATGCAGCTTCCAGAGCTGCAGAACGGTCTTCAGCGGAAAGCACCTCGGTACTGGCCTCTTCAAGTGCTGTAAAATCAGGCTCGAGTACAACGCTCAGACCACCGGAAAGATCGAGGCCGAGGGCCAGAATTTTTCCTTTCATATCCTTCAGATCCAGGATGCTCTGTCGGTAGTAGTCTTCAATTGCAGCATTCACTTCATTAAAGTCACGAAAACCGTTGAGTGTGGCACCAAGTGTCCAGTCTCTGGGCATTTTCTCATTGGTTAGACGGTAATTTGTTTTAGCCGCATCTTTAAGAAAACCGAACTCAGTGGGAAGGGCTGCAGAAACAGCTTCCGTATCCTGGCTGAGCCGCTTGATTTCCTCTGAAGTTGAAGAAGCTTCATCTTCCGCCCAGTTTCGAATCTCAGGAAGAGAGCCGTTTGCCAGGGCTTTCATCTCCTGGCTTGTAAAAAAGTACCAGGTGATTGTGGGGTAAAGAAACACAACTCCTAATCCCACCATCAGCAGAATTAAAAGTGTGCGCATCATTTTCGTCATCGATTCATCTCCGGATGGGACTGATTATTTCTTTTCGGACGAATCTTTTGATTCGTCATCTTTGGATGCTTTTGCAGGGGCGGATGCAGTATCAACTGACCCGATGGCGGATTTGGTAAACTCGAGGGTAGTGCCCTTGTTATCAACTTCAACGATAACTGTACCATCTGTAACGTTTTTTACCGTACCGCGGATTCCGCCGATACTGGTTACTTTGTCACCTTTCTTGACAGCTTCCAGCATTTTCTTTGTATCTTTCTGTTTCTTCCGCTGAGGACGGATAATCAGAAGATAAAAAACTGCGAAAACACCCACGATCATAAGGATCTGAATGTAACTGCCTGAGGAACTTCCTGTTGCTCCGCCTGTTGCGGGAGCTCCTAATAATAAGGGGAGGTTGTTTAACATAAGCATTAGCCTGCCTTGAAAAGGCACCTCGAGAATGTCCCTTCAGCCCTAAGGGCCGAAAATACACATTCTGGAAGTGCCTTCAGATATAAAATAAAATCGAGACACCGTAACACGGAGTCATTAGATCGTCAATGAGAACACAGCTTGAGTCAGATAGCCCGGACACCTGTAATATCATCCGATGGGGGCTGTACCCCGAAAACTTTATCCAGATCCGAACTCTTATCATATTTAACCGGAGAAACGTCGTTGAATTTTTCAAGTACGTAGTCTGCAGAAGCGGTATCTGATTCATATACGGAGCTGCGGTATGCAGCCCTGAACATGCCTTTATCCGCAAGACTGCGGGTATCCAGCTTTGCGTACCTGGAACGGGAACGTTTATCAACGATAGCTTTATTCCCATCAAATCCAATGGCAAAAATAAAATCTTCACGTTTCATAATATCCCCCTCAGATAATATCAGATTATACAGAAAAGGCCGACCGGAAGAACCGGCCGGCCTGTAACAGTCAGCTGGGAACTGACAATGCTAACCGGAAAACCGGTTTTACATCATGCCGCCCATACCGCCCATACCGCCCATTCCACCGCCGCCGGCGGGAGGCATGGGTGCTTCCTTCTCAGGAAGGTCGGTAATAGCACATTCGGTGGTGAGAAGCAGTCCGGCAATGGAAGCAGCATTCTGCAATGCACTGCGGGTTACCTTGGCAGGATCGATGATACCAGCTGCAATCATATCAGTCCATTCCATGGCATTGGCATCAAAACCAATTCCTTTTTTCTCACTTTTTGCCTTGTCGGCAATAATTGCACCGTCAATACCGGCATTCTCGACAATCTGTCGGATAGGCTCTTCAAGAGCCCTTTTAACAATTTTAAACCCGATTTGCTCTTCATCGGCAAGGGGTTTCATATCAACTTTATCAAGGGCATTGGTAGCCTGAACCAGGGTGAGACCACCACCGGAAACAATACCTTCTTCAACTGCAGCCCGGGTGGCGGAAAGAGCATCTTCAACCCGATGCTTTTTCTCTTTGAGTTCAACCTCAGTAGCTGCACCAACGTTGATAACAGCTACTCCACCAGCTAGTTTAGCCAGACGTTCCTGAAGCTTCTCACGATCGTAATCGGAAGTGGTATCTTCAATCTGTGCTTTAATCTGAGAGATACGGCCCTTGATATCTTCTTCGGTTCCGGCACCGTTAATTATGGTAGTGTTCTCTTTCTCTACCTTGATATTCTTAGCCTGTCCAAGCTGATCCATCTCGGTATTCTCGAGTTTCAGACCGACTTCTTCAGAAATCACCTGACCACCGGTAAGAATGGCAAGATCTTCAAGCATGGCTTTTCGACGGTCACCGAATCCGGGTGCTTTAACAGCACAGACATTCAGGGCACCGCGAATGGTATTAACCACCAATGTGGCCAGAGCTTCACCTTCCACATCCTCTGCAATAATAAGAAGAGGTTTGCCGGATTGGGCAACTTTCTCAAGCAGGGGCAGAAGGTCCTTCATGTTACTGATCTTTTTATCAAAAATCAGAATGAAGGGATTTTCCAAAACGGTGGTCATGTTGTCACGGTTGGTGGCAAAGTAGGGAGAAAGGTAACCACGGTCGAACTGCATACCTTCAACAAACTCAGTAGTTGTATCAATAGTTTTTGATTCTTCTACAGTGATAACACCGTCTTTACCAACTTTTTCCATAGCATTGGCAATCTCATCACCAATCTCCCGGTCGTTGTTGGCAGAAATAGATGCAACCTGGGAAATCTCTTCTTTATCTTTGATTTCCTTCTTGTTCTTGCGAACATCTTCGATTGCAACTGTAACAGCTTTATCGATACCGCGTTTGATACCCATGGGGTTAATTCCTGCGGCAACAGACTTCAGGCCTTCTTTAACGATCGAGTAGGCAAGTACTGTGGCAGTTGTGGTACCGTCACCGGCAACATCATTGGTTTTTGTGGCGACTTCCTTGAGAAGCTGGGCTCCCATATTCTCATAGGAGTCCTCTAGTTCGACTTCACGGGCAACGGAAACACCGTCTTTCGTAACGGTAGGTGCACCGAATTTCTTGTCGAGTAAAACATTGCGGCCCTTGGGACCGAGGGTAACTTTGACAGCGTCGGATAATTTCTGGACGCCGGCGAGAAGACTCTTGCGAGCATCCTCATTGAACATTAATTGTTTGGCCATTTCTGATAACTCCCCTTTAAAAAGGTGTATTGGATGTATTTCGGGTGTGTTCACGCCTATCAGGCGATTTTCCCTCTGGAAAAATACTAAAAAGTAATACCTACCATCAAGACTTTTTTTTATTTAAACGAAAGTGGTCCACTGCAGGGGGCTGCAACTGCCCGATTTCACCACTGTAAACAGCTATTGGATCTCCATCCCGGGGGTTTATCAGTAAAGACCCATCATCCTGAAGACCCATCAGGGTTCCTTTTAAAATCTCGTTTCGCGATGGATCCCCGAGTTTGACAGTTACCTGAGCGTTTATACCAAATAGCCGCGATTCTATTTCCGCGATTTCGGGAACTTCCTCGATCAGGATTTCAAGTTCACTAAGGAGAGGGAACAATTCTTTATCCGGTGAAAGGGGAACCATGCTGCCTGCACCTTTCAGTTTAAGAGCCTGCATAAGGCTGACAGCCGGGCGATGAATTTTTAAGGGAAACTCATCTTGAAAAACATTCAGCCCCATACCACCAAGGAAATATTCCCCCTCCATTTCAACTAGAATTCCAGCAACCTTTCTTCCATCAAGGAGAACATCATTAGGCCATTTAATCCGGGGTGTCAGTCCGTATCCTTTTTCCAGCCGCCGACAAAGAGCCAGTGCCAGAAGCTGTGTCAGGGGAAATGAAGTGATTATGCTGTTTTTCTCCAGAATTATGGTGAAGAGCAACGCTCCTCTCCCATCGTCTATCCACCGGCGTCCGGTAACCCTTCCCCGACCCTGAGTCTGTCTGTAAGCTGTACAGAGGGTTCCATGACCGAAACCGGAGTTCAAAGCTTCCCGGGCATCCAGCATCGTTGATTCAGTAATGTTTTTCTTAAGGATTCGAGAAGGAAGCACAGGCTCAGTCAGTCCGGCAGATCAGCCGGCAACCTCAGCGTTTTTCTTATCAGAAGCGGTGAGACTACGGGTGGAGATTCGCGGGCCGTCTTCATCATAAAAGAAGGTAACAGCTTCCATAGGAGAACTCAGATGCATTGATAATTCACAGATATGGATTTCTGTCCCTTCAGTGATTTTTCCAATCACCGTAACAACAGCATCCTGGTTCGGGTATCGTTTATCCAGCAGCTCTTTTGAAGATTTAGTCATTTTCTCAAGAACCTCTTCCACCTGACTGATCATTTCCTGATGAACAGGTTTGAGATTCGAGCGCTTTCTCAGCTTATCAAGTTTCGTTTCAAGGCGGTCCATATGTTCCTGAAGGCCCTCGTATTTCCTCTCCACCAGATAATCACAGCCTACACGCAGATTGCAGGAAGGACTTCCCGGACGTCCGATGGATCCCGCCTTAACGCCCCCCAGTGCCCAGACTTCACCTCCAACCAGTACCCCGGTCTCTCCAAGGTCAATTAAATCCAAAGAAAAGAATTTTGAGTGAATACCAGATTTCTCTATCCCTATACCACCATGAGCCTCCACAGTGGTATTTTCAATAAACTTTGCGTTAACTCGGCCGGAAACACGGATAAGAGCCTCACCACGGCCCTTGATTCCCCCTTCCACAACCAGATCTCCATGGGAGAGAACCTGGGAAACATCCATAGTCTGCTTTACAAATATCGATTTACCGGCAGCAACACGAAAACCGTCACATACAGAACCATGGATAATAACATCACCGGGAAACGCGATATGACCAGTGGAATAATCCACATTCCCCGCAATTTCCAGGGTTTCATTAACAGACATCACTTTCTCACTAATCTCAAACCGGCCAAAGGAAGCAGCGTAAAGTGTTCCTTCCTTCTCAATAATATTCTCACCAGGTTTGAACTGCGTTATATCTTTAACACCTGCCGGTAATACTTCTCCAAGAATATTATTTCCAGCCGAACCCGGATTTTCCGACACTCGTTTAGCCAGTGCTTCTCCTTTTTTTACCAGAAAAAAGGGGTTGGTTTCCCGATAATCCACATTAGTAGATTTCAGATCCGCCTCGGGGAGGGATAACAGCCTTTTTTTCAAATGCCAGTATGAAGGAACCGCCTTTACGGCCTTTAAACCCCGGGCAGCAACAAGCCCTTTAACGGCTATACTCTCTGTTAAACATTGGAGAATCCCAATCTCAAGACCCTTTTTATCCACTCCGAAGATAACACCTTCAGCGTTTAGATCGACCTCAACACTGATGGTAGTGAAACGGGATCCACCTTCACCGGGAGGATAAAGATCTACCTCGGCAGTCATCTTGTCTTCCGATATATGAATTTCTACATAACCGTTTTTATTTTCACTGATGTTTGAGATCATATTTCTATACATATTATCGGTCTACAGGCGATTATTCTGAAGAATGCCTGAAAGCAGGATTCAGGGCTTGCATTTTTATACCGTTATTATGCATATTTATACATAATGAATGGAAGAGAAAACAGGCTTAAAGCCATCAGAACAATTATTGCCGCTTCCAGAATCTCCTCTCAGGATAAATTACTCCATAAGTTGGAGGAAGAAGGGGTAACGGTAACCCAGGCAACTTTATCCAGGGATCTTAAAGTGCTGAAAGTCGGAAAGGTGCCGGATGACGGCGGCGGCTATTACTATGTTTTATCAGAAACAGAAGGCGAATCCTTTCAGGGATTTGTCGAGGATTTCAAACGAGGTTACCTCTCGCTGACATTCAACCGGAACCTCGGGGTAATAAAAACTCTTGCCGGTCATGCGGACACAGTTGCAATTGCCCTGGATCGGCTGGAACTTCCTGAGATACTCGGCACAATAGCCGGGGATGATACAATACTCATCATTCTTAAAGAAGATGTAAGCCATGAAAATATGACTTCCCGGCTTCAGGACCTGATGGGTCCACTGGAGCTGCTGTAATGAAAGCTGCTGTTTTCGGCGCTTCGGGTTACGGGGGACAGATTCTTATGCGACTGCTTCTGGATCATCCCCAAGTGAGTAAAGTGCTGCCTGTTTCATCCACAAGTGCCGGTAAGCCGGTTTATGGCAGAGACAGCGGCCTTGGGCCTGATTTAAATGGGAAACTCTCTGAAGGCCGTACTTTTCTAAGCAGGGATGAAGCCCTTGAAGAGAAACCCGATGCCGTGTTTTCGGCTCTGCCCCATGGTGCTTCTGCAGAATTCTGCGAGCCCTTCTTTGGTAAATCAGTAGTATTCGATCTTTCAGCGGACTTCCGTCTCAGAGACAAGAATATACATTTACAGGCATACGATGCTCCTGCACCCTTCCCGGAACTGCGATCTACAGCAGTTTATGGACTCTCAGAAATTTATGAAACTCAAATCCGAAAATCCAACTTGATTGCCATTCCCGGATGCTACCCCACATGCAGCTTGCTGCCGCTGATACCCCTTGGCAGAGAAGGTTTAATCACTTCAGTTATTACAATTAATTCCCTCAGCGGGATTTCCGGTGCCGGGAGATCGGCAAAGGAAGCTTCCCTGTTTGTGGAACGTTCAGAGAATTCAGTAGCCTACAATCCGGGACTGAAACATCGGCATCAACCGGAAATGATCCAGGAGTTCAATGCCGCTGGTGGAAACGCCCCAATCTTTTTCACCCCGCATCTTACCCCTATGCGCCGGGGAATGCTCTCTACAATCAGTACTCAGGTTAAAGGGAAACCAGAAGCAGTTTTCAACCAGGTTGAGGCAGCATTAAAAGCAGCCTACCAGGGACAAACCTTTATCAACCTGACAGGGAGCCGGATTCCATCAACCAGAGACGTTATAGGCTCAAATCGCTGCGATATCGGCTGGACTGTGGAAGGACCGATTAACGGAAGCTCCATGCTCTATCTTTTCAGCACCATCGATAATCTTGTAAAAGGAGCCTCGGGACAGGCCGTACAGGATTTTAATATCCGTTTCGGTTTTCCTCAGGAAACAGGCCTGCCTCTCAGGGGTGAAGTCTGATGAGTGTTTCGGCTCTGCTGGTTGTTAAAATAGGCGGAAAATTCGCTGAAAACGATGCCCTCGTTATAGCCCTCACCAGGGAATTGGAAACTCAGAAGTCACAGGGTGTCAGGATTCTACTTGTACACGGCGGCGGTTTAACTATCAGCGAAATACAGGGGAAGTACGGCATCAAGGCCCGATTCATAGACGGTTTAAGGCAGACAGAACCTGCGGAAATGCCCCTGGTGGATATGGCCCTGGCCGGAGGGGTGAACAAACGTCTGGTTAGGATACTCCGGCAGGACGGGCTGAATGCCTGGGGTCTCTGTGGTGCCGATGCAGGAATACTCCAAGCTGAAAGCATTGCCGTATCGGCTGCTGAGAATCGAACCGGACGGGTAACTTCTGTAGATATCCATCCCTTTGAAATGCTTTGG
>DEIH01000043.1:6292-9822 GCA_002352375.1 Spirochaeta sp. UBA2779 | reverse complement strand
GGCGAGAAGCTGCAGAGTGGGAACGTGAAAGAAATTACCTTTATCATACTGAAAACCGTAACCACCGGAAAAGGTGAGCCGGGCCATAGCAGAGAAATCTGTTTCACTCCAGATCCCGGCGTTAAAGCCGGCGGTAAGTTCCCGGCCGGGGACGTTACTGCCGTCAACATAGCCCTGCAGGGTGCCGCCCCAGTCGGTTTCCGCGGCGCCTGCTGATAGAACCGACAAGAGAATCAGGAGAACAACCATTATCGAAAGACGTTGAAAGTGATGGGCGATAGAGGTCATTTTTCAGACTCCTTCCAGGAAAGAAGTTCAGACAATGAAGTGGTTACTTCCCAGGGAGTGAGAGTGCTGTCGGTTTTGGGCTTTCCGGGTATCCAGCCCCGATAGAGAAACTCCCGGGCCGCGTAACGGGGAGATGGAAACATGGTGTACATCATCCCCCCGGGTAGATCCAGAGTTTCCATGGCGATATAGGCAAACTCGCCGAAGGTGATTGGCCGCTGTGGATCAGTATTGAATATTTTTTTGGAATACTCTGCTTGAATAAATAAGTCGAGGGCATCATCCGGCAGTGATTCAGAGGGAATCTTTTTATCAGATAGATACAGTAACCAGAGACTGGTTTCCAGATCGGCATTCTGCTGATTGAGAAACTCATCAAGTACAACGTTGGACTGAGCTGAGAGTAAAACCAACGGACCCGATAAGGATAAAAGTGTAATAAATAGAACGGATCGAAACATGCATAAACCTCTATTATTGCAAGGGCAGAATGTACTGCCCGGAACTTGCGGCAATGAGAAACGCTGTGCCCCCGGGTAACCGGGCAAGGACTACGGTTATATAATTATCAGAATCATTCGGCATCAGAGTGATTCCGGGAACTAAACCGATATCAGGAATCTCATAATCCCATCCGTCACCAAACGTGGTGAAGTAATTATCAGCAGTTCCCCAGTCCATAATAACTTCAGGATTCAATGCGAGTATGGCACCCATATCTTTAATATTCGGGGGGAGATTCCCGGGTCCATACCAGTGCAGAACCTGAAATTCTAAATCTCCCTTATCCGTCATCGGGGGGTATACCCCGGTGTCCGGCCAGCCCCATTCAACTGTGTGGGATGAAACTGAGCCATCCCCGGAAGCAAAGTAATACGAGGAAAAATATCCGTTAATCATTGGCCTGAGAATCACATCAAAACTGCTGTAATTCGGATTACCAAGGGATAAATCCATACCCGGAAGGATGGTTGAACCGATGAAATATTCTGTATTGCTGCCGTTTTGTCCGCCGGTAAGCACTGCCGGAACTATCGAATAGGATGTGATTGTTCTCATACCTGCACTGGTAGTGTTATGAACCACCAAAGGGGGAATTAAAGACCCTTTAGAATCGTACAACGCTACTATGCCGGGGAGGGGAGCAGACTCATTCATCACAATCCTGTATCCCGTAAGTAATCCGGGATTAACAGTATTATCCGCTGACATATCAAGATTAACCGATGTAAAACGTGTTTCACCGGGAAAGGGCTCGGAGGGAGGATTACCTGAGTCAACAAATAATAGCGGTGGAGAAGCAGGAGTGGAGTTATAGATTTCAGTATTCCAGCTGTCTGCATTGGGCCTGATGGGGATACGAACCAGACCGGATACCAACTGAGCCTGAGTCAGGGAAGTACCCATATCTTTCCAGGGACCATTCCCCCCGGGCTGATAAGTTTGGGAGAGTGGATACCATTCGATAGCGTAACCACTGGACGTATCTGCCATGGCATTTCTGATGAGTCCTATATCCGTATCCTGTATTACTCTGATTAACAGATCCCGGTCGTTTGGTACATCGGAGAATGAAAGTGTAATCTCACCAGTGCCGGAGGCTGCTGCCTGTACAACAGCATGCCCACCCCAGGATGTATCCTGCCAGGTACCATCCCCATCTCCAATCTGATAGAAAAAAGAATCTTCAGTCTGGGCATTTCCGTCTGGATCGCTGTACTGTTCCAAATCCTGAATATCTGCAATTTCAACATAGAGCTGAAGGCCTTCCAGAGCCAGGGCTCTTCCTGAGGTTTTTAAGACTAACTGATTGGGAAGGTTTAGGGTGATACGGAGATTGCCCTCCCCTGCTCCTGAATACCAGAGAGGATTACTGCATGCTGCTGATAACAGCGCAATGCCACTTATTAAAAACATTCGGAATAGTCCGGATTTCATTTCCTGGTACTCCCTTTTAGCTTAATGCTCTTTATATATTATATTATTACTACTATTTAATGATAAATCCATAATATTGAAGAAAAAAAGCTCAGAAGAGAACACAGGTTTGACTGTAGAGGGCTATAATGGATGAATCAATTCCAAAGGAATCCCGTAATGAAAAGACATTTGCTTCCCTCTTTTATTGCTCTATTGGCAGCGGCCCTGTTTACAGGCCTTCTGTATGTTGACTTTTACCAGACCCTGGACAGCCGACTGTTCGACCTTATGCTCAGAATTAAACCCGGTATTCAGGAAGATAAAAATATTCTGCTTCTGGAAGTGGACGATCAGACTATTACGGAAATCAATAAATATCCCCTTCCCAGGGATGTTTTTGCCGATGGTTTGATTCTGATGAAGGAATTCGAACCGGACTGGACCATGCTGGATATCGAGTTTGTTGATGCCAGTGAGGATGCCATTAATTCCGAATACCTGAATTACGGTCTGGTTCAGGATATCGATGATACCTTTAAAAATCTGTCTGATTACCAGCGGCAGCTTGTGGAGCTTATATTGAGCGGCACTGTAAGCCGTAATGAGGCTCTTGATTATCTGGACGACCTTGAGGCCTCGGGAATTGATTCAGAGAATCAACTTCTGGAAAATCTTAAAAACATCACGTACTCAAGGGATGTGTATCTGGGTAAAGCGATTGCCTACCTCGAAGATGTTTCTGCTACTGTAAATATGACAGAAGAATTAGATAGTACCATCCCCGATGAGCTGCGAACTTACGCTGAAGAAACCTTTCGGATAAATGATTATTTAACTCTCAACGATGATCCTTTTCCATCTTCTGTTGAGATTCTTCCCGCCATTATGCCGGTTCTCAGCTCTTCTTCCTGGGCTGGATTCCCCCGTATGTATATCGACCCCGACGGTGTACGCCGGAGAGTCGATGTAATTTTTAAAAATAACGGCAACTATTACACCCATATGGGTTTCGGTACCTGGTGGGATCGTGCCGGGCGTCCCCAGATCACAGTAAATAAAGGAAGTATGACGGTCGGTAACCTGACCATCCCTCTGGATGAAGATGGAAAACTTCTGATTAACTGGCCCAAACGGCTGTACGATGGCACACCCTTGAATAAAAAAGCCGCAAAAGGATTTGATACCGCTAATCCCGAGCATCGCCTCTCGTTCTTCTATCTTTACTACCATGACAGACTGATGGACGATCTTCTTACTTTTATCGGTGAGCTGGAAGACTACGGTATCAGTTCCGATATTTATGGTGATTCTTCACAACCCTT
>DEIH01000043.1:0-6179 GCA_002352375.1 Spirochaeta sp. UBA2779 | reverse complement strand
TTCCTGAACGGTGATGCCGAAACCTTCGCCTTAAGCGATCTTCAAAATGCGTTGGAGAATCCGGATATCAGTGATGAAGACTATAATTTCTATGCGGATCTTTTTAACAGAATCCCGGATTTATTTTCCGAATCCCGCTCTATTTTAGAGGAAATACAGCTTTACAGAACCTTCCTCCGGGAACATCTGAGCGGAGCTACAATCGTTGCCGGGTATACAGGTACAAGCACAACAGACTACGGTGCCAATCCCTTTGAACGGAAATACATGAATATGGGTATCTACGGTGCGGTGTACAATTCTCTTGTTCAGGGAGATTTCATCAGAGAAATCCCCTTCTGGATTACCGGTATCTTTGCTCTGATGGCCGGAATAATCGTATCCTTGTTAAGTAATCTCAGTAAAAAGAATTCCATCCTCAATACGAGTCTTGGAGCCGCATTCCTGGTTCTGGCTATTGCCGGATCCGGTGCCGTTTTCGTGTTCACCGGCACATATATTCACCTTCTGCCTATTTTCCTGACACTGATATTTGCATATCTGGGCACTGTAATCGGGAACTTCATTTCCGCATCCAGAGAAAAGGCCTTTATACAGGGAGCCTTCGACCAGGTGATTTCACCGGATGTTGTAAAACGGATTCAGGAAAATCCCGATATGCTCAAGTTGGGCGGGGAAAACAGAGTGATTACGGCGATGTTTACAGATATTGAGAGATTCTCCACAATCTCCGAAAAACTGGGTACCTCAGACCAGTTATTCGATCTGCTCAAACGTTACCTGACTCCCATGAGTGATATCATCCTCGATGAGCAGGGAACCATCGACAAGTACGAAGGGGATGCTATTATTGCCTTCTGGAATGCCCCCTTGGACCAGGAGGACCATGCCCACAGGGCATGCCGTGCGGCTATGCGCATCGTGGAGATGGAAAAACAAATCCATAAAGATCTGGTTGCCCAGGGGATTCTGACTAAAGAGATTCTCGACGAGCTTTCAAAAAATGATGGCCATGGAAGACTCTTTACCCGAGTCGGTATCCATACTGGGGAAAACAACATCGGCTTTATCGGAACAGACCGTCGTAAAGACTACACCGCCCTGGGAGATAACATGAACCTGGCCGCTAGACTGGAAGGTGTAAATAAAACCTATGGCACGCAGGTGCTCATCAGTGATGAAACTGAAAGCATAATCCACGAACAATTCAAGTTTTACACCAGACAGCTGGATATGGTACGGGTAATTGGAAAGAAAAAACCGGTAACTATCTATGAACTCTCTTATTCAAAAGAATTTAAAACCAATCTATCCGTTGTTGAAAGAGAATTATTTAAGGATTACAGACAGGCGCTGATTCATTTCCGTGCCAAGGAATGGGACAAAGCCGAAAAATTATTCAGCCATGTTCTCTCCAAAACGCCTGGCGACGGTCCATCACAAGTTTTTATAGAGCGTTGTAAGAAATACCGTGTTACCCCGCCTCCTGCCAATTGGGACGGTGTTTACAAGATGGAAACTAAATAAGTAAATAGGGGATTGCCCGGAGTCAGTAGGTTCTCAAATCAAGAGTCCTCACCACCCTATTCAAAGCCTGCTCAGCTTCGGGGTAAGTCATCCCCGAACTGAGCTCGAAAATGTTCCGTTCCCGGGTATTTCCATCTACATCTTTGTATAGCACCAGAGGACGGCGGATAATATCCTTCAGATGCTGCCGGGAGTAGCCCCGGCTCATCATATAGGCTCCAAAGGAAATGTCATCCTCCGCTCCGCCGTCTGAAATATCCACCCCCCATAGGTAGTCGATACCGTCTAAAAGCTGCTCCCAGGGGCTTCTGGAGTAATGAAAGGCCCGGCTGGGCGGCGTATCCTTACCTAATACTCCGGACTCAACCAGGTGAATTGACATCAGGGCCACCAATTCCTCAAAATCCTTCCAGTTCAGGGAAACACGGAAAACCATCACAGCAATGTCAGTATCAAAAGTATTGCGGTGTAAAATGGCAGGAATATCGTAATTCACAATCCAGATATCCCCCCGGCGTTTCACATTCTGCCCGAGAGTTACCATCATATCTTCTTCACCAACCCGGTATCCGAACAGATCCTCTTCCCCGAATCCGGTATAGTCCAGGGCATCAAATGCTCCGAGAACCTTGTCCTCATCAAAATCTACATTGAATTTTTTTTCAAAATCCCTTCGCATCCCTGAGGAGAATACACTGCCTCCGTTACGGGCAAAAAATATCTTCACCTTGTAGTGGTGCTCCACCAGATGTCGGGTATGGATAAAATCCCCGGGGTAGTTGGCAAGATAGACAAGTTTAACAGCTTCTTTCCACTGGGTATCACCCACAATAGTTTTCATCATAACACTCTCTGTAAGCACACCATTGGTTTCAGGTCGGAGGTACAGATAGACGTCGCAGGTATCACCTGAAGCATCAGGACCTGGATAAGGAACAAGAAGAGCTGGTTCTTTCATAGTTTTTAACTATATGGGATTGACCTCTGAACGCAAGGACGCTAATGTTTTTCAACAACGGAGGATTCCTATGAACAGAATAAAAGCTTTTACCCTGCGCACTGTCGATGGCCCCGTGGCTCATCGCAATCGCTGAAACGGGATTCCGAAACCTCCCTCAGGGAGAACTTCCGGAATCATCACCGATGATCGGAGAGGTCCCCCCAATGAAATACAAATCATAGCTCTAAAGAATATCGCAACGATTGATATACATTCCTTCACGGGACAGTAATGCACTTTTATGCCGTTTTCATGCGGCCGGTAAATAAATTGAGTACTTTAAAAAGATTAAACAGACATATGAGGGGCAGCCGGGGGCGATATACGGCCTCATGGATTGCCATAGCCCTGGCAGCTTTTTTCGGTCTGCTTCAGCCCCAGATTATCCGCATCGTTCTGGATGTGGGTATCGGGGAACAGGACTGGGATGGAGCCTCATGGATCGGACGGATAATTAATAACCTGGGGGAGGGCGGACAGATAAAGCAGCTCCTTCTCCCTGCGGCTGGAATCTCGGTGGTTTTGATGGGTATCTCCGGATTGTTCCTCTATCTCAAAGGCCGTTGGTCGGCTATCGCCGCTGAAGATACAGCTAGAAGAATACGCAATCGTCTCTACAGTCATCTGCAGAACCTTGACTACGAATACCATGTGAAGGCCAACACCGGAGATCTTATTCAGCGCTGCACAAGTGATGTGGAAACCATCAGGAGTTTTCTGGCCACCCAGGCGGTGGAAATCGGCCGGGGTATATTCCTGGTTATTTTCACCGCCCTTCTCATGTCCTCTCTCAGCGTGTCCCTTACCTGGGTATCCATGGCCATGCTCCCGGCAATATTTCTTTTCGGGTACATCTTCTTTTTGAAAGTAAAAGATGTTTTCGGTGAGGCCGATGAATGTGAAGGCCGGCTGAGTGCCACCCTCCAGGAAAATATCAGTGGAATCCGGGTTGTCAGGGCCTTTGCACGGCGGGAACATGAAATACAGAAATTCGATGATAAGAATTCCGAGTTCCGGGACAAGAACTACCGGCTAATCAAGCTGATAGCCTGGTACTGGTCTATCTCAGATCTTCTCTGCTTTACCCAGATCGGTCTTGTTATGGCGGTAGGCGGGTATTGGGCAGCCCAGGGGAAAATAAGCCTGGGTACCGCTGTTCTCTTTTTTACCTACATCGGAAGACTGCTCTGGCCGGTACGGCAGATGGGCCGGATACTCACCGAAATGGGTAAAGCCACGGTTTCCCTGCGGCGGATACAGGAGATACTTGATGAACCGGCGGAAGTGGAAACCGGAGATATCAAAGGCCGGGTGTTGGGAGCCGTTGAGTTCCGTAATGTGAATTTCCACTATAAAGAAGGAAGGCCGATACTTAAAAACCTCAGTTTTACAATAAAGCCAGGGGAAATTATCGCCATCCTCGGACCTACAGGTTCAGGTAAAAGCACTCTGGTGAACCTTATACCCAGGCTTTACGATCCAACCGCCGGTGAGATTCTTATCGACGGTATAAGCACCGTTGACTGGGACCGCAGACATCTGCGCAGACAGGCATGTATCGTTCTCCAGGAACCCTTTCTGTTCAACAGATCGGTAAAAGACAATGTGGCTCTGGCCTTACCTGAAACTCCTGAAGAGATGATATACGCATCCACCAAAGCCTCATCTCTCCACGATGTAATCGAGAGTTTTGATAAGGGCTACCAGACCATTGTCGGCGAAGGAGGGGTAACCCTGTCCGGGGGGCAGAAACAAAGAGTGGCCCTGGCCAGAACTCTGGTGAGAAACCCGAAAATCATGATTTTGGATGACTCGTTAAGTGCTGTGGACTCGGAAACCGACTCCTCCATCAGAGCCTCGCTGAAAAGACGTTATGGAAACGCCACGGTAATTATCATCGCCCACAGAACCAGCACCTTGAGCGAGGCCGACCGCATCCTCGTCCTTGAACAGGGGCGAATCACCCAGGAAGGGAGCCACTCGGAATTAATCGGACAGAATGGACTCTACAAAAGAATCTGGAGTATTCAGAATGCCGGATCCCGGGAGGCTGTCTCATGAGCGGTTACAGCGAAAAAGAGTTTACAAAACGCTTTGACTGGCAAACATGGAAGAGTCTTCTTCATTATGCCGGGCAGCGGAGGAAGCAGATTTCCATCATGGTTATTCTGATGGTTCTGGTTGCAGCCATCGACGTGGTGCAGCCCTTTATCACCGGCTGGCTGGTTGATAAAGTGATTATCCCCGGTAATACGAGCAAAGTGTTTTTATTTGTTGTTATCTTTGCCGGACTGGGCGTCTTCCAGTCGGTAAATATCTTTTCTTTTATCGCCATTGCGGGAAAGGTGGATATGGGTATCTGCTACGATATCCGGAAAGAAGGCTTCAAACGTTTGCAGGAACTCAGCTTTTCCTACTACGACCGTACTCCTGCAGGCTGGATTATGGCGAGAATGACATCTGACGCTCAGAAGCTCGGAGACGTTATCGCCTGGAGTCTCATCGATATTTCATGGGGCCTGGCCTATATGATGATAATGGCGGTTACCATGCTGGTTGTGAACTGGCGGCTGGCCCTCATCAGCCTTTCAGTACTTCCCCTGCTGATGATAATTGCCATGTGGTTCCAGAAAAAAATCTTAAACGGCTACAGGCAGGTAAGGAAAATCAATTCTAAAATTACAGGTTCCTACAACGAGGGTATCAACGGGGCCCGAACTTCAAAAACCCTTGTCCGGGAAGAATCCAACTCCGCCGAGTTTGCCGAGCTTACCGGTGCCATGAGAACTCACGCTATAAGAACCGCAACCCTCTCGGCTCTCTTTATGCCGGCTGTTCTCACCCTGGGGGCGGTGGGTACGGCTCTGGCCCTCTGGCGGGGAGGAAGCGGCGTAATGGAAGGAAACGGTTTAACCTACGGTGTACTGGTGTCCTTTCTTTTCGCCACCGCTGGTTTTTTCGATCCAGTCCTGGAACTCAGCCGGGTTTTTGCCGACCTCCAATACGCCCAGGCCTCGGCTGAACGGGTGTTATCCCTCCTGGATGAAATTCCTTCTATCCAGGATCCGGGAAGTGGGATTAATTCCATACACCTCCGGGGAGAAATTCGTTTTGAGAGTGTGAGTTTTCATTACGGCAAGGGTGAAATGATACTCAAGAACTTCAACTTGAACATCCGTGCCGGGGAAACTGTAGCCCTTGTAGGTGAGACAGGTTCGGGGAAGAGCACAATAGTGAATATGGCCTGCCGATTTTATGAACCCACAGAAGGAAGGATTCTCATCGATGGTGTTGATTACCGGGAGGAATCCCAGGAATGGCTCCAGTCCCGCCTGGGGTATGTGCTCCAATCCCCTCACCTATTCAGTGGAACTGTTATGGAGAATATCCGGTACGGCAGGCTGGAAGCCGCAGATGCTGAAGTGGAAGACGCCGCAAAAATGGTGGGTGCCCATGATTTTATAATTAATCTGGAAAAGGGCTACGAAACTGAGGTTGGCTCCGGAGGAGGAAAGCTCAGTGTGGGAGAAAAACAGTTGATTTCCTTCGCCCGGGCCATCCTGGCAAACCCGGCGATTTTCGTACTGGATGAGGCCACAAGCAGTGTGGATACGGAAACCGAAGAGAGAATCAGGGAAGCTATCCACCGGGT
>DEIH01000273.1:14984-15132 GCA_002352375.1 Spirochaeta sp. UBA2779 | reverse complement strand
GAGGACTATGAATCCCTGGACGGGGAACCGGTAAAAATGATTTTTATGATTCTTGTCGGCGGAGAGCAGCATAAAGAGTATTTGAGGATACTCTCTCTTCTGGTACACCGGCTCAAGGATGAAGCGTTCCGTACATCCCTTACCTCTG
>DEIH01000273.1:2478-14871 GCA_002352375.1 Spirochaeta sp. UBA2779 | reverse complement strand
GTTCTTTTTGGGGGAACCTGGGTGGGACGCCTGTTTCAGCTCTGGAAAATTCCTCAAGTTGTGGGCTACATCGGCCTGGGCCTGGCTCTGGGAAATACCGGACTGGGATGGATTGATTTAACAACCATGTCTCATCTTCAGCCTTTCAGCACTTTCGCCCTGGGATTGATCGGCTTCATGATCGGTGGTGAACTGAAGATAAAAACCATCAAAAAATACGGGAAGCAATTCACNNACTATTCTGTTGATGGAGTCCCTCGGGGCTTTTGTTGTTGTCTCAATTCTCATTACTCTGGCCAGCTGGTTCTTCTTTAAAAACTGGTCTTTTGCGATTTCTCTCGGGCTGCTGATGGGATCTATCTCTTCGGCTACAGCCCCTGCCGCTACAACGGACGTGCTCTGGGAAAATAAAACCAAGGGCCCATTAACTACCATTATTCTGGGTATTGTTGCCATGGATGATGCTGTGGCCCTGCTGCTTTTTGCCGTCTCAACCAGCGTTGTCGGTATCCTTATGGGAAATGGAGGGGATGTCAGTCTTAGCTCCAGCCTGCTGGATCTTGTGTGGGAAGTCGGGATAGCGGTAGTTATGGGTGCGGGGATGGGATTTATTCTTTACAGGGTTATCCGCAGCTTTTCCGATGAGGATAAAATCCTGGCCTTTTCAATCGGGGCAATTCTGCTTCTCATCGGCCTGGCCATCTTTCTGGGTGTGGATATTATTCTGGCGGCCATGAGCATGGGTTTTTTTATTACCAACTTTGCGCCCCGGCGTAGTAAAGAAACATTCCATCTGGTTGAGCGCTTCACACCGCCGGTATTCATCCTCTTTTTTGTTATGGTGGGAGCAAAGCTTGATATTAAGGGTTTAACTTCAGTAACGGTAATACTGGCGGTGATTTATCTGCTGGGCCGGATTGGTGGAAAATCAATCGGAGCTATTACCGGTTCTGTGCTATCCAGGGCTCCTCGGAGTGTTCGACGGTATCTGCCCTTTTCTCTTTTAAGCCAGGCAGGTGTGGCCATCGGTTTATCCATTGTTGCCGGTCAGGTGTTTCTCGGTCCTCTGGGTGATACAATTGTAATGGTTGTTACAGCTACCACCTTTGTTGTTCAGCTGGCAGGTCCGCCGCTGGTGAAATTCGCCATCACCCGGGCCGGTGAGGTGGGGCTGAATATCACCGAAGAGGATTTAATCCGGCAGAGCCGAGCCTCTGATATTGCCGATAAAGATATTCCGACCATTAAAGAGAATGCAGATATCAAATCAATTCTTAAGATCTTTGCAGAACGAGATAACCTTTACTATCCGGTTGTTAACGAGGAAGGTGTTTTAAAAGGTATTCTTCCAATTGAAAAGCTGAAAGATACCTTTATCGCTTCTGATATTGCAGAATTTCTGCTGGCCCTGGATATTATGGATCAAGCCGAATTCATCTGCCGGCCGGATACTGAAGCCTCGGAGGTTCGGGATATCTTCAAGAATCGGGGGCTGTCTTCCATACCGGTAGTTGATGAGAATGGGATTGTATACGGGATGATTGAGTACAGACGAATGCAGCAGCTGATAACCCGTCGGCTGCTGGAATTAAAATCCAAGGCGACCGCTTTGGAGAAGGTTTGAGGGAATGAGACTGAAGAGGCTATATCTCTTATTGTTAATTGTTATTCTCACATCTTTGACAACCTCTGCGGTTTTTGCAGAAGAAGCCTCTGCCTCTGAATCTCCTGATGTTTCCGGAACGTTGTTTAAACATGTACTTGATGGGAATAAGTTGGAGCTTTTCCCCTTTGTTCCGGAGATAACACTTCCCCATGGTATCACCATGCACCGTCTGATGCTGGTTCTCTCGGTACTTCTCATTACCGGTTTGTATTCTGCATGGATAAAAAGAGGCGACCTGAAACCAAAAACCCGGACAATTTTACTGGAGAGCCTGGTTATTTTTGTCCGGGATGATATCGTCTATCCGATTATGGGAGAAGAACGGGGTGCGAAATGGCTGCCGTTTTTTACCACCATGTTTCTGTTTCTTTCAGTTTTGAATCTGCTGGGCCTGATTCCGGCGTTTAAAACGGCAACTGGAAATATCAACGTAACCACAGCGATGGCAATCATTGTTCTTCTGCTTACCTTTATCGCCGGGTTCAAGGGGCTGGGATTTGTACATTTTTTCAAAAACCTCTTTCCCGAAGGAACTCCTCTTGGAATCGGTATTTTTGTTATGTTACTGGAGCTCTTGAGCCTGTTTACGAAATCTATGGTTCTCAGCCTGCGCTTATTCGCCAATATGTTTGCCGGGCATCTGGCCATTCTTTCGTTTCTGGTTCTTATCTTTGTAATTACCCCGTTCTTCGGGTTTATTTCGGTTCCGTTCTCTGTTTTTACATATACTCTGGAAGTTCTTGTAGGACTACTTCAGGCATTCGTTTTTACGCTTTTGAGCTGTATTTTTATTATGATGGCAAGTACCCCTGAAGGGGAATAAATATTGAATTTTAATAGGAGTGGATATGGATTTATCAATGATGGCCCGGGCAATTGCAGTGATTGGAGCAGGTATCGGAATTGCCGGAGGAAGTATCGGCATCGGTATTATCGGAGGAAGGGCGCTTGATGCAATTGCACGTCAGCCCTCGGAAAAAAAGGACATCCGGACCAATATGATTCTTATGGCAGCCCTGATTGAAGGCTTGGCCTTCTTCGGTGCTATTATTGCTCTGCTGGTAGTCTTTAAATAAGCCGTTATGGATCTTTTTACTCTCGACCCCGGCCTTGTCATCTGGACATGGATAAGCTTCGGAATACTCTTTTTTATTCTCTGGAAGTTTGTTTTTCCACCATTGATGGAGAACCTGAAAAAAAGAGAGAAAACCATTGCAAAGTCAATTGATGACGCTGCTGCCATAGAAAGACGTCTGGTAGAAATTGAAGCTGAGCGCGGAGAACTTTTGAAAAAAACCAATTCCGAAGCCGATGAATTGCTGCTCCAGACACGTTCGGATGCAGAAGAGTTGAAGAAGCGGCTTCTGGAGAAAGCGGAAAAGGAAGCCGAAGAAGTTCTGGTTCAGGCACGAAGGAAAGCCGAGGCCGAACGGGAAGCCCTGCTGAGGGCATTGCAGGATGATTTGGCTGACTTTGTCTGTGATGCCTCGGAAAAGGTAATTGGTTCGGCCTTTATTACTGAGAAAGAACGGGAATTCTCCCGGGAGCTTGTGAAAGAATTATGAGCGGCCGGCTGGTTGTAAAGCGTTATGTACATGCTCTCTTTGATGTCGCAGAAGAGGCATCGGTTCTTGATGAGGTAAAAGGTGATATCGCTATCCTGGCAAAGATTATTGCCGAAGCACCTCAAATAAGGAATTACTGCCTTTCACCGCATAACAACCGTTCTGAAGAGAAAGAGTTTGTTGAAACGGCATTTGTTCCATACCTTCATGATTTTACAGGCCGGATGATACTTGTCTTTTGTGAAAACGGCCGTCTGGCCGGGATTCCCTTTATTCCTGCGGCCTTCTCTGAATTGCTGGAAATTAAAGGTGATACCATTTCAGCCGTTCTTGAAAGTGCCGCAGAAATATCACCTGAAACGATTGATGAAATTATCTCAAGACTTGAGAAACATAGCGGTAAAAAAGTTCGCATGGAGGCCCGAATTCTGCCGAAACTCATCGGCGGATTCCGGATTACCCGGCAGAACAGAATCCTTGATTTGTCCATATCCGGCAGAATAAAAAAACTGAGAATGCTCCTTAAACAGGGGTAAATAGTAGGAACGAATATGAGAGATGACATAAAACCGGCTGAAATACTTGATATCCTTAAAAAGAAGATATCGGGTTTTGAACCTGGAAGTGAAGAAACTGAAATCGGACGGGTAATTCAGGCCGGTGACGGTATTGCTCAGGTATGGGGTTTGGATAACATCCTCTTGGGTGAACTTGTGGAAATCGACACCGAAGATGATGAGGTTGTTCACGGCATTGTGATGAACCTGGAAGAGGAAACCGTTGGTGTTATTCTGTTTTCGGATTACGAGCTGGTCCGTGAGGGCTGCACAGTCAGGCGAACAGAGAGGGTGGCCGAAGTTCCCGTCGGGGAAGGCCTTCTGGGCCGGGTAGTTGATCCTCTGGGAAACCCCCTGGACGGGAAAGGTCCCATCAGGGCTGAAAGGCAGAATCGGGTTGAAGTAAAAGGTCCGGGGATAATTGAGAGGCAGAACGTCGTTGAACCTCTGCAGACCGGTATCAAGGCTATTGATGCTATGATTCCCATCGGCCGGGGACAGCGGGAACTGATAATCGGCGACCGCCGTACCGGGAAAACCACTATTGCCATAGACACCATCATCAATCAGAAAAGTTCTTCAGAAGAGAACAGAGTGTACTGCTTTTACGTGGCCATCGGGCAGAAACGCTCCTCTGTTGTCCAGCTGGCAGAAACTCTGCGTCAGCAGGGGGTACTGGAATACACCACCATTGTAGCTGCTACAGCATCAGACCCCGCATCACTGCAGTATCTGGCCCCGTATTCCGCAACTGCAATGGCCGAGTATTTCCGGGACAGCGGCCGCCATGCTCTGGTTATCTTTGACGATCTGACTAAACACTCCCAGGCTTATCGGGAATTATCCCTGCTGATGCGCCGTTCTCCAGGCCGGGAGGCTTATCCCGGGGACATCTTTTATCTTCATTCACGTCTTCTTGAACGAGCGGCCAAAATGAGTGAAGAAAAAGGTTCGGGTTCTTTAACCGCCCTTCCAATCGTTGAAACCCAGGAAGGGGATGTTTCCGCCTACATCCCCACAAACGTTATATCTATAACTGACGGTCAGATATTTCTGGAGGCCAATCTTTTCAATTCCGGCCTTCGGCCGGCTATCAATGTGGGAATCTCCGTTTCCCGGGTGGGGGGTGATGCTCAGATAAAGGCCATGAAACAAACCGCCAGTTCCCTGCGTATCGATCTGGCTCAGTTCCGGGAACTTGCAGCTTTTATGCAGTTTTCTTCAGAACTTGATGCTTCCACCAAGAACCAGCTGAACCGGGGGGAGCGTTTAACTGAGATTCTCAAACAACCCCAGTACTCGCCAATCGATGTTTTTAAACAGATAATGATACTCAAAGCCGGAATTAGCGGCAGATTGGACAAGTACCCCACGGCAAAGCTTCAAGCCTACCAGAAGGAACTCTCGGAATTTCTCGACACAGATACCGCCGGCAATGCTTTTATGGATAAGCTGAAAGCTTCTGTGGCTTTCAATGATGAAATTGAGAAAGAAGCGGAGAAAACCTTTGATTTATTTGAAGAGAGATTCCGCCCGGATTCCATCGAAACAGGAATTGACTCAGGGTACACCGTGAATCTGGCCATGGCTTTGGGTCAGCGGAACTCCCGGATTAACCGGGACATGCTAAAACTTGTGGAACGCATCACATCCCGGGAGCTGGCATCTCCTTCCCTGGAATCGGAACTTGAGCAGATTATTTCAGGAAAAGATGTCGTTGAAAAAGATCGTTTTGAAGATCTTCTCGAGTCCTGCACCTTTCTTGATTACGAAAAAAGCTCTTCTCTGGACGCTCTTTTCAAAGTTGCGTCTAAAAAGATGGCCAAAAAATCCGGGGATATCAGCCATGCACAATTGTATGAGAAGTTGGTGGAAAGAGAAAAATCAAGTTCCACGGCACTCAGCCCGTTTTTTGCTATTCCCCATGTCGTTGTAGAGGGGAAAGAGAAGTTCCAGATGCTGGTAATACGCTCTCAGAAAGGAATTGAATTCAGCTCTGAGAAGGATTCCATCCATTCGGTCTTTTTCCTGCTGGGTTCAATGGACCAGAGGCATTTTCATCTGGTTGTTCTCTCATCTCTGGCTCAGATTGTTCAGCACTCCGACTTTGAATCCGAATGGCTGAAAGCTAAAAATACCGAAGCACTTCGTGAGCTTGTTTTAAAGATTAAAAGGAATCAGATGGAGTAGCGTGGAAAACTCATGAGTAATATCAGAGACTTGGGAAATAAAATCAACTCACTTCAGAACATGCAGAAAGTGATGCGGGCTATGAATATGATCGCCTCAATCAAACTCCGAAAGCTGTTTTCAGTGCAGAGCTCCCTGGTTCTATTTAACCGAGCTATTGAAGAAACCCGCATGGATGTTTTCAATGCAATGCAGGAATCTGAGCATCCTCTGATAAAAGGGCACCGCTATATCGAGAAGATTCACATTGTTATGTTCACCGCGGATAAAGGTCTTTGCGGATCCCACAATTCTTCCGTTCAGAAAGCTGTAACCAGGATTGTTAAAGAAAATCTGGAAAAAGGAGTTCAGACCGAGTTCAGCTGCATCGGGAACAAAGGCGCTCATTACTGCAATAGAAATGAATATGAAGTATTTCAGCAGGCTGAGATTAACGAAAGAGTTCTCAGCAGAGAAGAGCTGGAAAAAATCTCCCAATCAATCTTTTCCCGGTTTATGAATAATGAGGTTCAGAAAGTATTTGCCGTTGGTAATGTCTTCCATACCACCCTGTTTCAGGAAACAACCACCCTTCAGCTTCTTCCCTTCTTTCAGACGGAGGAGGAAGAGACCCGGGGACACCAGCCATTGGAAACAGAGCCGTCGGGTGAACAGTTTGTCATATCTTCTGCTGCAGCGTATCTTCGCTTCAAACTCCGTTCAATGCTCTTGAACTCTTATCTGAGCGAGCATTCTTCAAGAATGACCGCCATGGAAAATGCCACTAATAACTCCGAAGATCTGGTTAATAAATACATCACAATGCAGAATCATGCCCGGCAGGCTTCTATCACCAACGAACTGATCGAGATAGTGTCCGGCAAAGAGGCGATGAAGGGATAGTACATGAATAAAGAAATAAGAACGGGAAAAGTTGTTCAAATCCTTGGGCCGGTAATAGACGTTCGTTTTGATACGGGCAATCTACCTGAAATCTACACCGCTTTAACCGTAACGAATCCGGCAATCAGCGAAAAGGAAAACAACCTCGTTCTGGAAGTTGTTCAGCATATCGGGGATAACACCACCCGGACAATCGCCATGGACTCCACCGATGGTTTAAAACGCGGGATTTCCGTTGTCGACACCGGAGAGCAGATTACCGTTCCTGTTGGTGAAGAAACCCTGGGTCGGATTATGGATGTTACCGGAAAGCCCGTTGACGAACAGGGAGAGCTCTCCAGTAAAAAGCGCTATCCTATTCACCGTGCCGCTCCCAGGTTTGATGATTTGAGTACCTCTAATGAGATTCTGGTTACCGGGATTAAGGTTGTTGACCTCCTGGCACCCTACATGAAAGGCGGCAAGATAGGCCTTTTTGGCGGCGCCGGCGTGGGGAAAACCGTTCTTATCATGGAACTGATTAATAATATCGCCAAGGTTCACGGCGGCAATTCCGTGTTCTGCGGTGTAGGTGAGCGCACCCGGGAAGGCACGCAGCTCTTCGGAGAAATGAAAGAATCCGGGGTTATCGACCGAACCTCCCTTATATTCGGTCAAATGAACGAACCCCCGGGAGCCCGTGCCCGTGTAGCCCTCTCCGCCCTGAGTGTTGCCGAATATTTTCGGGAGGAGGAACAGAAAGACGTTCTTCTCTTTATCGACAACATCTACCGCTTCATTCAAGCCGGAGCCGAAGTATCCGCCCTTTTGGGGCGCATTCCCTCTGCCGTCGGTTACCAGCCCACACTGGCCACCGAACTGGGGGAGCTGCAGGAGCGAATCACATCTACAAAACAGGGTTCAATCACATCGGTGCAGGCTGTCTACGTTCCTGCCGACGATTATACCGATCCGGCTCCGGCTACCACCTTCTCCCACCTGGATGCCACCACCAACCTCAGCCGGGCCATCGTGGAAATCGGTATTTACCCGGCAGTAGACCCCCTGGCCTCCTCCTCCCGTATGCTGGCCCCGGACATTGTCGGGGAACGGCATTACTCCGTGGCTCGGCGGGTGCAGGAAACTCTTCAGGTTTACAAGAACCTTCAGGATATTATTGCTATTATGGGAATGGATGAACTTTCTGACGACGATCGGAACACCGTTGAACGGGCACGGAAAATCCAGAAATTCCTCTCCCAGCCCTTCTCTGTGGCCGAACATTTTACCGGTATGAAAGGCGTTTTTGTTCCCCTGGAGGATAGCATCCGTTCCTTCGAGGAGATTATCGACGGCAAGCATGACGACCTTCCCGAACAGGCCTTTTACATGGTGGGAACTGTGGAAGAAGCCCGTAAGAAAGCCGGGAAGCTGTAGAATCAGTGAAAACTTTCAAATTGACGATTGTAAGTGATACTAAAACCCTTTTTTCCGGACAAGCGGTGTTCTGCAGTATTACAACCCATTCGGGTTCCATGGGTTTTGAAGCCAACCATGAACCCTTCCTGTGTACGCTGAGGGAGGGCTCGGCTATTCAGGTTAAAGATGCATCCTCAAAAGAAACAGAAATAACAGTTGCCAACGGCATGCTTTCATTTAAAAATAATACCTGTATCGTTACCGTTCTAACCATATAAAAAAGAGAGAGGAGTTTTCTCCCCCTCTTATATAATTTCGATCAGCAGTAATTTCGGTGGTTCTAGACTCCGGCCTTTTCCTTTTTACCTGCCTTATAGGTCTGGTAGAGTGGAACTCCCAGGGAGAGCAGAGCAAGAAGCAGCAGTATCACACTGGCCGGCCGGGTAAAGAATATTTTATATCCGCCCATGATTACAGCCCGTCTGAAGTTCTGTTCCGCCAGTTTTCCGAGAACCATACCCAGAACAATGGGGGCTACCGGGAATCCGTACTTTTTCAAAACCCAGCCTGCGATGCCGAAACCGAGGCAGGCTGCAACATCGAAGAAAGAGTAATTCACCGCAAAACTGCCGATGATAGAAATCGCAAGAATCGCCGGCAGCAGAACTTTCTTCGGGATAACGGTAACTTTTATCCACAGCCTTGCACCGAACAGACCGAGAATCAGCATAACAAAGTTTGCAACCATCAGAGCAGCAAAAAGTGAGTATACAATATCCGGACGTTCCACAAAAAGCAGAGGCCCTGGAACAAGATCGTGAATCATCAGGGCGCCGACAAGAACTGCTGTTGATGCGCTTCCCGGGATACCCAGAGCCAGCAGGGGCACAAGAGCACCGCCTACAGAGCTTGAGTTAGCCGCTTCTGCCGCCGCAACACCTTCCGGGTTACCAGTTCCGAAACTTTCAGGAGTTTTACTGACTTTTTTCGCCAGATCGTAGGAGAGAAAAGAGGCAATGGTTGCTCCGGCACCGGGGAATATCCCAATGAGGGTTCCTAGAATGGAGGATCTGATAATGGCGAATTTCAGCTTCCAGTAATCCATAAAAGAAGGCCAGTGTTTTTTGTCGAACTTGGTTTCTTTACCTTTTTCCAGCTTGTACTCTTCGATTCTGGTGAATACTTCACTCAGGGCAAAGAGGCCGATAAGGGCGGGAATCAGGGGGAAACCGTCAAACAGTTTGTAAGTACCGAAGGTGAATCTCTTAACACCGCTGATGGGGTCGATTCCGATAGTATTAATCAGCAGACCGAGCATCGCTGCCAGGAAGGCCTTAATCCAGTTCTTACCACCGAGAGATGCTACCGTTGTGAGCCCGAAGATGGCCAGTGCGAAATACTCTGCCGGGTGCATTCTGACTGCCAGTCTGGCCAGAGGCACTGAAAAGAAAATCAGGATGATTGTTCCGATAATACCGCCGATGGTGGATGCCACAAGAGATACACCCAGGCCGGTTCCCGCTTTACCCTGCTTGGTAAGGGGATAACCATCGAAAGCGGTAACAACCGCCGAAGGAGTCCCCGGAGTATTTATGGTTACTGCTGTAATCGATCCGCCGTATTCCGAGGCGATATAGATGGATATCAGCAGTATGAGGGCCACGTGGGGTTGAAGGTTGTAAGTGAAAGGAACCAGCAGGGCTACTCCCATTGACGGGGAGAGTCCCGGCATGGCACCAACCATGATTCCAAGAATAACCCCGGCAACAATAGCAATAGCAGGCTGGATATTGATAAGGTATCCTAAACCCATGAAAAAGTTACTCAATATTTCCATTAGACAGCTCCTTAACCGAATATCCGCTCTAACAGCATGCCCTTCGGTAAGGGGACATAGAGGAGGCGGTAGAACGCAAAGTATGAGAAAACAACCCATCCTGCGGCAATTGAAATCATGACAATCCAATTTCGGTAGGAAAGATAATACATGCCCAGAATGAGGTAGATGACTGTAGAAATGTAATAACCGATATATTGCATGATAATTATATAAAGAATTGTCATCACAATAAAAGCGGCTACTTTTTTCATATGGCCCCAGGGGGGGTCTTTTTCCTCGTTACCAAGTGTTCCCTTGATAAGAAGCAGGGTGCTGAAAATCAGAATAGCTATCAGCCAGAGCCCCGGTACAACACCAGGCCCGACTTCATCACCTTTGTTTGGAAAGTTAAGAGTAACGATGCCGAAGGCCAGAGCCAGTTCGATGAATAATACCGGGATAATAATTCTTCCGGCATACGCTTTTTTTGATGATTTAATTATCAGAAATGTTATTGCGGCAAAGACAACCACCAGAACAGCTATGAAAATCAGCAATCCGGAATCAGTTCCAAAATATTCAATTAGTTTCATTTTTAGCCTACCAGTTAAACAACCTGATCGGGAATAATCCTTTGTATAAAAGAGGGGAGACCCGGAGGTCTCCCGTTCTTTTATTTAGGCTGTTAGAGATTGATTTTTTTAGCGAGCTGCCTTGTATGCATCATAGTCGGCCTGAACGATTTTATTGAAATCGTCTTTAGTTACATGAACGAGCATGTTTCCCTGGGGTGCATAAGTGGCAATCCAGTCAGGATCGTTGGTAACTTTCTCAAAAATGTCATCGTACCAGGCAATAATATCATCGGAAGTACCGGCTTTGACGGCAAAGCCTCTCCACATCACCTCATTCTCCAGTCCTTCAACGCCGAGTTCCTTGAATGTGGGAACATCGGGGAACTGGGGAAGTCTTTCAGCGGTACAGACAGCAGCCACGGAGAAGTCGGGTTTGCCGATAATTTCACCGGGGTTTCCGGTATAGGTAATGCCCTGTTCACCAAGAAGTGCTGCTTTGGCTTTTCCACCGCTGGCAAAGGGAACCCATGTTCCTTCAATCCCGGCAGCCTTCCAGATCATCTGAGCTGTTACATGGTCCAGTCCACCGGCAGCAGGGCCGAGCCAGAGCTGGGAACCGTTTTTGGCTTTTGCATCGGCAACAACTTCTTCCCAGGTAACTATACCGGACTTGTTGTTGGTAATAACGGCTTCCGGGTCTATCTGCATCTGAGCAATCCAGTCGAAAGTCATGGGATCCAGTTCCGAATCAGTGGTTACCAGTTTGGAAACATTGGATTTGGTCATGTACATCAAGGTGTATCCGTCGGGCTTGGTTGCTGCAACGTATTCCATGGCAACGATACCGCCGGCACCGGCTTTGTTTTCCACCACGAAAGTAGCATCGGTGTACTTACTGGCAATGTCCACGAACTTCCTGGACAGGATATCTCCAGCTCCGCCGGGTCCTGTGTAAACAACCAGTTTAATTGGTTTAGTGGGAAATGCAGGTGCGGTGCCTGTTCCTTCTGCATCACCTTCGGCAAACACAGAGACTGAAGCAATTGCAATCAGTAAGAGAACGGCTAATGCTTTTTTCATAATAAACTCCTTATTATATTTAAGTTGAGGCTTTCAACTCTATATAAATAAATAGCAATTGTACAGGCTGAACAATCCTCATCTTGGATAATGATTGCTTTCTTAAACTATGTACAATCAAACTTTATTATATCTATCATTAAAATGGCTGATAATAATTAAATGGTGTTCCCCACCTTGTCACATCCTGCTTAAAATGCCGTAAAACGCCACTTTACGTTCACTATCAACTATTCTTAAGTCGTTTAAGACGGGTTTGGAGAAGTTGTGACAAGGTGGGGAACACTTACTAATAATTAACGAAATTAAAAACTGATTATATAGAGTTCATAAAATATATAAAAAATAGACCCCGCATTAATGCGGGGTCTTTGAAGATAAAGAATATTTTTTTAAACGTTATTTAACTGGCCAGTGCTTCAAGTGCCGCTTCAGCCGCTGATGCTGCATCGGGAGAGTAGATGTCAGCACCGATGGTGTCGCAGAAATTCTGGGTAACCGGTGCACCGCCAACCATAATGGTTATATTGTCCCGATAGCCGTCTTCTTCAAAGGCATTCACGATATCTTTCATATAGGTCATCGTGGTAGTGAGCAGGGCTGAACAGCAGATGATATCGGCATTTTCAGTTTTAGCACTTTCGAGATACTTCTCGGCAGC
>DEIH01000273.1:0-2418 GCA_002352375.1 Spirochaeta sp. UBA2779 | reverse complement strand
GTTCCGATTAAAACTTTACCGGCTGCTTCCACTCCGGCGTCAATCATCAGAGGTTTGAGAATCTCAATTCCGGCATTCATAGCTCTGGCCGCGATGAGTACTTCAGGAACAAACACCTCGTTGTTCTTGAATTTCACACCGATGATACCCATACCGTCCATCAGTCCGCCTTCCAGAACTTCTTTGGCATTCATGCCATTATCCAGGGCTTTCTGACACAATTCTTTGGTTGCAGGGGCTTGTCCCTTCTGCAGAGCTTCAGATATCTGACTTAAAATTTCCATGGTTTCCCTCGCATTTGTTTTGATCGGAGATAATATTTAAGTTTACTTTAAAACCCCATTTGTGTCATGTATTGCACTAATGCGTATATCTTTGGTGATTTTTTATCCTTATCACCTCTACCGTGCAAAAAAAACCTATTTCAACCTGGAGTTCGGATTTTCATCAGAGCGTTGAGGAGCAGATCGAAAAGTTCAGTTTCTTTTTCGATCTCAACCCCGACAACGTTCCGGAGAAAATCTGCCGAATCAGATGTACTGCCTGAATGAGCAGCCTGAACAATTTCACGGTCCTTCTCATCAGGATTACCATCGGGTCCCGGAGCCTGAAATCCCAGGGCGGATTGAAATACCTCCAATGCGGCTCCTGTATCAAGACCATGTTTTCTTACCAGTTCAAGGGCGCCGACGACACGGTCCCGGCGCTGGAGCTTACGGGGCAGATCGCGGCCCACACGGTACACCGTATCTCCCAGAGCCCGGTTACGGAAGCGGAATAAAAGATCCGCCACATGAGCTTTGATATCAGCGCTGCTGAACACACCGGGATATTCCCGGCACAGGGCCGCAGCTGAAAGCTGCATGGCTTTTTCCACATCTTCGGCTACAACACTGTTTTCCAGAACTTCCCAGATATACTGCGCTTCGGGCTGGTGGGCATAACCGATATAAGCCGCCGCTGCATGGCCGAAATTGTGGATGTAGAGTTTCCGGGCCACCCAGGGAGCGATGGGGGATACCGCCAAGAAGTCGGGAATCTCCGGTACCTTTCCGGTAAATCCATCCCGGTCGACGATCAGGGTGTTAAAGGGTTCAGCCCAGCTGAGAAGAGGGTCTGTTGCGGCAACTTCAACCGGCATAATGGGAACCATTTTCCCGATACTGGTTTCGATGATGCCGATTCTTTTTTTCTGTTCTGAAGCGGGGATTCCGGCTTCTTCGAAGACGCCCTTTGCCAGATCGGCGGCGCCCTTGAGGTTTTCTGCCAGGATGATATCCAGGGGGCGCTTTCTGGAGGTAACAGCGGCGGCGATGGATTTCAGAACGATGGGCAGGGCTCCCGCTCCCACACAGGTGGCGCAGATTTCAGCACTATCCAGCTCCCGGGTTACAGCCGCCGTATCCCGGGCGTCCACAGCCCGTACCGGGCTAATCTCGTGAGAGCTGTCACCAGCATCTGTTTTTTCCACCAGGGTGTAGTGATTCCGCTCTTTCAGGGCGGCAAGTACCTCCGGAGCTACATCGGCGAATACCGCTTCGTACCCGCCCCGGGTAAATACCGGTGCGATGAAGGAGCGGCCGATATTGCCGGCTCCGAATATCACAATTCTCGGGGCATTATTTTTATTCACCAGTCTGTTCTCCTAGTTCCCGGCGGTAGGCTTCAAAGTAAGGCTTCATGGCATTGAACTTCTGCCCTGATTCATCCTCGTAATATACGCCGCCCAGACAGGTAAGGGCCACCGACCCTGCGGCAACACCGCTGATAACCGCCTCTTCCAGATTCAGTTTTTCCCCTGCATCAGATCCATCGGCCGGCTGATGAGCCAGCTGATGAGCCAGGGAGTCGATCATTCCGCCGACAAAATTATCTCCGCAGCCGGTGGTGTCCCGCTTTTTTGTTAAACCTGCCACCACTTCATCAGCGTAGCGGCAGGTGGGCATGGCCGACCGTCCACTTTGGCCGGCCCGTCCGAGTAAAACCTCGTCGGCTCCCTGAGTTACCACCACAGCGCGGCAGCCCCGGCCGAGAAACCAGTTCATAGCGGCTTTCGGAGTGGCCTCCCCGGAGATTTTAAGGGCTTCCTCCCGGTCGGTTACCAAAAGGTCAATATTCGTATAATCATCCACCAGAGGCCATGGCCTGCCCTGAAGACGGGCTTCATTTCGAAAATCAAAAACCGTAGTTACCATAACAAAAGCCCCGGCCTTCCGGCCCCTTCGGCAGAGCATCTCAAGATTGTCGTGGAGGGGGGGAACCAGAGCTGTGCCCCCGAACAGCAGGAACTCGGCATCGAAAAAATCCTCAGGGAGGGATTCCGGACCATAATCCCCGGCGGCGCCGATAGTGTTGATAAAAGTACGCTCCCCCCGGCCGCCGTTGAAAGTCGGATCCGAAAGAACATCCGTGGAAGGG
>DEIH01000128.1 GCA_002352375.1 Spirochaeta sp. UBA2779 | reverse complement strand
ATGGATGCCCTTTCAATGGGGATTGAAACAATCTACCAGGATCTGGCCCTGGCTGAAAATATGAACGTTTACTCCAATATATTTCTGGGACGTGAAAAAACAAAGAAAGTTTTGGGGCTTTTTAACGTTATGGACTCTCAGTACATGTTCGACGAATCTCAGGGAGTTCTGGATAAACTGAATATTGACATCCCGTCACTTCGAAACAATGTCCGCACTCTTTCCGGCGGGCAGCGGCAGGCCGTGGCCATTTCACGGTCGATTTACTGGAATGCAAAGTTCCTGATTATGGATGAACCCACAGCGGCACTGGGTGTTGCCCAGCAGAAGCAGGTTCTGGATCTTGTTAAATCGCTTAAAGATCATGGTCTGGGTATAATCATCATCAGTCATCAGATGCACGATGTTTTCGCTGTGGCCGATCGAATTGTTGTGATGCGCCGGGGCGAAAAAGTAGGTGATTTAAATAAAATGGAGACAAATCCCGACGAAGTGGTAAACCTGATCGTAGGATCCGAGTCCGTCGTGTAGTATTACATCAATGAAACTCTACGCCCGGACATTACTTTTTTTCCTTGGAGTTATCGGGTTTCAGGCTCTGATAACAGCCAGTCTCATTCTGGGACTGGTATCCCGGGACAATCAGACTGATGCCGGGGAAGAACTCCGGGAGGAATCCTCTCAGGTTTATACAGCGTATAATTCATGGGTTCGAATCCTCTGGAGATCGGCAGTCTATCTTAAATCCGATTCTGTACTGGAAGAATTATTAAGCGGAGGAATCAACCAGCTGGAAAAAGAACTCTTCCAGGCTGAAGTTACAAAGCTGCTTCATGACACAGGAATTGATTCATACCTTATTCAGAACAAAGATTCTGACTGGATTTCTTTTGTAAAATTAAAAGATAACGACAATCAAATTCACAATTTCAACTCATTAACCTCAGAGAAAGATCACCCATATATATCTCTAAGGTTAATAGGCAGAAATATGTACCTAACAGCAACAATGCAATATAAGTCCGGTGTAGAGATTTTTCTGTTTAAGCAGTTAAATAGTGACTTTTTCAGCCATTTAACTGAAACAGACCGCTCTCAAGTTCTGGTATCAAGTGACGAAACTGCAATATTGAAGGTTGCAGAAAATTCAGAGGCAATCAAGAAATTACTGAAATCCAACGATACATCAGTACCGTATCTGGAATTTTTAAGTCTTGATTTAGGGAAGGGACATTACAATATTTCTTTACAAAATCTTGGTTCTCTCAGCGGCGGGGTATCTGAAGAAGCTTTGTACCTTATGGTTTTTCTTTCTGATGCCCCCTACCGCTCCCTTCAATACAGCATCGGACGTATTGTTCTGCTTGTAACAAGTATTACAGTACTCTTCACACTTATACTCGGCTTGTTTTTTTCAGGAAGAATTACCAGACCGGTTAACCGCCTCATTGCTGCAATGGTGAGTATAAGATCCGGAAATTTCAACATTAAAGTTCCAGTAAATACCCTGGGAGAAGTAAGAACACTCCTGGAGGGTTTCAACAATATGGCCCGGCATCTGAATCACGACCGGTTAACGATGGATGCCAATATCCGTGAAATAACTTTTCTTAAAGACTATAACGATACCATCATACAATCACTGCTTGCTGGGATAATTATTGTTAATTCAGAATTGATTATAGAGAAAGTTAACGATCTCTTCATTAAAAATTTCCCGCAGAATTTCACAGAATATGCAGGAAAAAATCTTAGTTCCCTGAACCTTCCACTGCTTGATGTCTCAACCATAGAGAAGGCACGTAAAATCACCATCAGAAAAGAAGGTGAATGGTCTGGAATTAAGCGGGAAAAAACCAAAGTCTGGGAGATTAAACTCTACCCCCTGATGCAGATAGACCGCAATGCTCCGGGAAGATGCGTTATTGAATTAAACGATATAAGCCGGAAAGTTGAACTCGAGGAAAAAATCCTTCAGGCCGAAAAACTCTCCTCTTTAAGCTTCCTTACCGCAGGAATCGCCCATGAGATTAATAATCCATTGAGTTCCATACTCAGCAATGTTCAGAACCTTCAAACCGGAATAGTTCCGGAAGAGAGTAAGATTTCATTGAACTGGATAGAACAGGAAACTCAGAGGATTGCCCGAATTGTCCGTGAATTACTTGATTTCTCCAGAGAAACAAGAGCCGAGGAAGAGATAGCAGACGTAAATGACTGTCTTGAAGATATCCTGCGTTTAACCCGATACGGCAGGGAACCGAATACAGGTTTGAAAATTGTATTTAACAAAACTGAAGATTTACCCCGGGCTTTGATTTCATCGGATGAACTTAAACAGGTAGTGTTAAACCTTGTTCAGAATGCTGTACATGCCGTAGACAGCCGGGGAATTATTACTGTGACAACCTCATTAAAGAATAATCAAATTGAAATCATTGTAGAAGATAACGGATACGGAATCGCTGCTGACGTTCTAGGACAGATATTTGATCCATTCTACACTACAAAAACAAATGGTGAGGGAACAGGCTTGGGCCTGTCTATCGTTTATGGCATTATGGGCAAGAACAAGGGACGTATTGATGTTAAGAGCCAGGAAGGCCTGGGGACAACCATAACCCTCACCATACCGGCCGGAGAGATATCTTCTGATGAATAAACCTGTTGATAAATCCAGAATACTCATTGTTGACGATGAAGAGGGAATCCGTTTCGCCCTTGGCAGCATGTTCAAACGGGAGGGGTTTCAGGTTTTTACAGCAGGAGACGATATTTCCGCACTAAAGACTCTTCATAGCGAGAGAATTGATGCAGCTCTGTTCGACATTCGCCTTAAAGGAACCGATGGAGTTAATCTCCTCAGGAAAGCCCTGAAGATTGTTCCGGATCTGACTGTAATTATGATAACTGGCCATGGAAGTATCGACAGCAGCGTTACTGCCATGAAAGAAGGTGCCGCCGACTACATCCTCAAGCCCATCGACAACATCAGCCTCCTGGAGACTGTCCGGAAAAACCTGGAGCTTAAAACTCTCCGGTTTGAAAACAACTTTCTGAAATCGGAACTTCGCAGCAATCTGGATGTGAGGGAATTTCTCTCCCGGAACTCCTCTGTAAGAGAAACAATCTCTATAGCAGACAAGGTAAAGGACACACCTGCATCCGTCCTGATATCCGGTGAAAGTGGAACAGGAAAGGAAGTTTTGGCCCGTTACATCCATTTCACCAGTAACAGGAGAGAAGCGAACTTCATCGGGACTAACTGTGCAGCCCTGTCTGAATCCTTACTGTTAAGCGAACTGTTCGGGCATGAAAAGGGATCTTTTACAGGTGCTCTGGAACAGCGGCTGGGTAAGTTCGAGATGGCGGATGGAGGAACCCTGTTTCTGGATGAAATTGGTGATATGTCCCCTGAGATACAAGCCAAACTTCTCAGAGTTCTGGAAGAACGGAGCTTTG
>DEIH01000030.1 GCA_002352375.1 Spirochaeta sp. UBA2779 | reverse complement strand
TGAAGAACAGCTTGAAGTCAGCCTTCAGAATGTTCTGGACGTCCTGGAAGAAGTGGATAGCGAAACATCAGCTATTGAACCTGAACCCCCTGGGGATAACAACATTATTGAGACAGTAGCAGAACCCGATCCGGATGAAGAGGACGTATCCTTTTCACCGGAGGACTCTGAAACAGAAATCAAGGATGAAATGATTCAAAATCCGGAACCCTTGAAATCAGAAGGATCCGACTCAGAAACAACCATTCCTGAAATACCAATTGAGCCTGAGCCTGAAACGGAAGAAATTGAAGCAGAACTACCAGTTGATGATGTACCTCCTGATTTAAAAAAGGCAGATACCAAAACAGTGGAAGAAGAACCTGTTGATGATGATGAAGCCTTACCCGAAGAAACTCCTGAAACTATTAATTTGGACTCGGAAAAAGAGGATGAGGGATTTCAATCCGAGTTTGATATTTTCTGATGGCCGGGGGAAGCCGGATTAACATCAGTGTTCTGGGAACTTCTTTCACCATACGGGCCGACGAAGATGAGGCCTATCTGAAACGAATACTCTGGTATCTTGAAAAGAAAATCGATGAAACCAGACAGAGAACACCGATAGCCGACCCTGTCAAGATTTCAATATTAACCAGTTTTTACATTATTGATGAACTCCTCAGGGAAAAGGCAAGGGACGGCAGAGAAGCGGCCCTTCCTGAAGAATCAGAGGAAATGGAACGTATTGCTTTGAGACTGATATCGGAAATCGATAATGCTATCGATGGAAACAATGATTAGTGAAAATAAATAGTCCAATGAGCCTTCATCGGTTTTTTTACATCTTATTTAATTGACTCAACAGCAATACCCCCGTAAAGTCGAGAGTACATGGCCATAGTTACGAGCCAACAGATAAAAGAATATTACGATAAGTACGGCAGAATCGACGTTACGTTTACCAAGGAAATTAACGATTCTCTTCGTCTGGTCCGAAATCAGATCTTCCTGAAATTTAAAGGCGGACAGCGTCAGTGCATTATCTACTCCACCTCTCTTATTGAAGCAAAAATTGTTGTTGCCCTGACTGATGAGCTTATTAAAAGTCTGCAGAATGACAATCTTGTATCTCTCCGATTTTGTTTTCTCAAAGAGGACAGAACGGATACCTTCAGTTTTTTTATTCAAAGCCGGGTGTCTGGTATGACACAGTATGATAAAGAACGAAACCTGTATTTCGTCCAGCTCAATTTTACCCAGAAACCTCCAGACGATCTAATTGAGATTCTCGGGAATCTGCTGGAAGCAAATATTAATGCCGCCAGGCGGAGTGAAGAACGGATTGTTATAAATCAGGAAAGCCTCCGGCGTCTTGGGCTGGCTTCCAAGAGTGTCCCGATACAGATTGAAGGCATTCCGAGGAACGGGATACTCAGAGACATGTCTTTTGGTGGTCTGAAAATTATCATAATGGGCAATCCCAAGTTTCTGATGAATAAAAAGGCCGTTATACGCCTTACAATGACAAATGGAAAATATCTTGTACTTAAAGGTGAAATACTCCGGTTTGAATCGGTGGAAGGAAGAAAGGACCTTGCCGCCCTGGCGGTTAAGTATGATTCTGAAAGTATCTCATTCGAATACAAAATGATAATTAATGATTATCTCAAATACATAGGCAGATCAGCTGCAATCAGAGAAAGAACAGATGAACAATGAACAAGACTCCCTGGAAAAACTCCTTTGGATAAATTTACCTGATAATATTGATACGGATATGGGTGCATTCACCCTTAACCCGGGGATTCCCCTGCCAGTAGAACCGGATGAAAACGGTGATGTTGATATGGAGGAAATTACATGGGAAAAAGTAATCGCAGCATCCTTGCTTGTACTGGCAAATAGCCCATCCCATGAACATGCTGATTACTACAGGGCTTTTCTTACAGCCCTCCGGCCGGGACTGGCTGCGGAACTGACGGAAGCCTACAGAGAGAGAATCAATGAAGCGGATTGGACGCACGCTGAAGATATTATTCTGGCTCTCAGGGGACTTGAACCTGCTTCCGTAGAACCCCGGTTTGCAATAGCAGAGCTGTACAACAAGCGGGCTGTTTATGAACGTAAATCCGGTGATAAACAAATTGCGGAATCCTATGAAGGGGCCGCTGAAGCTGCTTACAATGAGCTTTTATCAGGCGATTCAGCTCCGGGTGACGCATGGTATGAAGCCGGTTTATTCCGCTATAAACGGGGAGATTTTCTTCGTGCAGCCGAAACTCTTGAAACCTACCTTATGAATGCCCCGGAAGGTTCCCGGCGGGCAGACGCGGAACGACTGGTGAGGTACTGCAGGGATGAAGGCCAGGCCGACACACTCTACAGAGAAGCCTATGCAGCTCTGAATAGCGGGCAGATTGAAGATGGATGCAGAATGGCACGTGAGTTCAGAGACAATCGTCCTGAAGGATGGCCGGGATGGTTTCTGCTGGGTTGGGCTCTAAGGCTTTCAGAAGAATGGCAGGAGGCCAGAGAGGCTCTTGAGGGCGCTCGGGAACGCGGATGTCTGGAAAGTGACCTTTATAATGAGCTGGCAATTTGCACCCGCGCACTAAAGGATTATAAAGCCTCTTCCGCCGCTTTGGAAGAAGCCCTGAAAAGGGATCCTGAAAATATCAAGATTCTCTCAAATATGGCCATTATCCACCTGGAAAAAGGTGATAAGAAAGAAGCTGTCAGATGGCTTGAAACAGCCCTTGCAATGGATCCTTCCGACCTGATTAGCCGTCAACTTCTGGATGATCTGACAATCTGATTCCCAAGCTAAATGAGCGGAATACAGCGGGTTTGCCACCAGCTGCGTACCGCAGGCTATGCCGAGGAACGTTGCGAAAAAAGCGAACTTGCGAGCAGTGTACTTGTTCATTCTATTGGGGGCTGGTCGCAAGCATAGCTT
>DEIH01000146.1:2399-3469 GCA_002352375.1 Spirochaeta sp. UBA2779 | reverse complement strand
TTGTGGAAGGCCAGGCTGCCGTCATCTTCCACCGGCCCCTCCAGCGGGGCATCCTCAATCATCGAGGCGCGCAGCCGATGCAGCAGGGCGCCCCCTTCCCCGGGATTCTCCCAGTTCTCATCGGCGGCTATCCCCTCAGATCGGCAGCCGGGCCGGGGAGAGGCCTCCCTCAGGACAGCACCCTTTGATACGAACTCTCCAGTATCAAGAGTCGGCAGCAGGGCAGCAAAGCCCGCTGAAAGCCGGGCGTTGTTCCACAGAAAGAGCTCTCCCGAAACATCGGAACCCGCCGCATCACCCTGCTTCCCCTTACCCCCCCGGGAAAAGGCAAAAACCTTCGACGGCGTGAGTATAAAATGATGCACTTCAAAATCCGCAGCCAGAAAGCGGAAAAACCTCAGCCCGGTTTCCCCGAGAAACATGGAGCCGAAGAGAACAATCCGGGCAGGCTTCGATGGAGGAGCAGAAAAACGTGAGGGAGCATGCTCAAGGTTGAATCCATCAGCATCATAAGACTCTCCGGAGGCCATCACTTCTGAAAGTACCCGACTCAGATGCGTGTAAGGTGCATCCTGACCGAAGATTCTCCGCCACAAACCCCGCTGCCATGCCTCGGCGGCGGTATCTCCGCTGTCAGCTTGTGAGCTGAAAAACGATTCTCCCCGATCCCAGGCTTCCACTAAAGGAAGACAGTTCATCCCGTAATGGTAAAAAATCCCCGCCAGAGCATCGGCAAGCTGCCAGAGACGCTCTCCTCCGGCAGCCGCATTTACCCCACTACCAACACTGCCGCTTCCCAATGAAGTCATGTAATTCCGAAGCGGATCGTATATCCCATCATCCCCGGAGAGAACCTCTTCCAGAGCTTTGAAAACCGTCAGCTTCATTCCATCCATGAAAAGAAGGCCCCGGGTGAGCGTTTTTCCCTCTGGAGCCCCCTCCCCGATTTCATCCATCTGCAGCAGACGCCGTGCCTTGGGATACCCCGCTGCAAACCGCCTTAACGCCTGCTCGGGCATCAGAATCCGGGGTCCCATCACCGCCCCCTGCTGCTTAGCCAGAAAACGGAT
>DEIH01000146.1:0-2285 GCA_002352375.1 Spirochaeta sp. UBA2779 | reverse complement strand
AGGTGGTATCCGCTCATAGATCTATCATACCCACACCAGCCCTCCCCGTCCCAGGGGTTTTCCCGGATGCCGCCACACACCCGAACGGGATCTGTAACCCAGCTTCCGGAGAAGAGAGGTCAACTTGTCTGCATAACCATGGATATCTCCGATGATATCGTATGCCATGGGAGTATTATACAGCCGGTTTTCAATCGACGACGAATAATAAAATGGGTGCGGGGGGGGTTGAATAATCCCGAGGATCCTCCGCCGGACATTCCCTTATCATTTCTCCGGCTGCGAAATACCGAAATCCACCCCCGCCTCCCTGGCGAGGCTCACCATTTTGTACACTTCCCGCTTATCCACCAGCTGATTGGTGACGTACTTGTGGAGTATGGTGCTGATGAGAGTCTGATAGGGCATCCCCTCCTCCTCAGCCCTTTTCTTCAGTCCTGCCAGATCGAACTCGGCAATACGGAGACTGATGGCCCGGTTCTTCCGGGCACGGGTGAGGATAGCCTCGATTTCGGCTTTCTTTTTTCCCGTAACAGGTACGAGCTGATCTATTTCATCTTCAAATCTCTGTTCTTCTTCATCGAGATGAATCATTTTCCCCTCCATAGAGCTTATGAAATTTCCGGCTTGGAAAGGCCGTTTTCAGGATAATTCGTTTCTGCCTGTCAATCAGGAAGGGAACCGCCCATGTATACCCTCGAATATAGAGGACAAAATACTGCTGGTTCTTCCTGCCCGGATTATCAAGAACGTCAAGAATCTCACCACTTAGAATCTTCCCGGAAATCTCCTCGAAAGACACCCCCCGGTCCAGAATCAACCGTTTGTTTTTTTCTTTATCCCAGAGAATCTCAACCCTTTCATTTTATCATCTGCGTATATACATTGTCAACTTTTATGCTTTTTTGATAACCTCTGCCTCAGCCCCGGATTAATCCGCGCCGTCTTTCCCGTACAGCTGCCGATCTGAATAAACTTCCGGGGTTTTCCAGGAGTGTCCAAGTCTGGAGAGTGGGATACAATGAAATACAATCATATAGTTCCCTCGGCGAATTATCCCCTCTGGAAATTATTCAGCAATTAGAAGAAGGTAGAAATACGGCAGAACCTCTAAACGTGGGTGAGTGAATCTGGGGATCCCGTCAAAACTGAACAATATTAACAAAATGAATGGGAGTAGTATAACAATGAAAAAGCAAGTCTTAAAAAAAACCAAACTCGATGAGGTTACGACTTGGATGCTTTCACTTTTTATGATTTCCATTGGGGCTATTCTCATAGCCCTATCAATAGTGTTTTGGGACTTTCTTGTATACGAACAATTTAAACCGACAGTAAGACCATTTTATCCTGTATTCTACGGCTCCTTTGTGGTTGCCGGAATCATTATTGCTATATTGGGCATACTTGGATTTTTCAAAAAAATGAACATTAAAAAGAGCTACGGAAATCTTTTTACTAACTATATTGTTCCCCTTTTTGGAATTGTTGTAGGTATTGGATCATTTATAGGCTCATTTGAACTCTATAATACAACCGAGTATCTGGCGGCTGACGGACTCTTCTACATGATTCTTATGGCTCCTATTACGGGAATACTTCTGCTTTTGCTTCTGGTTATGTCAGGAATCTCTATTATCGTTAATTCACTGCGAAAACAGCCAGTATCGGGAGCCAGCAGACGGGCAGCCTCCTCGACTTTCGTGATTGTTCTAATGGCTGGAGTTATTGGAGGAGTTATTACTCTACCCCCTGATGCCGAGCTCAAACCATTTCCTGAAGATGTGCCTTTTGTAACCCCTTTATATGCCTAGGGGGAAGCAGGATACAACACCTTCAAAATCCCCACCATGATAACGGCTCCAAACGGCACGATACTCTCATTTGCCGAAGCACGCACTGAGCATAAGGATGATTGGTCCAAGACGGATGTAGTGCTGCGAAGGAGTTATAACCTGGGTACAACATGGACAGACCTGGAAGTGCTGATTGAAGAGGGTAACCAGATTATTGGAAATACCTGCCCGGTTGTAGATCAGAAAACTGGTATTATCTGGCTCATTTTCTGCAAGCAGAACGACAGGGCTTTTAAGATGCACAGTACAGACAGCAGTGAAACCTGGTCTGAGCCTATAGAGATAACCCAGGATGTAAAACTGACCAACTGGACTTGGTATGCAACAGGTCCGAGTCACGGTATTCAGTTGAAGGATGGAACCCTTGTTATACCTGCGGATCATATTGAAAACAGGAAAATGATGGGGCATATAATATTCAGTAAGGAT
>DEIH01000075.1 GCA_002352375.1 Spirochaeta sp. UBA2779 | reverse complement strand
AACAACAATATGGCCGATGTCTACATCATGCTGATTTTCGGTATAATCGGTTTTATCGGTAGAAAAGCCGGATTCAGTGCAGGCCCCATTGTGCTCGGCCTGATACTCGGGAGCATCTGCGAGCAGGGTCTTGTTCAGTCCATACTGATGGGACGGGCTAAAGGCTCAGCGATAGGAGTTTTCTTTCAACGCCCCATTTCTATTGTTATGATAATTCTGACTGTGGTTTCGGCTTTCTGGCCTTTGATTGTAAAAATCAAGAATAATTGGAGGCATAAAGTTGAAAAGGGCTGATCGCATCTCTTCACTTGTCATAATCGGTATCAGTGCATTCTTTATGGTTGAGGCCAAAACATTCAGCCCGTTAAGCGGTCTTTTTCCCCGGGTTGCCATTTTCCTTCTGGGGGGACTCTCCCTGTTGTTGTTTATTTTAACTTTTGTACGCCGGGATAGTGGGGAAACCTTTGATTCAGCTTCTTTCCGCCATATCCCATCTTTGATTTCCCTACTTCTGATGATAGTCTGGGGAATCCTGATTCCTGTCCTCGGTTTTCTTGTAACCAGTCTTATTTTCTTTCCTCTCATTACCCTCTATCTCGACCGTGATGCACCCGGGAAGAAGAAGCTCAGCCGAATTGCTATTGTTGAAGTTCTAGCAATAACGTTTTATCTGTTTTTCACCCAGGTGCTTTATGTCCCCTTCCCCGAAGGTCTTCTTCTTTAATGCTGACCTCGGAAACTGAGTGTTCAGGGTCTTTACATTGAAAATCTGGGTTGATGCCGATGCCACACCGGTAGTTATCAAAGACATCCTTTTCCGTGCGGTAGAACGGACCGGTATCCCCATGACTCTGGTTGCCAATCAAACCATGAGGATTCCGGATTCACCTCATATCGATTTTATCCTGGTAAAAGCCGGTTTTGATGTGGCGGACAACGAGATAGTGAAACGTCTGAATCCCGGCGATCTGGTTATTACCGCTGATATTCCTCTGGCGGCAGATATTCTTGAGAAGGGTGGTCATGCCCTGGACCCCAGAGGGGAGAGATTTTCTCCGGATACCATACGCTCCAGGCTGAACATGCGGGATTTTATGGAAACCCTTCGTTCCGGAGGTGTTGTAACTGGTGGTCCCCCGGCACTGAATCAGTCCGACCGCAAGGCCTTTGCCGGGGCATTGGACCGATTCCTCACACGCCGTAAATAACCGGCTTCTCTTAATTGTAATCCAGTCGTGTTTTTTCCTCTGAGAGAGTCGGCTGAATTAAGGCTTTCCATTCTTTTGACTCCCAACTTCCCAGGTTCTGATGGGTTGTGAAGTATTTCTGCGGGATGGGATGAGTTCCGATAACCACTTTTAAGTTGTATTTTTCCGGAATAAACTTTTGAAAATGTTCGGTGTAAGGGCAAGGCGGATAACCGACAACGAAACCGGTTGCCAGGTGAATTACGTCAGCACCGTTCTTCTTCATCTCTTCCGGGGCATATTCGATATTTCCCCCCGGGCATCCGCCGCAGGATGTGAATCCCACCAATTCCAGTTCTTCGTCTTCTTTATAAATATCAAATGCTCCGGATTTCTCCGCCATTGCCCGGAAACATTTTCCCCCGGCGCAGCTGCGGTAACGGTCACAAATAATAATACCGACTTTTACTTTTTTGCTCATTTTATTCCTCCTTTTTTGTATTTTTCCGGGTGAAAACCCAGTCGTTCTCAGTACTGAGGTTTTCATTATATAGATAACCTCCCGTTTTGCCCTGCTGTAATATCCGGAGATCAACAATTCTTTCCATCAGAATCCGGCGAAGCATCAGCCCCCGGGCGATTTTTGCATACATCCCTATGGTTTTCAGTTTATCTCCGTTCAATTCTTTAAAAAAGAACGTAACGAATTTCCCTTTGAAAGCTCGTTTATCGAGAATAGAGCTGTACTCTCCGGATGCCAGGTTCAGGATTGAAGATTCATTTTTTAGATAATCACTTACCTTGAGTTTCCAGAACGATGTGAGGGATTTGTCTTCAGGGAGATTCAGCGGAGTTTTCATTTCGAGACGGTAGGGTGATATTTTGCTGAAAGGGGTGAGAATCCCATAATAACCAGAGAGAATTCTTAAATGCTTCTGTGCAAATCGCAGCTGCGGGCCGGCAAAACTCCCGGGATTAAGGGTTTTAAATACAGTTCCCGAGTAGGCGAATATAGCCGGTTTTTTACCGGCTGTTCCGGTGCTGAACTCACGAATCTCTCTATAGGTCTGATCGGCCAGAGCCGGGCTGATTCCCATCAGAGATGTAAGTTCTTCCCTGCTGAAGCCCTGCAGATGATAGTTCAGCTCTTCGGATTCCCTTTGGAACGGCGGTGATTCCATCGGGTATATCTCCGGAATGGAGAATGTGAAATCCATCTTTTTAGTCGGTGATAGCAGTATCATCATATCGTCTCAGCTATACCACTGAAGCTAAGGAAAACACAAGGAATACATATGAAATACATATCACAGCCTATCCTTTTAATACATAAACCTATAATGTGTCACAAAAGAGAGAGGGGGGGAATCCTCTCTATGGAGTTAACTATTTGAACACTATCAGTTTTGAAAAGACCTTTTCTTCTCTTAGAACTCTAACTGAAGATTTCTCGAAAAATATACATTTTAAGGGATTAAAAGAACATCTCAAGCAGTTCCGTCAATCTCATTTTGAGTGGCCGTCCCTGAAAATCGGCAATCTGACAGCCCGAACACCTATTATTCAGGGCGGAATGGGTGTCGGTATTTCTCTCTCAGGTTTGGCATCCGCCGTTGCAGAAGCCGGCGGGATCGGTATTATCGCTGCAAATGCCATCGGAATGATTGAAAAAGATTATTACAAAGACGGCCAGGCTGCGAATCTTCGTGCCCTGCGCAAGGAAATACGCAAAGCCCGGAAGAAAACCGACGGGGTTCTCGGGGTGAACATCATGGTGGCCGTTAACGACTTCCATGAATTGATGGACGTTTCCATCGAAGAGAAAATCGATTTGATTGTGATGGGTGCGGGACTGCCGATTAAAAACCTTCCTGTTGAGAAAATGAGGAAGAACAACGTTAAAGCAGTACCCATAGTCAGCTCTGTCCGGGCGACAGAGCTGATTTTCCGAATGTGGGAAAAAATCTACAACGACGTTCCCGATGCAGTTGTGTTTGAAGGTCCTCTGGCCGGTGGTCATATCGGATTTTCGGAAGAACAGATAAGCGATCCTGATTTCCAGGTGGAAGCCATAGTTCCAGGAATTGTTGAAGCTCTTAAACCCTTCGAGGAAGAGTTTGGACGCTCCATTCCTGTAATCGCCGGTGGCGGTGTTTTTACCGGGGAAGATATTCACAATGTTTTTCAGCTCGGTGCTTCAGGCGTGCAGATGGGAACCCGTTTTGTGGCTACTGATGAATGTGATGCGGATGAAAAGTTTAAACAAACCTATGTGGACTGTACTCCTGAACAGATAGGGATAATCAAAAGTCCGGTGGGAATGCCCGGACGAGCCATCCGCAACGAGTATATACTCGCTTCGGAAGCCGGAGAGCGGCCTTCGTTCAAGTGTGCCTGGAAATGTCTTTCTTCCTGTAAGGCTCAGGATGCCAACTACTGTATCTCTATTGCTCTGAACAATGCCCGGCGGGGAAAGGTTAATCAGGGGTTTGTTTTTGCCGGTGCCAATGCCCACCGGGTAACAGAAATTGTTCCTGTTGCATCTCTGGTGGGGGAACTCTCTGAAGGTTACCAGCTTAAAGCCAAAGAGAGTGTGGTAAGAAATCTTGATAAACTGGTAGCCAGGGTTCAAGACCTGAAACACCAGTATGAAGGTTTGGCAGCCCGGGTTCGGGACATGGGTATTGCCGATGAAAAAGAACTGGCTGCAAGAATCCTTGAAGCCAGAGATTCCGGAGTGGACAGCCTGAGAAGAAAATACGAATCTATGTCTGAAAAGTTAGGCACTCTACAGCATCAGATTACTGACGGGCTTACAGCTTCCTGGAACCTGCTTAAGCGGGAAGCGATATTTTCCAGATAGGCAGAGAAATTGCAAGTTTTGAAAAGGGACTGTTCTCCACATAGTGGAACAGTCCCTTTTTATTGACCAGACAATTCACGGGCTTACTCTTCTGCGATAAACGCCAGAGAAGCATTCTGACCGCCGAATCCGAAGGAGTTGGTAACCGCGGCCCGGATTTTCACTTCCCGGGCCTGATTTGGAATGGTGTTCAGTTCGCAGTTCGGGTCAGGTTGCTCCTGATTGATGGTAGGGGGCAGTATACCGGTATGGAGGCTCAATATGGTTGCGGCGGCTTCAATGGCTCCAGCGGCCCCCAGGGTATGGCCGATCATGGATTTGTTGGAGCTTACCGGTATGCTCTTTCCCCGGCTTCCGAATACCGTATGGATGGCCCTGGTTTCTGTTTTATCGTTGGCCTGGGTTGAAGTACCGTGGGCATTCACGTATCCGATATCCTCGGGATTCAGCCCTGCATTTTGTATGGCCATTTTTATAGCCTCACCGGCCCATTTGCCGTTTTCATCCGGTGCGGCAATACTGGAGGCATCGGCGCTCATACCAAGTCCGCCGAGAACCGCATAAATCCGGGCTCCTCTTTTTTCCGCATCTTCCCGGCGCTCTAAAACCAACGAAGCGGAGCCCTCTCCAATTACAAATCCGTCCCGATCGAGATCGAAGGGCCGGCTGGCGGCTTTTGGGTCGTCATTTCTGGCGGTGAGAACTTTCATACATCCATAGGCGTCCACTACCAGAGGCGAAATAGTGGATTCGGTGCCTCCTGCAATCATCACATCCGCCTGCCCCAGCTGCAGAATCTGCATGGCCATGCCGATGGAATGGGCTCCTGTTGCACAGGCGGATAAGACGGCCATATTCGGTCCGTGTATTCCAAGTTCTATTGCCACATTTCCGGCAGCCATATTGGGTATTATTTTGGGGACAGCCAGCGGGTTTCCCCTGCCCGGGCCCCGTTCGGCCAGGGTGGCGAATTGTTTCTCCAGTACTTCATAATCTCCGGCGGCGGAACCTATGATGCACCCTGCCCGCAGGGGGGCGACGCTACTCAACTCCACCCCGGAATCCTTTACCGCTTCCACCGAAGCACAGACCGCAAGCTGGGAAAAACGGGTCATTTTTCTGGCACTCCGTTTGTCTATGAAATCACCGGCATTGAAGTCTTTTACTTCACAGGCAATCTTCGACCTGAACCCTTCGGTATCAAACCCCTTGATGTAATCGGCTCCGGAAACCCCCTGGATTAGGTTTTCCCAGAATTCCTTGAGGTTCAGTCCGATGGGTGTGATGGCTCCGATTCCAGTTACAACGATATCCTGAGGGTTTTTCATACACGGTATCCTTTGAACAGAATCTAAAGGATACAGATAATAATTACAAATAATATCAAAGGTAGGGCCGCAGGCATTCGGGCAGATAGCGTTCAATTCCCAATCTCAAAAAATCTCCGACAAGGGTTTTCCCCGCATCCTCCAGTGCCATGCTCAGCCGGTTGATAAGATAATCAAGAACCAGAGAGTACTGTCTTTGCTGACTGATACCGTGGTCTTGAGCGGTGGTGGAGTACAGCCAGCTGGAAAAATTATCAAAACGGTAGAAGGGTGAGCTGCTGCACTCTCCGCTGCCCATAACAAACTCCATAGCGGAGGTGAATTTTCCGGAGTTAACAAAGATATCGTAGTATTTGGCAAGGCGCTTGAGTTGCTGCATCCGGGGGAATGAAATACAGCTGCTGCTCAGAATGTCATAAGGGGGCGCGGGGTTGAATACCAGTTTGTACTCTTCTATGTGCCGGGCGATGGGGGCGCCGGGAAGGAGTTTCAGTATTCCGATTTGAATCTCATCGGGGTGCATGGATCTGAGGGTGTCAAAGCTTTCTGCAAAACTTATTTCTTTCTCCCCGGGGAGGCCTATTATCAGATCGGCGTGAACATGGGCACCTGTAACCCCCCTGATGAGTTTGAGGTTCTGTGCGGTTATTTCGGAATCAACCTTGCGGCTGATGAGGCTGCCGATTTCCGGGTTGAGGGTTTGTACCCCCATCTCCAGCTGTACACCCCCTGCTGGGAACCGGGAGAGGGACTTTAACAACCTTTCATCAAAGCGGTCGGGAACCACTTCAAAGTGAAGGAAAAAGCTTTCACCTCTCTTTACCCCCAGTGCCACCTGCCGGGTTGCTTTCGGGGATACAAGGGCTCCGGAATCTTCTCTGGGCCAGCGGTCGTAGAAGAAGTCCAGGATACGGATGCAGGATTCAATATCAAGATTGAATGTGCGGTCTATAAACTTAAAACCCCTGCATCCTCTCTTGATAAGCCGATCGAATGCGGGGAGCAGATGGTCCAGATTGAAGTTCCGTACTTTTTTCTCCCGGGATGAAAGGCAGAATTCACAGGAAAAAGGGCATCCCCGGCTGGATTCTACATATATTATTCGTTGTTTTAAGTCTTCATCGGAGTACTCATCGTAGGGCAGAACCAGGGTATCAAGTTCAGGAAAACCGCCGTCAATGATGGCAGGAACTTCCTCTCCTTTGAGGAGCTTTTCACAGATATCAGGGAAAACAAGTTCACCCTCTCCTCTTACAAGGATGTCGGCTCCATTTATTGGCTCTTCAGCCCAACGGACCTCCGGCCCGCCGATAATGATGAGGATTTCGGGACTGATACATTTGAGCAGTTTGATAAGCCGGGCGGTGGGGGAGGCATTCCAAATTGAAATACTAAGGCCCACAATTTTCGGGTTATCAGAAAGTATCTCTTCGGCAACGCGCAAGAGGTCATCCTGAATCAGAAATTCTTTCAGTAGAGTCTGCGTTCGCAAAGATCCCATGTTGGCCAGCAGATACCGTACACCCAGGGCGCTGTGGCTGTAACGGGCGTTGAGTACGGCAATGATAATGGAGGTGCTGCTCATAGGGGATAATCCTCGGTATTAATGTAAGACTTCGGAGGATTTCATGCAATTGCGGGATTATTTCGCGATAATATGTTATGAAGTTTCAAATGAAGCAATTCATTCTGTTTTTTATAGAGATAACGTTCCGTCGAACTGATAATCAGGTTGTAATACGAAAATGAAAACCTTTACTCATTTAAATCTTTCAGAGGCGATGATGTCAAATCTGAAGCTTCTCAAGTATGAAACCATGACAGCGATTCAGGAGATGAGCATACCCCCTATCCTTAAAGGTAAGGATGTTCTGGCCCAGGCAAAAACCGGAAGCGGAAAGACTGCCGCCTTCGGTATCGGGATGCTGGAGAATCTGGATATGAAACTTCTTGAGATACAGGATCTGATACTCTGTCCTACCCGGGAGCTTTCGGAACAGGTGGCCGGAGAGCTGCGGCGTATTGCCAGGTTCCGCTCCAATATCAAAATTCTGAATATTACCGGCGGGATGCCTGTAAGAAAACAGGAACTCTCGCTGAAGCATCAGGCCCATATTGTCGTGGGTACCCCCGGACGAATCCTGAAACTGCTGGAACGGGGTTCCCTGATTGTCGGAGGGCTTAAAACTCTGGTTCTTGATGAAGCGGACCGGATGCTGGATATGGGTTTCATGGAAGAGATTCAGAGTATCTTCTCTTTTCTTCCTTCCCGGCGCCAAACACTTTGTTTCTCCGCAACATTTCCCGAAGAGGTGCGGGAATTGGGCAGAGATTTTATGAAAAAGCCCCGGGAGATTACTGTTGAATCACTGCATCGTCCCGAAGTGATAACTCAGCGGTTTCTTGAAGTTCTACCAGGTGAAAAGATATCTGCAGTAAGTGGTCTCCTGGCTTATCTTAAACCGGATTCAGTCCTTATTTTCTGTAATACCAAAGATTCATGCCGGAAAACTGAAGCACAGCTGAATAAGCTTGGGTATCAAGTTCTGGCCCTCCATGGTGATTTGGATCAGAGTGAGCGTACCGAAGTTCTCATTCGTTTTTCCAATGGAAGCAGCCGTATTCTGGTTGCAACAGATGTGGCAGCCCGTGGGCTGGATATTGATTCAATCGGTGTGGTAATTAATTTTGATATGCCTTTTGAGAGCGAAACCTACGTACACCGAATCGGACGCACCGGGCGGGCAGGTAAAGAAGGATCTGCCTATTCTCTTATCCGGCCCCTTGAGATATTCCGTCTGAAAGCTATCAATGAATTTCTGGAAAGCGATTATTCAGCAGAGAAACCCGTTTTTAATTCAGATTCGTTGAGTTCGTCAGTAACCGGGATGCAGCCTGGAATGATTACCCTTTCTATCAACGGCGGCCGGAAGAACAAAATCAGTGCCGGCGATCTTTTGGGAGCTCTTACTTCTTCAGGTGGAATTGACGGTAAAGATGTTGGGAAAATTGACCGTTTAGATACGGTAACTTTTGTTGCCGTTAAGCGAAGTTTGAAAGAACGGGCTGTCGGAGTTCTGGGGAAAGGGAAAATCAAGGGCAGGCATTACAAGGTGATGATACGTGACGGGAGATAAAAAATGAATGGAAATAATCGAAGTGATATACATCCGGGTTTGAAAGTGGCCGTCGTTATGAAGCAGGACCAGCGCCGCGGCAGACTTACCGAGGGTGTTGTGAAAGATCTTCTGACTAAGTCTGCTTATCACCCCCATGGGATTAAGGTTCGTCTGGAATCCGGTGAAGTGGGCCGGGTAAGTGAGATTCTCGAATCATGAATTCTCACTGTTTTTTCTACCGGAGGTTTATCGATCCCCTGCTCAGGCCCCTGCGCAGAACGCTGGCCGGAATGATTCCCGAGGGGGCATCAGTTCTGGAAGCTGCCTGTGGAACAGGGGAACAGTCCCTGATACTGGCCCGCAGGGCGGGGCGGGTTTTAGGTTTTGATTACAACCGAACTATTGTTGAATGTGCTCAGGGCAGGGTTTCAGGGTTGTCGGAAAATTTGTCTTTTCAGGAAGCGGATGCCAGGAATTTACCTTTTATCGCTGATAAGGAATTCGATTACGCCACGATAACCCTGGCGCTGCACGAGATGAATCCTGCAAACCGTATTCCGGTGCTCAGGGAACTCACAAGAACGGCCGGGCAGCTTCTTGTTGCCGATTATGCCACTCCTATACCGCCCACTTTTGGAGGCTGGTTTACCCGGATGATAGAGAAAATGGCCGGAAAAGAGCATTACGCCGGATACTGTGATTATCAGGCTGCCGGAGGGCTGGAGACTATTATCGGGGATTCAGGTCTGGAGATTCTCAATGAGCATTCTGTGCTGGGGGGAATTGGCAGGATTGTACTTTGCAGAGCTTCAAAGATTAATGCCTGAGAATGTTTGGGAACCCTCTGCCGGAGAAGTAACCTGGTCGGATATTTTTATAGATTCATGATATTCTTCAGATCTTCAATCGAATAAAACCCTTTATTCACAGGAACAAAAGCCGCAAGCTCCTCTGGATCGCTGATGCCCATTTCCAGATGCTCGTAGAGAACTGAAGGGTTATAGGTGAATGAAATGTCCCCGGAAATCGGCAGACCCTGTTGAATAGCACTTTCT
>DEIH01000154.1 GCA_002352375.1 Spirochaeta sp. UBA2779 | reverse complement strand
GTACCGAAACGTTTGGGGAATTTTGAAACTCTCACCGCTTCATTGTAGGCCACCATTCCGGCAATATTACCCCCGGCCCCGGGGATAATGCCTACAACCGTCCCGATAACAGCAGATCTAATCAGAAGAAAGGGTTTCTTCATCAGACGAAAGAAAATCCGGCGTATCAGTTTCTTTTCCCTTTTATAAGGTATGACGTTGTAATGGGTATCTTTCTTGGCAATCATCCCGATAACTTCAGGAATACAGAACAGCCCGATCATTGCGGGAATCAGAGCGATACCATTCTGCATACTGATCGATCCGAAAGAATAACGCACCGACCCCTCAATTGGAGCAATGCCTATCACACTTAAAAGCAGCCCGAAAGCTCCGCCGATCAAACCCTTCAATATGGATTTAGATGCCAGTGTTGCGATGATTGTCAGGCCGAAAACCGTCAACCAGAAGAACTCCGGCGGACCGAATTTTAAGGCTGCCCGGGACAGGGGCGGTGCCAGAAAAATAAGGAAAAACACACCGATCAGGCCGCCGATTACAGAAGCAATGGTTGCGGTGATGATAGCGGCGTAGGATTCCCCCTTGCGGGCCATCGCATACCCGTCAAAGGTGGTGGCGATAGCCGAAGGGGTACCTGGTGTATTGATAAGGATAGCCGAGAAGCTGCCCCCATAGATTGCCCCGCTGTATATCCCCCCCAGTAAAACCAGAGAATGAACGGCATTCATGCTGAAAGTAAATGGTACCAGGAGTGCAATCGCCATAGTGGCGGTTAAACCCGGCAGGGCTCCAACGAGAATGCCGGCTCCCACCCCCAGAGTGATGAACAGCATATTCCAGGGTGTAAATAAAAGCTGCAGGGCATCAATTATCATGGCAAAACTCTATTAGATAACACCCAGCTGCTTGAGGATTTCCTCGTATTTGGCTGCGGTCTTTACTATATAAGCTTTATACTCTGCAGCACCGAGATTCTGAACAACCATGCCCATATCTTCCATCTTGGCCATAAACTCAGGATCGGTACATACTTTCCGGAAAGCGTCTTCCAGCACAGCAATAACATCGGAAGGTGTTCCCTGGGGAACACAGACTCCGCGGTCGATACCGGCTGTCATATCAATCCCCTGCTCAATAAAAGTCGGAGCATCAGGAAGAAGCGTAAAACGCTCTTCAGTTCCCATTCCAAGAACGTTAATTTCATTATTATGAGTTACAAGGTCGTTGGAGTTGGCAAAAAGAGCATCGGTGTGGCCTCCCAGGAAGTTGGCAACTGAAGGAGCGGCACCTGTCGAAGGGATATAGGTGAATTCTGCTCCGGTGAGTTGCTGGAGCATAAGATAGGCAATGTGATGTCCGGTATACGTTCCGGAACCGCCGATTGTTATTTCACCCGGGTGGGCCTTTGCATAAGAGATGAACTCATCAAGATTACTCCAGCGGCTGTCTTTGAGAACGGTAAGCCCGATGGGTGTGGTCTGGAACAAGTAGAGGGGTTCAAGCTGCTCTGTCTGATATCCGGGATTATCTTTTACCAGGGGCTGGGCAATGATGTGGGGAATGTTATTACCGCTGATTGTATACCCGTCAGGTGCAGAACTGGCAAGGGTAGACCAGCCTACCGCACCTCCGGCACCGGAGATGTTTTTTATTACAACGTTAACACCAAGGGCCGCTTCCAGCATCTCTTTCTGGTATTGAGCGGTGATATCCGACTGTCCGCCGGGATTAAAGGGAACAATATAGGTGATGTTTTTTGACGGGAATTGAGCATTTTCAGCATCTCCATTGGCAAAGACGAAACCTGTGATGCCCAGCAATAGCAGGACAGCTGCGGTTAAACGATTGATTTGAATGTTCATTAGAATACCTCCAGAAAAATATCCTTCAGTGGATTTCAGATATCATACACGGTATTCGGTATATTTTGTCAGTAATTTTTCACTTCTGACAGCAGAATCCGCTTAAATCCCTCCATAGCCTCATATTCAGCGAGGCCCAGCTGATTATAGAGAGCAGCCAGTTCCCGGTTCCTTGCTTCGGAACGCTGCCAGAACTCACGGCTGTCCGACCCCGGGAACAGAGCAGAATCTTTCTGTGACTGATGCTTAAAAATAGCTTTCCTTTTTCTGATCAATTCATCAGGGCTCATAGGAACCACCATGTCAATTTCATTAACAGGCCATTCCTGCCATGCACCGCGGTACAGCCAGATACGGCAGTTATTCATCCAGGCTGCATTCTGTAACTGTGCAATTGATGTAAATACCGCATTCAGGCAGGTTCTATGAGTCCCATGAGGATCGTTCAAGTCTCCGGCAGCATAAATCTGATGCGGTTTAACAGTGTCCAGCAATGAGCTGACAAGTTTGATATCTGCAGGTTCCAGCGGACTTTTACTGACAAGACCGGTATCGTAAAAAGGCATATCAAGGAAATGGATTCTCTCCTCCGGGATGCCGATGAAACGGCAGCTGGCCCTGGCCTCACTTTTTCGGATATATGTTTTAACAGAACTGAGATCATGGGAATCCACCACACCGGATTTTTTTTTCAGGATGGTATCCCTGGCTCTGTCAAACAACTTCATGGTTTCAGACTTATCCAGGCCTAGTCCTTTATGAAGTTCCTGAAAAAAATCTATATACTGCAATACATCCTCATCAAATACTGCAATACTTCCCGAGGTTTGATAGGCGATATGTACTTCATGGCCCTGATCCACCAGCCGGATAAAGGTTCCCCCCATGGAGATAACATCGTCATCCGGATGAGGGCTGAAGATAACAACCCTCTTTCGTGCAGGTTCCGCCCGTTCAGGTCTGTTCGTATCATCTGCATCGGGTTTCCCCCCGGGCCACCCGGTAATAGTGTGCTGCAACTCGTTGAAAACCTTGATATTCACCTCATATGCCGACCCGAGAACTGTGAGCAGGCTGTTCATATGATAATCGTTGTAGTCCCGATCAGTCAGCTTGAGAATCGGTTTATTCACCTTACGGCACAACCAGACCACAGCTTTCCGAATCATCGGGTTGTCCCATTCAGGGGTATCTACAAACCAGGGTGTTCTCAGTCTTGTTAATTCAGAAGCTGAGGATTCATCCAGCAGGAAGCGGGCGTCCGGATGTCTCTGAAATAAACTTGCCGGAACTTGATCTGAAATGGGTTCTTCAACTATTTTCCTGATAATACCCGCACTACTTTCACCCCATGCAGCAAAAAACAGTTTCCCGGCATTCATTACGGTTCCAAGACCCAGGGTAAAGCCTTTAGCCGGAACGTAGGATTCACCAAAGAAGTCCCCAGCAGCAGAAGTAATTGTTGATTGATCGAGTGTGACAATTCGAGTCAAGGAATCTGCAGAAGATCCTGGAGCATTAAAACCGACATGCCCCCGGTTTCCGATACCGGAGAGTACAAAGTCCAGCCCGCCTCCTTCAATGATGCTCTCTTCATACTCCCGGCAGAAAAACTCCAGCTTATTCTCATTAATTGAAGAATCAAAAAGATGGACCCCCGATTCGGGTATATCAATATGATTGATAAGGAAATCTCTGAGAAACCGTACAGAGCTCTGCAGGGATTTTGGAGAAATCGGATAGTACTCAGCGAGTAGATACAACTCAACGTTACCGAAACTCAAGCCTTCTTCCCTATGAAGTCTCAATATTTCATCGTAAAAACTATAAAAAGAAGGCCCGGTGCCGAAAGCCACCTTGCAGGACTCCGTTACAGACTGTTTTTTCCGGATTATTGCGGCCGCTTCAGCAGCAGCATAGAGATATCCATCCCGAGATTTCTTAAATATCTTTGCCGGTGTCTTTTCAAATTGTAATGGATTCACCACAGTTGTATTCCTTGGGATTCAGGATATCCTAATTGTAAGTTATTTCAAGACGGAGAAGAAC
>DEIH01000149.1 GCA_002352375.1 Spirochaeta sp. UBA2779 | reverse complement strand
ATCCGGCAGCCAGAGCCAGAGGAAAATCGACCCCTCACTCTCATGAATCCTGCAGGAAATCTCTGCGCCTTGAGAACCGGCAGAGAAAGCCTCCTGAATGGAGGCAACCGCAGAATCCGAACGGGCTTGATAAAAGGGCCGGATAACGTCCCGGGAGAGATGAAGAATATCCCCGGACTCGATGAGAGGACGAACGAGCACCTGACCCACCGATCCATTGGCCAGACTGATAACCGCATTACTGGCCGAAATCATCCTGATAATTGACTCGTTGGCCACAATAATCCCGGTACGTACTGCCGGCAGGCCCAGCTTGGAAAGGCTCATGCTCAGGATAACATTCTCATCCCAGTAGGGCTTCACATCCCGGAAAAGAATGTGAGGAAATGGAGAGCCGTAGGCGTTGTCGATAATAAAAGGAATGTCCTTCTCCCGGGCCATCCCCGCCAGTCGGGCTACCTCATTATCGGTAAGAACATTCCCCGTGGGATTGGTGGGCCGGGAAACACAGAGGGCTGAAATATCCGGGTTTATGCCGTCAGCACCTTTCTCAGGATTGTCAAGTATATCAAAATCCACGCGGTATTTGAAAAATCCCGGCCGGGAAAGCTCAATTTTCGCAGGCCTGGTGGTTAGAGAACCTTCCTCGATACTCTGATCGGCATACCCGATGTACTCCGGACAGAGAGGAAACAGTACTTTGCGCATCACCCCGTCGCTTCCGGTTCCCCCGAACATGTTTATAAGCAGAAATGCCGCATTCTGGGAACCGTTTGTTACTCCGATATTCTTCGAGCTCAGATTCCAGCCGAACTCACGGTTCAGCAGTCCCGCCAGGGATTCCAGAAAGCTCTGTTTCCCCTGGGGGCTGTCGTAGCTCTCAAGTGTTTCCTCCAGCTCCCTGCCGTTGGCGAGAAGCTCCTCTGTGCGCCGCCGCCAGATTTCATTCACTTCGGGGATGCGGGCCGGATTGCCCCCGCCGAGCATCAGCATATCCGGATTTTCGTCCATGGCATGGCCGAGGTCGTCCATCAGTTCGAGTATCCCGGTTTTTTTCGAGAAGCGGTCTGCGAATCTTGTGAGTTTCATGGTATCAGGAAGATTACAGCGGAGGAGGTTTTTGATCAAAGGGTTTTTTTGTTGACCTCTGGCGCCGGGTGATTTGAATACTGGCCATGAACCGGGATACTGTAAATCCTGAAGATTAATAGAGCTGGTGGGGGATAGGCATTCTGTGTCAGCACTTACCTTTAATTCCATAGTATTTAGGCAATAGGATTGACGATTTCCCTTCTCATCGGTAGGATATGCCTCTGTCCGGTACTGTCTGAGAGCAGTGAGCTTCTCAGGGGAAGTGCCGGCGTGGAATTAAATCTATTCCGGGCTTGTAGCTCAGTTGGTTAGAGCATTCGACTCATAATCGAACGGTCCTAGGTTCAAGTCCTAGTGGGCCCATAAAAAAGCGCACCCAGAGGGTGCGTTTTTTTATGGGCTGGATCCGCGAGGACTTGAAGGGTGAGGGTGGTTGCGATCGATAGGGAGCAAGCCTCGGCAAGGATGCCGAGGCAACCCGAATCAGCGGCCTTAAGAGAGGAGGCACGACGCCGACGAGCTGAAGGCAAGTCCTAGTGGGCATATTTTCACACTCCTTTTAAGGCATTATTTTTTTCTAAACCCTTTCGGGGATAGGGTTTATCCAATTTGATTTGGCTCGATTTTCAGATCAGACGAGTAAAGCTACACCACGTTTCACTTCTAACGCGAACTCAACCTTATTTGTTACCGATTATCCTGTCATCGGCACCGCGTGGTGACAATTTAATAAGGCAAAACCATAACAGCACAAAAAAGATGTAATCTTTAGATCCCAGACGTCACTTATATCTTTGTTTTCTTTTTCAATACTGCAAATTAGCGGACTATTGAACCTCGTAGTGTCGCTTTTCACGTCGGAGCTAATTTCAAACACTGCTCCGATGATTGTGATGGCGTCTGTAATACGGAAGACTCTCCCAATTCACCGGTATCGAATCGGAAACCAAACTCTTGAAATCATACCGCATTGATATCGTCTTTCAGACTGCGTAAAACTGGTTATGAAGTACCATGGTCACTTTAAATCTCTCTTTTCCAGGTCAGATGAGTAAAGCTACACCACGGGATGCATGTACTTCCTTTCAATGGGTGAAGAACGTGTTCTTATGCTGAAGGATATCGCCGGCAAGGTCGGTACCAGCGATCCTTTATATTTCTCGACTGTGTTTAATAAGCAATTCTGAATTAATCCATCCCAGATTTAAACCAAAGCAGACAGAAAGCGACTCCACGAGCTGAATCCATACCATATGCGGAGCTATCAATTGCTTGGTTATATGGTGTTTCCAAAAGGCACACATGGTATTATACTTAATTCGTGGGCAAGTACTTCAACTGGAACGATGAAAAGAATTCTCTGTTGGTCAAAGAAAGAGGAATCTCCTTCGAGGAAGTTGTATTCTGCATCCAAAACGGCAGGATATTGAATATAGTTGATCATCCCAATCAGAAAAAATATCCGAATCAGAGAATCTACATCGTTCTCATCAATGATTATGTTTATTTGGTCCCATATGTTGAGAACGAAGATGAAATTTTCCTGAAAACGATTATTCCCAGCAGGAAAGCGAAGAAAGAATATCTAGGAGGATCAGAATGAACCTTGATGAATATGAGAATGAAATACTGGACAATTTCGAATCCGGCAAACTGAAGTCTATTGACTTAAGTGATAGTGAAAAGGAACGATTATCTGAAATAGCATCCAATACTTTGAGAAAGAATAAAAGGGTCAATATTCGTTTGTCAGAACATGATCTTCAGGCCATTCAAAGAAAAGCTATCCAGGAGGGATTACCCTACCAAACTTTAATCTCCAGCCTGATACACAGATATACCAATGGATTACTCGTGGATAAGTCGAAAGTCGCAGGATGAATTGACGCCAGTATTGACGCCAATTGAAATGTCTTTTCGTCTGATTTGAGTTGAAATCCAGCCATTGCATTTCTGGAATATGGAAATATTTCTACATTAGCTGAAGAAGCCATAACATGAGATGAGTAATGATTTCAGTAGCAGCATATATCCAGAATCGGCATATTAGATTTTGGGAGAAATTACATTGGCGGTAATTTATTGTCAGTACGG
>DEIH01000215.1 GCA_002352375.1 Spirochaeta sp. UBA2779 | reverse complement strand
TATGGAGCCAGAATGTATGACCCGGCGTTGGGGCGTTGGCATGTGCCGGATCCACTAAGCGAAGTCAATCGCAGATGGAGTCCCTATCGCTATGCTTATAACAATCCATTAAGGTTCCTAGATCCGGATGGGATGCTCGAGGAAATATATATAACAGGTAGTGAAGCTGATGCTGCAACAAAACAGCTTAATGCTTCGACTAGTTTGAATGTTTCGAGAGATTCAAAAACAGGAAAAGTATCTGCAACAGGAACTGCTACAACAAAGAATGATCAGAAACTCCTTGAAGCGATAAATAGTACAGATGTAACTGTAAATATAACAGCAGATAACTCAAAAACAATAAGCGATGGAAAAGGAGGAAAATTACTTATGGTTGGAGGAGCTTTTGGAGGAAATACTGTTAATACCAAAACGGAAACAACCACTATTGATATGGGTTTTGAAGATGCTGTAGGAAATATTACAATGGACTTTACTACAACCAGCACGACAGCTAGCACAAAACAAAACGTCAACCCTAAAGTACTTGGAGCTTTAGATAAAGCAAATGGAAATAGTGGACAAGGGATGTTGCATGAAACATTAGAATCATATAACGGTGGAGTGATTTCTTTAAAAAAGGGAACTTCTTCACCAGCAGCAGGACAACCTGGGAGTGTTTATCAAAAAGCACACAACCGTGCCCCAAGTCAAGGAGGTGTAGTAACAGGGAAGTATTGGGATGCCTCTGGTAATCCTTTACCTAGTGCAGCGGGAGCTGTGAAGGCTGAAATGAGCAGTAAGGGAAATATAATAATGAAATATCGTTAAAGATAAAAGGATGAATATTAATAAGGGATATATGTTATTGTTTTTCTTGGTATACAGTTCTCTTCATGCCTATTGTATTGAAGAAACTGATACTTTGTTTAAAATAACAAAGATCAAAACAAAGGGGGACTATTATGTAATACAGGCAGTGAGAAATGATTCTTTATTTAAAATAATTTCTAAAAAAATACAGATAGATAAGCCTAATTTAGAGTTATTGAAAAAGGGCGAGTACTACTATTTTGATTTTGGCAATGCTAATAATAAAATAGCTAAAGAGAAAACGGACCCATTAAGTGGAATTGCAAACTATTCAGATGTTAAGAATAAATCTGTATTTATTGATGGAGATACAAAAATTAGATTTACAAAACGGTTTCATTATCGTTTATATACAACTAAAAATCTCATAGGTTTATTTTATACTCCCAGTCCGCCTTAGTTAGAGACTATAATCACTCATAGTTATAAAATGCAAAGCCCGGCAAGTCCGGGCTTTTTTATTGGTTCAGATGTAGACCCCTGCACGAGCTTCCAACTTCCGTATTAGGTATTAAAACGGTTGTAGATTATAAACCATGTTGATGGAATAATCTTGGGGTTCACCTTGGTTCACAATATTGATTTCGGTTATTGTTTTTTCCTCAGATTGAAACACCATATTGACTTCAACCACTGTTGGGTCCTTGTGGGAGGGAGAGATGCAACCCACGAATGACTTCACAGGATGGGTCGTATTACCAATCTTAACCTGAAATCCCAATAAGTGGTTGGATAAAAAATCTTGTCCCTCACTAAGCATGACATACTTTTTTATTGTCAACTTCATACCTCTAATATTAAAGGAAATAGTAGGATGCTCTGGAGTGAAATTATAAGAAGTAAAATCCTTGTCCATAATCATGAGTATATTATACTGCCAACTTCCTTAGCTTATCCTTGGTAATAAAGGCATCCAGGAACTCCTTCACTACAGATCGTTTTGCTTCCGGCATCTTCTCAATCTGTTTGAACTGGTTCAGAAGCTCCTTATCAGTTAGTGAGCTTTCAGCCAGGTCATCGGAAGTACCGTTGGTCAGGTAATCCGATGAAACCTCCAGGGCGTTGGCCATCTTGGAAAGCACATCAGCCGAGGGCTGTGCTCCTTTAGTCTCGTATCTTCCTATTTGTGTATAGTGTATGCCAACCTGGTTGGCCAGATCTGTCTGAGAAAGGCCTTTCTCCGTGCGTGCTTTCTTAAGTCTTTGTGCGAAGCTCATGCGGTAAAGATTAAAACAATTATTAACAGTATAAATATAGCGTAAATGCACGTTAGAGGCAATATCGATGATGCCTATGTTCACAACTTCAAGAACTCGTCTTTTGAATACATAAAGAGTATGGGTAATATTATATGCGAATAAGCATCACGAAAAGTTCTTAACAATGGAGATTAGTGAGATCAAGACCCGATTATCCATCCTGACCGTATTACAACACTACGGCCTGGAGTGCGACCGAAACCACATGCTCAAGTGCCCTTTCCATGGAGAGGAAACGGGCAGCATGAAGATCTACCCTGAAACAAACACTTTCAACTGCTTTGGCTGTGGCCGCAATGGCGATGTGATTGAGTTCTGTTCTTTGAAAGAGGATAGCAAACACAAAGGGATATTGAAAGCTGCTGTATTATGTGGCCAGGTTCAGTCAGAAGGTTTTAATCCTGGAATATCTTATCCTCAGATAAAAGAAAACCACACTGAGATCTTAGGCCAGGTCTTTGGTCTCTTCAGAAGGGGACTTCATAGTACTGTCAGCAAGCGAGCTCATGAATACTTAAAGAGCCGGAACCTGGACCATACACTGGTAGAAATGGGATACAACAGCGGCCAGCACCACCATAAAGGCAAACTTCGTGATGCAGAGCTAAAAGCCTGGGTGGATGCTGGCCTGCTGATCCCCTATGTGGGATCGGTTCCCAATGCCAGAGGGACTACATATACAGCTTTTGCTAAGGACTGTATTATCTTCCCCTTGAAGGATAAGGAGGCCCAAGTGGTAAGTCTCTATGGCCGAAGTATCCAGAAAGGTAAAAATGGTACAGGTAAGCACTACTACCTGAAGAACCGGAGAGGTTTATATCCTGGCTATCCGACTCCGGACACCACCAGGCTGATCCTTACCGAGGCCATTATTGATGCCGCTACACTGCTACAGATCCCAAAGGTTGCAAACGAATACACGGTACTGTCCTGTTATGGCACCAACGGACTTACGCAGGAACACCTGGTGGCCATTAAGGACCTTGAGCATCTGGAGGAAGTGGTATTGTTCTTTGATGGGGATACGGCCGGGAAAGAGGCCATAGAGAAATACAAACAGGAGTTAAGTCATCTTCTGCCAGGAATCAAGCTATCTGTAGTGGATACCCCTGAAGGAGAAGATGTGAACAGTCTGTCGGTGGCTTATGAGAAAGATATCTTTACCCATCTTCTGGAAACCCGAAAAACCCTTTTTCTTTTAACTGAGTCGAGTGCCTCGACGGGCGATAAAGAGGGTGTCCCGGAAGGCAATAGAGGGGAAACTTCTGAATCCTCCCCTGAACTCTCGGAACCAATGACTACCGGCACGCTGAACACCCGCAATCCTGAGTTTATCACCTATGAGAGCGGAGATCTGAAGATCATTATCCTGGGCGGGATCAACCTGCAGCAGCTGGACCGGCTTCGGATGACCGTAAAGCTCAGCCGTATCGATACTCGGAATCCACTTCATAGCATCCGTCACACTATCGATCTGTACCACTCGGATTATCTGGAGAAGTTCATCAATAAGTCCAGCGAGCAGTTGGAAACTGGCACCAATATCATCAGGCGTGCCCTTGCTGAACTAACCGAGTTGGTAGAGGGGTACCGGTTAAAGCGCATCGAGAGCATGAAGGAGCGAAAACCAAAGAACAGGGAGTTAAGTGAGCAGCAGCAGCGCAAGGCAATCAGCTACCTGAGATCCAAAGACCTAATGGAACGTACGGGTGAGGATATAGGCAGAACAGGGATGATCGGAGAGCATAACAACCGTTTACTGATGTACCTGGTCTTCACATCGAGGCTACGAGAGCAGCCATTGCATGTGATCAGCCTGGGGGCCTCAGGAACGGGAAAGACCTATCTGCAGGAAAAGATCTCTGAGCTGATCCCGGAGCAGGATAAACTGGAGATCACCATCCTGAGTGAGAATGCCTTTTACTACTTCGATCGCAAGGAGCTAAAGCATAAGCTGGTGTTGATCGAGGATATGGATGGGGCCGAAAATGTACTCTACCCCCTTCGTGAGCTACAGAGCAAGAAGAAGATATCCAAGACCATCCCCATCAAGGATAGCAAGGGCAATCTAAAGACCATCACCCTGAGGGTAGAAGGTCCTATCTGTCTGGCCGGCACCACCACCAGAGAGAGGCTCTATGAGGACAATGCCAACCGTAGCTTACTGATCTATCTGGATGGCAGTAGGCGGCACAAAGAGCTGATCATGGAATACCAGCGAAGGCTGTCTGCCGGCAGAGTGAATGCCAAGTCAGAGAACCAGCTGAAGGAACTTTTTAAGGATATGCAAACGATCCTAAAACCCATCAAGGTCCGGAATCCATATGCTGAGCATCTAAAACTTCCTGAATATGTCTTTAAGCCGCTACGGACCAACTCCCATTACCTGGCCGTAATTGAGACCATTACCTTTTACCATCAGTACCAGCGGGAGGTTAAGACCGATCCAGAAACCGGCGACCGATACATCGAGACCACCCTGGAGGATATCCGGTGGGCCAACCGGTTGTTAAGGGATGTATTGCTGGCCAAGGCAGATGAGTTGCCGAAGGTCACCCGGGAGTTTTTTGAAAGGTTGAAAAGCTGGATGAAGGCCGGTAAAAGCGAAGCGTTCCATGCCAAGGAGATCCGGGAGGCCTTCCGCATGTCATCGAGCAGTTGCAATCGCTATATCCTGGAGCTGCTTCGTAACAACTACATTAAGATCACCGGTGGCAGCAAATACCGCCAGGGTTACGAATACCAGGTGGTAAGGCCCGATGAATACCAGAGGCTGCAGCAGCATGTAAAAACTGCCCTGGATGAAGCCCTGGAGAGGGTCCAAAACACTGACAAATCATCTTCTGATCAGTATCCCAGTATCCCACCAGTATCCCACGACCAAAATGGGATACTTAAGTCCAATGGGGATAGAGAGTTAGAGCCAGTGTCCCAGTATCCCACCGAAATGCACGGCAGGGGGTAAAAAAATCCATCGTAATGGAGATATCCATCATAGTTATCGAAGGCTTTGAGAGGTGGCTGGTGGCCATGGGGTATGCAGACAGCACAGTATACGGATCAGTTAACTACGTTCGGGACTTCTATCTGTGGCTGAAACTTACACCGGTAAAAGAAATCTCTCAGATCGATGGTAAGGTAATCAGGGCTTACTACAATCACCTACAGAAACGGACCAACAAACGAAAGCCAGGCAGTCTGTCGGATAACTACATCAACAGCAACATTAATGCCCTGAAACGCTTTAGCAGGTATCTTCAGGAGAGTGGCAAAGGGGTTATTGAAATCGATCTGCAGCGAAGGACCATTACAGCAAAACCAAAAATCATCCTTACAAGATCTGAGGTACAGGCCATGTACAAGGCATGCGGAACGACAAGGGATGTACATGCTGCACTACTTGGAATCCGTGATAGGGCCATCCTGGGAATCTATTACGGATGTGGCCTGAGAAGAAGTGAAGGAGAAGCACTGAACGTATCAGATGTTCAGTTAAAAGAAAAACTGATCCATGTCAGAAAGGGCAAGAACTACCGGGAGCGATATGTACCCCTGACCGGGCAGGTAGCGGATGATCTGACGGAATACATCCAGGTGGCCAGAAAAAAAATACTGAGCTTTAAACATACCAGGCATGAGGCTTTATTCTTAAGCATGCAGGTAAAACGGCTATGCGGCAACCAGCTTATCGCCAGGGTTCAAATGCTGGCTAAGGTGGCCGGAATACAAAAGGAGGTGGGCCTGCATATCCTTCGGCACTCCATCGCCACCCATCTATTACAGTCAGGCATGGCTCTGGAGGAGGTTAGTCAGTTCCTGGGGCACAGCTCCCTTGAATCCACCCAGATTTATACCCACATCGCCCATGAACCGGAATCCTGATTACAACTTCGCTCCTGAGATCTGGGACCGGCTTGTGGGCTTCAAGGTCCATCTGCAGGAGCTGGGCAATGATGCGAAAACCATCCGACAAAAGGTGAATTATGCAGGGTACTACCTTGCCTGGCTGGAAAGTGAGCACCTGCCTTGCGATCAGGTGGTCTACAATGATATGCTATGCTTTATCGACCACTGCCGCCTCGAGGAAAAGAGCAAGCAGCATATAAATCGGATGTTAAGCTGCATCAGGAACTACTACCAGTATTTGAAGGAACAGGATCCTGGGATATCGAACCCGGCACTGAACCTGAACTTACGTGGGATCCATAGAAAAGTCCCCACCGGCATTATCGCCTATCAGTCCCTGGAGAATCTTTACAGTGGTTGGCCCAAAAGAACCGCCAAAGATAAACGTAACAGGGTGATCCTGGGTCTGATGATCTACCAGGGCATTACCTCTGGGGAGCTGGGCCGATTGGAGGTGGGACACGTGAACCTGGACAAGGGCAAGATCCGCATCCCCGGTACCAGACGAAGCAATGGCCGGGTGTTGCCGTTACAACCTTCGCAGATCCTGGAGCTGCACCAGTATCTGAGCAGGACCAGGCCGAAGATTATGCGGGAAATAGGCAAATCCAGACCAGCCCGAAAGCCGGATCAGATAAACCAGGAAAGAATCCAGGAGCAGCTTGTAATCAGCATCAATGGCAGCGAGCATATTAAAAGCAGCCTGCACTTCTTGTTCAAGGAGGTGCAGGAAAAACTACTGGAGCTTTTACATCCAAAGCAAATCCGGGCCAGTGTGATCACCCACTGGCTGAAAAGCTATAATCTTCGCCAGGTGCAGTACATGGCCGGGCACAAGCATGTAAGTTCAACGGAGCGTTACCAGCTCAATAACCTGGACAATCTGCAGAGCAAGCTGGAAAAGTTCCACCCCTTAAATCAAACCATTAGTGGATATTAATCGTTAAATTTGTATGGAGCAATGAAAGCAATCATGAACCTACAGGCAAAAAAACTAGAACTGGTCCAACTTATCCTGAACACGGAAAAACCCACTGTTCTGGCGAAGGTGGAGGCTGTCTTCAAGAAAGAGAAGGGTGCCGACTGGTGGGATGAAATCAGCGAGGCTGAAAAAAAGGCTATCGAAGAAAGCATTGCTGAAGCAGACAATGGTCAGCTGATACCCCATGCCGAGGTGATGAAAGAAGTCCGGGCAAAATACAACCTGGACTAATGGATATCTTCTGGACACCAAAGGCCAGGCATACATACTTCAAAGTCCTCGATCACCTGGAAAAAGCCTGGACGGAAAGAGAAATCCAAAACTTCATTAACGAGGTCGATAATCTTCTGGAACAGATCAAGCAAAACCCTGAGATTTTCGAAGAATCCAGGAAAAAGAGGAATGTCAGGAAAGGCTTTGTTACCAAACACAACACCCTGTACTACCGAGTAAGACCAAGAAAAAAGGAACTGCAACTGCTTCTTTTCTGGGATAACCGACAGGATCCTGATAAACTGGTTTATTAGTTCTCCACTCCCTGCCCTTCTGCAGCAGCTTTTTCGTCATGCTTTTATGCAGTTGCTGATGCGCCGCTGGTGGCAAAAAGACACGCCAAAAAAGCTGCAGCCCGAAGCAACAGCACATAATGTGAATGTATGTTCCACCGCCTGTGTTAGTGGCCACTCCCAGTAAACCTGAGTTTTTCTTTTTAACTGAGATCCCCACAAAATCCATGAGGCGGTACATACACAGTCATTATGGTGCCATTGCCCCACGGCCAGCGCACCGGTGGTCCTTGCCAGGTTGATGGGTCTTACCACTTTGTCTTCGGCCAAGGTAGCCCTCCGCCATCGCGCAGTCAAGGCCATGCAATAGTCCGCCGGCGGCGGAGCCTTGACACTGTCCACCCGCACGGCTTCTGGTGGCCTAAGCCAAAGCAGTAAGCCCAGGTGTAAAGTGGCCGCTATCTATATTGCTGCTTAATCAGATCTCTTAGGCACCCATCCGGGGTAGTATTGCTTCTCAAGCAAAAGGAAACGGAATAAGGGGCCGGTGGACCTGGCTCTGCGGGTTATGCCGTAGTCTTTTGCACTGAAAGCAATACGGAGCCTATCTTAGCCTCAAGAGATATGAGGTAAGCAGGGATCCCCGGCGGGTCAGCTGGAGGGGATATTTTGCATAGTGCGCATTCTAGGCCAACCCTGCAAAGTACTTGGCACACCAACTCCAGGATCCTCCCCAATTAAATGATCTACCCCTAGCTATGTGTTGCGCCTAGCAATGTCCCATTATGTAAAATAGCTTCGGGTTGTTTTGCGTGTGGGAGCTTTTGCAGCTCTTTGGAAAGCATTAGGTTCCGCACTGGCCAGTGTGGCTTTACAATGTGCTGCAAATGGCGGTGGCCAGGCAAAACAACAGAAGGGACGGCGGCAGGGAGTTAGGAAAAGGTTTGTATCACCGTTGTAAAAGCGGTATTTTGCTTTATCAACAAATAATGGAATGGAAACAACTAGCATTATAGGCCTGTCAGGGCTTGTCATAAGCATAATCGGCACCGCATTAATCTGGTCAGATAGTCAGAAAGCACTCAGTAAAATAGCTTCTTTACTTAAGGAGGTGGCATCAACAGTAGGGTTCTGGCAAGACCATGGAATCGAAGACAGCAAACTCACTGATTTTGATGATACAATGAGCAAAACCTCAAAACTAGATAAAAGAGGTTTTTTGTTATTGATAATAGGCTTTGCCGTGCAGCTTTTATCCTACTTCGACTGTTTTAATCTTTTTTCTTTTAGCTGAAAACAAACCTCTGTAAAGCCTTCAATTAAAAGAAAAAGAGGCTATATTTAAAGTGTCATGGGTTGCCTAAAACTTGCACATATCGATTATGAGCAGTCACCTTTGAGGTGTGTCTGGAAATCTACCAAATGCCAAAAAACGGACGTAAACTGGTATGATTA
>DEIH01000116.1 GCA_002352375.1 Spirochaeta sp. UBA2779 | reverse complement strand
TCTTACGGCTCTGTTGCCAGAGGCATATTAGATTCTGGAGGAAATTTTCGTTGGCGGTAATTTATTGTCAGTACGGCAATCCGGGCCGATTCAGTCAGCCTTTCAGTTCCTGCCAGGTGTCCACAATCTTCCAGGCGTATTCATACCCGACCTTGGCAATCTCATGAGCCTTGTCGGTCTCGAGCATACCGAACTCCTGAACCGGCGGTTCAAGGTGGTAGCGTGATTCGGCTGTGACTTTCATGAGGTTGTGAACACTTGCCAACATGGTTGAGCGACCCAGGATCTGAAGAATTGACGGTGGGCTTAACGACCTGACAAAGGGATTAAGGCGGCTCCTGAGCACTTTCCACGGCGAAGGAAAAGAGTCGGCGTCCTCACCGAATTCAATATCCCGTCTGGGAGCCGCATCCACGGTGATAACCGTCCCTCTGCACATAGTCTGCATGATGTCGGCTGGAAGATTATTAACCACGCCTCCGTCCACAAGGAGGTCTCTTCCTTCAATCACCGGCACGAGAATTCCCGGTAGCGACATGCTCGCCCGGGAGGCCTTCCAGAGGTATCCATTCTTGTGGACTCGCTCCTGCGCCGTGGTCAGGTTGGAAGAGACACAGAAGTAGGGGAGCCAGAGATCTTCAATCCGGGTTTCCCCAAAGGCCTCCTTGAACAGGGCATCGAGTTTTTTACTTCCAAGTACGGACATGATTGGCAGCGTGTACTCTCTGAATGGATCATGCCGCTCAAAGAGGTCCGCATTCTGAGAGATAATCTCATCCGGTGTGAGTCCCAGGGCATAACCTGCGCCGATGACCGATCCGATGCTTGTCCCTCCGATCATGTCAACTTCAATTCCCGCCTCTTCCAATGCTTTGAGTACTCCCGCGTGAGCATAACCTTTGGCTCCACCCCCGCTCAGGACAACACCGACGGCACTCCCGGAAACAATGCGCGCCAATCTCCGGTATCCGGCCGCATCTCCTCGTTTCACGTGCAGGCAGAAATCAACACTTCTGCCCGCCAGCCATGCGGCTGTGTCCCGGGGAATGACCGTATCTTTGCCGTGCAGGAGAATGAGGCTTCTGCCCGGCGACGCAATTGACACCTCCCCAACTGCAGCGAGTTCACGTGGACTCGGAGTCGGATCATCATCGGCGTCTGCTATGAGGAGCACCTTGTCCGCCTGATGCAGGCACCGTCTGGACCATAGCGAATCTTTTCCGTCGGCTGAGAAGATGACGATGTCATAGCGGTTCTCCAGATCATTAAAGAATGCGTCAAGCCGCATGTGAGCGGGATCGTCTTCGGCGACTTCCGCGATTCCTGGCGTTTTCAGTTCGCGTTCCACGGTTAATGCGTCAAGGCAGTATACCGAGCAGTACGCCGCTGCCGCCTGGTGCAACGCTGCTGAGACTTCGTCTATTGAGATTGATTTTGATACCGGCAGCAGGCATACGTTCTTCACGGAGCGAGGTGATCCGTTTGCCTGGACCGCATCTCTCAGCCGTCCGATAATGATCTTCGTAATACCCATCGCAATACCCGGGAATCGGGCAAGCAGATCGCGAAACGCTGTCTCCGATAACCCAATTAACTCCGAGTCCCGGATGGCAATGACATCGGCCGAACGTTTTTCTCCCGTGAATAGTGCCATCTCTCCGACACTTTCACCGGCGGCGATCTCTCCGATAACCCGTTGCCCGGCATCTTTGGTCGCGGTGGCTGCAACAAGCCGGCCACTTACGAGGATGTAGAGCTGTTGATCGGTCTCGCCCGCGCGGCAGAGAAACTCGCCTCGCGTGAGGTGAAGCCACTCTCCCCGCTGCTCAATTTCCTCGATTGCCTCACTCTCCAACAGCCCGAACAACTTTGGCAGCACTGAGTTGAGGCGGTAATGTCTGAGCCTTGAACGGATGAGCCTCTCGATATTTCGTGCCAGCCTGGCATGCTCCGGATCCAGGAACAGTTTCCGTGGAAGTGATGACAGCCGGACGGCTGATGCGGCGCGCACCGTAGCAGTTCGGCTCCCGCCGGTGAGAATCTGGAGCTCGCCCACGGGCTCGCCCGCACCAATGGCGCCAATCCCGGTTTCCTCTCCGTGCTCAGATACCACAAACACCGCCAGAACCCCGTCTTCCACGCAATACACCGAGTCACTTTCAGCACCCTGTCCGAACAGTGTTTCTCCCTCTGAAAGTCTCAGTATTTCCGTAGCTTCGAGAATCGATGTTCGTTGGCTATCGTCGAGCCCGTCGAAAAGTCCAAGGGCTTCGAACGCATTGTACCTACGTTTGTCCATAAACTCCCTCAATGATTAGTAACCATTTTATTATGTTGTTGGCGGTTCTGGACAGATCCTCTGGATCTGAAGCACACCAATGTAAACATGGGAGTAATGCTATTCGGTTGACAGGTTTAAAAATGTGAACTGTTTTATCAACTCGATTGCATCAAACTAAAGAGGGAGTTAATAAATTATCCCGGGAATCCTCTAACTTTCTTGAGACTCACTTCAGAGTTCACCGCAGATTCCCCTGAAATTGTCAGTCCGGCAAGAGCTGTTGAAAACTTCAAAGTTTCATCAATTGAGTATTTCTGAAGGGTGGAGAAAACGACTCCAGCGGTGAAGGCATCTCCTGCTCCGGTGGCATTGATCACAGGGACAGTCGGTGGAGTAAAAACTCCGCTGTCTTCTTGGTTAACCCAGTATATGGAGTTTCTGCCGGATGTAATAAAGATATGCTGGACGCCTTTGTTCAGGAGGAACATCCCGGCTTGTTTGAACTCTACAGGGGATTTGATTTGGAATCCGCAGATTGACTCGGCTTCCAGCCGGTTCATTTTCAGAGTATGGATGCGGCTGAGGATTGGTATGATTTTTTTTGCCTTAGTTACCGAGACTGGATCGATACAAAACCTGGAATTCGGAAACCCTGAGGTAAGATATTCAAGAGCCTCAGGATTCAAATTTGTATCAGCAACGATAATATCAGCTCTGGTAATACACTCTTTTTTGCACTGAAGATATTCAGCTGTGATATAAGTGCTTGTTGACATATCAGAAAGGGCTATGGACATATCACCGTCGGAGTCCATTATGGCCATATAGGTGGAAGAAATTTCTTCTTTCAGGGTTAAAGCATGTCTTATGTTGATTCCTGCAGCCATGCAGTTTTCCCGGATATATTGCCCGTCTATTCCGCTGCCTGTCGCGATAATCAGTTCGGTACTGATTCCAAGGCGGGAAAGATTTTCTGCAATATTACGTACGACACCGCCGGCGTGGAACCTAACCCGGCCGGGATTGGAATCCCGGTGTATAAGTGCCTCTTGAGAGAACCCGAGTATATCGAGGTTTGCCCCGCCGACAAGGACGGCGTATGATTCCGGCTTTTCTGACTGCATGAATACAGTATAGCCTTGGAATAGGATGAAATGGGAATCGATCGTTTCCAAATTTGACATTATGTCAGGTTGGGTGTATGAATATACAATCAATAAAGGTTTGAGCGTATATAAATGCGTAAAAACCCGAACTATGGTGAATAAAAATGCCCCCTAAGCCGAGTCTTCTCAATATAAATAATTTAACAGTTACTTTTAAGACGCAAGAGGGTTTCATTAAGGCTGTTGACAGTCTGGACTTTAATCTACAAGAAGGTGAAACCCTTGGTATTGTAGGTGAAAGTGGAAGTGGGAAAAGTGTTACTTCACTTGCAATTATGGGACTGATTCCACATCCGCCGGGTGAAATCTCCGGGGGAGATATATTCTATTTTGGTAATAATCTTATCAAACTGAAAGAAAAAGATAGAAGAGCCATTAGAGGTAATGAAATCTCCATGATCTTTCAAGAACCGATGACGTCTTTGAATCCTATATTAACCTGTGGATTTCAGATTGCTGAATCCTTGAGGCTTCACAGAGGATTTAATAAACGGGATGCAAATCTGGAAGTAATACAGTTACTGGAAGATGTGGGTATACCGGATCCGGTAAAAAGTGTTAGGCGATATCCTCACGAATTATCAGGAGGTATGCGTCAGAGGGTGATGATTGCTATGGCCCTTGCCTGTGAGCCAAGGATACTTATTGCCGATGAACCTACAACAGCTCTCGATGTTACAATTCAAGCTCAGATACTGGATTTAATGAATGACTTGAAGAAGACGAAAAAAACTTCGATTATAATAATAACCCATGATTTGGGGGTTGTTTCTGAAATCTCCGACAGGGTTATGGTTATGTATTCCGGTCAGAGTGTAGAGATTGCCCCGACGGATGAACTATTCCGGAATCCTCTGCATCCCTACACCAAAGGACTTATAGCAACTATACCGGAGATAACCCAAGAAAAGGTACGTTTAAAAGAAATCCCCGGATCAATCCTGAATCCTGCTGAAAAACGCTCGGGATGTTATTTTCATTCCAGATGTACTGCTGTAATGGATAAATGTAAAATAAAATCTCCCAATCTTAAAAAAATAACAGAAAGTCACTTTGTAAGATGTTGGCTGTATAGCAATGAGAATGATTAAAAAAAATCTTGTACAGATAGACAACCTGAGCATGCACTATAAAGTTGATACCCGGGGACTAAAGAAGAAAGTTCTAAAAGCCGTGGACAGCGTTTCTTTCGAAATATTCCAGGGAGAGACTGTCGGTCTGGTTGGAGAGAGTGGATGCGGAAAAAGCTCATTGGGTAGAACAATTCTGAATCTTCAGAAACCTACATCCGGAAATGTTCTTTTTAAGGATGTTAATATTTTTAATCTAACCGGTAATGAGATGAAAATGTTGAGAAAAGATATGCAGATTGTTTTCCAGGATCCTTCTGCATCGCTGAATCCCAGGAAAACAGTAGAGTCAATAATTCTTGAACCGATGATTGTTCATAAAATGTACTCCCGGGATAATAGGCTGGAAAAAGTCTCTGAGTTGCTGGGAATTGTGGGTCTATCTGATTATTACCGGCAAAGGTATCCTCATGAATTGTCTGGTGGGCAGAAACAGAGAGTTGGTATTGCCAGAGCTTTGGCCTTGGAACCTGAATTTATTGTATGTGATGAAGCCGTCTCAGCTCTGGATGTTTCTATTCAGGCCCAGATCCTTAATCTGCTGCAGGATTTACAGGAAAGATACAACCTGACTTATCTTTTTATCTCGCATAATTTAAATATTGTTTACCAGGTAAGTGATAGGGTAGCTGTTATGTACCTTGGAAAGATTGTTGAGATTGCAACTTATTCGCAATTATATAAAAACCCTCAACATCCATATACAAAGGCTTTATTATCAGCCATTCCGCATATCCATTCAGAGAAACAGGGGGAGCGCATAAAACTTGAGGGAGATATCCCAAACCCAATGGATATCCCGGAAGGTTGTAAGTTCCGTGCCCGTTGTCCTAAGCAGTTTGATGACTGCAGTGGTTTGGAGCCGGAGCTTAAAGAGGTTGAGAGCGGTCATTTTGCTGCCTGTTATCTAACTTCAAATTAACGTTGTATTTGTATTACTATATATAGATAAAATTTCTTTTAGGGAGAAAACATGAAAAAGAAAGGGCTTTTGTTGACGTGTGTACTACTCGTTTTGAGTATTGCATCAATCAGTGCAAAGGGAGACGCTGAGCCAGCTTCGGGGCAGGCCGGTGTGAATACGCCACTTGTTATTGCGATTGAACCTGATTACTTCACTTTTGATCCGGGGTACGCATATGAGCTATATGCACCAATGATAATAAACGTTGTATACGACAACCTGTTTGAGTTTACACCCGAGGCTGTTGCTCCGGTGCCACAGCTTGCTGAGAGCTATACGGTTTCAGACGATGGTCTTGTTTATACTTTTAAACTGCGAAAAGATGCAGCCTTTGTTAGTGGCAACAGTGTAACGGCAACGGATGTTAAATTCAGTTTTGATCGTGCTATTAATCTTAAATCCAATGCTTCCGCCTTATTGGATGGTGTAGTTTCCATTGATGTAGTTGACGACAATACTGTTTCAATTACTTTGGGGAAAGCGGATAGTGCTTTTATTTCAAAAACAACATCAACAGCTTTTGCCGTACTTGATAGTGCTGTAGTAATTGAACATGGAGGTGTTTCGGATGCCTCTGCGGCACAGACAGATAATGCTCAAAACTACCTTGATCATCAATCAGCAGGTTCCGGACCTTATATTCTGAAAAGCTTTACAGCTGATGACAAGCTGGTGATGGTTCGCAATGAGAATTACTGGGGAGACCTGCCGGCATTTGAAACGATCATTATTCAGGATATGCCGGATGAAAATGCTCAATTGCTTGCTGTTAAAGCCGGAGATATTGATATTGCTTTTAACTTGAGTTCC
>DEIH01000083.1:9107-16225 GCA_002352375.1 Spirochaeta sp. UBA2779 | reverse complement strand
TTCATGGCTAAGGAGAAATTTCAGAGGACGAAACCGCATATTAATGTCGGTACTATCGGCCACGTTGATCACGGAAAGACTACCCTGACTGCTGCTATTACTATGTATAGTGCAGCCAAGATGGGCGGAAAAGTGATGAGCTACGAGGATATCGATAATGCTCCCGAAGAAAAAGAGCGCGGTATCACCATCAATACACGTCACGTTGAGTATGAAACGGATGCCCGTCATTACGCTCACGTCGACTGCCCGGGTCATGCTGACTACATTAAGAACATGATTACCGGTGCGGCTCAGATGGACGGAGCAGTTCTTCTTGTGGCTGCAGACTCAGGTCCGGAACCTCAAACTCGTGAGCATATTCTGCTTGCACGTCAGGTTGGCGTACCCAAGTTGATCGTTTACTTGAACAAAATGGACCTTGCGGACCCTGAACTGGTTGAACTGGTTGAAATGGAAGTTCGTGAGCTTCTTGATGAGTATGGGTTTCCTGGAGACGAGACACCCATAATCATGGGCAGTGCGTTCCAGGCTATGACTAATATCGACGATGCGGAAAAAACTAAAAGTATTGTTGAGCTTCTTGAGGCTATGGATAGTTACTTCCCGATTCCTGAAAGGGCTCTCGATAAGCCCTTTCTGATGCCTATTGAAGATGTGTTCTCAATTTCCGGGCGTGGTACAGTTGTTACCGGCCGTATTGAGGGTGGTGTTCTTCATGTTGGTGACGAAGTGGCTATCATCGGGATTAAGGATACGCAGAAAACTGTTTGTACCGGTGTTGAGATGTTCAATAAGCTTCTTGATGAAGGACAGGCTGGTGACAACATCGGTGCTCTTCTTCGCGGAATTGATAAGAAAGCTGTTGAGCGCGGACAGGTTCTTGCCAAGCCCGGTACTATTCATCCACATGCCAAGTTTAAAGCTGCAGTTTACGTTCTTACCAAAGAAGAGGGTGGGCGTCATAACCCCTTCTTCAGTGGCTATCGTCCCCAGTTTTACTTCCGGACTACCGATATCACCGGTACGGTGACACTTCCGGAAGATAAGCAGATGGTAATGCCTGGTGATAATACCGAGATTACAGTTGAATTGATTCACGCCATTGCAATGGATCCCGGTCTTCGGTTTGCCATTCGTGAAGGCGGTCGTACCGTTGCATCCGGTCGTGTGACCGAAGTAGCGGATTAAAATCCTAACACTAGAGTGAGTGATGGCCCTGCCGTATAAATGGCAGGGCTGCTTTTAGAGGAGCAAGGACAATGGAAAAAATACGCGTACGGCTCAGAGGCTTTGACGTAGAATTGATAGAGCAGAGCGCGCGGGCCATTGTGGATACTGTGCAGAAGCAGGGCACAAAAGTGTCGGGGCCTGTACCTCTGCCTACGAAGATAAACAAGTATACCGTTCTTAAATCGCCCTTTGTTAATAAAAAATCGAGAGAACAGTTTGAAATGCGAACGCATAAAAGACTGATCGATATCCTTGAACCTACTTCCGCAGTTATGGATGCCCTCATGAAGCTCGAGCTTCCCGCTGGTGTTGATGTAGAGATCAAACAGTAGGTTCGGGGAACGGAGCAAAAAATGATCGGATTGATCGGAAAGAAAGTGGGTATGACCCAAATCTTTGATGAAGACGGCGCATTAACGCCTGTAACGGTGATTGAGATTGAACCCAATGTGGTTATCGATCAGCGTGAGGAAGGAAAGCACGGTTATGATGCCGTTGTTCTCGGTGCGTTGGATAAAAAGGCCTCCCGGGTGAATAAGCCTGAAACAGGTCAGTTTAAAGATGGTATCAGCCCTAAGAAACATATTGTAGAAATTCGCAACTTCGGTAAAGAATGTGCGGTTGGTGATTCCCTCGGCCTTGAATTGTTCGATAGTCTGCGTTTCGTAGATGTTATCGGTACTTCAAAAGGTAAAGGGTATCAGGGCGTAATGAAACGCTACAATTTCGGCGGTGGTCGGGCTACGCATGGTTCTAAGTTCCATCGTGCCAACGGTTCCACCGGTATGGCAGCATGGCCCTCCAAAGTTATTAAAGGCACAAAAATGCCCGGAAGAATGGGTGGAGAGCGAAGTACTGTACAGAACTTGAGAATCGTGAAGATTGATCAGGAAAAAAACGTACTTCTTGTTAAGGGTGCCGTTCCAGGCAGCCGTGACAGCGTTGTTATTGTCCGCCAGGCCAAGAAGCGGAAGTAGGGAGAGAAGATTATGGATAAAAAAGTCTACTCTATAGATGGCAAAGAACTGAGAACTATCTCCCTTGAGGATTCTGTATTTGCTCGAGAAGTGAGTGAGGGATCTATCTGGCATGCCATTAAAAATGAGCTGGCCAATAAACGCCAGGGGAATGCCAAGGTAAAAACACGCCATGAAGTAAGAGGTTCCACTGCAAAACCCTGGCGTCAGAAGGGGACAGGACGTGCCCGTGCTGGTCGTCGTCAGAGCCCTTTATGGCGTGGTGGTGGTGTAATTTTCGGGCCTCAGCCTAGAGATTATTCCTACCATATACCCAAGAAAATAAAACGTCTTGCAATGAAAAGTATTCTGAGCCTTAAGGCTTCGGATGATAATACTTTTCGAGTACTTGAGGATTTTAACGTCGAGTCCGGTAAAACCAGAGATTTAGCTTCAATTCTCAGCAATTTCCCTTCGGATGGAAGAACAGTTGTAATTCTCGGTGAAGGCGAAAACAACGCAATGATTAAGAGGGCGGGCGGGAATATCAGAGACCTGCGTTTCCTCTCTTACAACCGGCTTCGTGCCCACGATCTTTACTATGGGAATAATATTCTTGTAACTGAAGGTGCGGCAACAAAGCTCGGTGAGTTTTACGGGAGCTAGGCATGGACTCAGATCAGATTATTATTGAGCCGGTACTTACCGAAAAATCGAATCTTCTCCGAGAAGGTGAGAAGAAAACCTATGTGTTCAAGGTTGATAAAAAGGCCAACAAACTCATGGTAATGAAAGCGGTTAAAGATATGTTCAATGTTCGGCCTATCAGTTGCCGAATCATAAATGTCCACGGGAAGGTTCGTAATAACAGAGCCATCTCCCGTGCGAGTTTTCGACGCGGCCAAGGTCGCACGGCCGCCTGGAAAAAGGCGATGATCACCCTTGATAAGGGACAGAGCATCGACGCCTTTGAAGGCGCATAAAACGGAGGGAATAGAAAATGGGTATTAAAACCTATAATCCGACAACGCCCTCGCAGCGCTTTTACCAGAGCCTTGATAATTCGGAGCTGGCAAAAAAACGACCGGAGAGATTACTTTCCGGCGGAAGAGCGTCAAAGGCCGGCCGAGGTGCCGGTGGTCGGATTAGTGTCAGACGTCGAGGTGGTGGACACAAACGTAAGTTTCGTACAATTGATTTTAAAAGAAACAAGGTCGGTATCCCCGGATTAGTTGCTTTTATTGAGTACGATCCGAACAGAAGCGCCAATATTGCCTTGATAAATTATGTTGATGGTGAAAAGCGCTATATTCTTTGTCCTAAGGGACTTGAGGTAGGTGCTACAATTTTGAGTGGGCCCCAATCACCTATTGAAGTTGGAAACTGTCTGCCTCTGGAATCTATACCTGTTGGACGTACGGTTCATGCCGTAGAGCTCACCAAAGGTAAAGGTGCTCAGCTAATCAGAAGTGCTGGGGGCAGTGCACAGATTCAGGCTAAAGAAGGCGATTACGTTACTCTGAAACTATCTTCTGGTGAAATGCGCATGGTGCTGAAAACATGCATTGCAACCATTGGTGAAGTGGGTAACGGTGACCATATGAACGTAAAGATCGGTAAAGCCGGTAGGAACCGTTGGATGGGTAAGCGTCCTAAAGTACGTGGTGTTGTCATGAATCCTGTCGATCACCCCCATGGTGGTGGTGAGGGAAGAACTTCCGGAGGTCGCCATCCGGTGACACCTTGGGGAAAGCCAACTAAGGGTGGTAAAACCCGAAAGAAGCATAAGTCCTCCAATAAGTTCATCGTTAAGCGGCGCAAGTAGGGAGTTAAAGGATGTCCAGGTCGATTAAAAAAGGTCCATTTGTGGCCAAGAGCCTGTATAAAAAGGTGATCGAACAGAACAAAAGCGGTACCAAAGGTATGATAAAAACATGGTCTCGTAGTTCTACTATCATCCCTGAAATGGTCAGTATGACAATTTCAGTATATAACGGTAAAACCTTTGTTCCAGTCTACGTGACAGAGAATCTCGTCGGGCATAAGCTCGGTGAATTTTCTCCAACCCGGTTGTTCCGGGGTCATGCCGGATCGGATAAAAAAGGCAAACGGCGTTAGGGGGCTGGTAAAATATGGAAGCGAAGAAAGGGTACAGAGCAGTTTCAAAAAATTTGCCGATGTCGCCCTCAAAAATCAGACCCATAGCGGATCATGTTAGACGAAAATCTTACATAGATGCAGTTGCAATTCTTGAATCTCTGCCGAATAAAGGTGCAGGGTATTTGAAAAAGGTAATTGAATCTGCTGCGGCAAATGCTATGTATCAGGATCAGGAACTGGACGAAGAGAGTCTCTTTGTTGCAGAGCTTCTGATTGATGGCGGACCCAGTCGGAAAACTATCTGGGCCCGTAGCCGTGGACGTGCCGACAGGCAGATAAAGCGTTCGAGTCACATTTCTGTTGTTCTCGATCAGAAGGCGGTAAATTAATGGGACAGAAAGTTAACCCCTACGGATTCCGGTTGGGGATAATCAAGGATTGGAAATCCCGTTGGTATGTCGGGCCCAAAGAGTATGCAGCAACGCTTCATGAAGATTTGCGTCTGCGTAAAGCTCTTATGGACAGTCCGGAAGCCAAAGGTGCTGATATTGCCAATGTTGAAATTGTCCGTCAGCCCACTCGGGTTACCATGACGATTGAGACAGCCAGGCCCGGTGTTATTATCGGTGCCAAGGGTGCCAATATTGAAAAAGTTACCGGCAGGCTCCAGAAACTTACTGATAAAAAAGTAAGCGTAAAGATTAAAGAAATCAAAAAACCCGATGCAGAAGCTCAGATTATTGCTAATAATATTGCTCGTCAGCTTAAAGGACGCGCCGCCTTCAGAAGAACTATGAAAATGGCTGTTCAGAATGCCATGCGTGGCGGAGTTCAGGGTGTCAAGATTAAAATAGCAGGCCGGCTCGGCGGTGCGGATATGAGCCGTGTGCTTGAGCTCAAAGATGGTCGTGTTCCTCTTCATACTATACGTGCTGATATTGATTACGGCTTTGCTGAATCAATGACTACTTATGGTGTTATTGGTGTTAAAGTCTGGGTGTTCAAGGGAGAAATCCTGGGAATTGATCAGAAAGAGGATGCCGGTCAGCTTGTAAGCGGACGTCGAGAAGGAAGAGGGAGGCGCAACGATGCTTAGCCCGAAGCGCGTTAAGTACCGAAAAACCCACAGGGGACGTGCTATCCCCAAGGCAAAGTTTGCAACCCGGGGGAATTCTATTTCTTTCGGTGAGTTCGGACTTGTTTCCATGGAGAATAAGCAACTTACCGCCAGGCAGATTGAAGCCGCCCGTATTGCTATGACACGTTATATCAAACGTGGAGGTAAAGTCTGGATCCGGATTTTCTCGGATATCCCTTATACAAAAAAACCTGCGGAAACACGCATGGGAAAAGGAAAGGGAAACCCTGAAGGGTGGGTGGCAGCGGTTAAGCCCGGTACGGTTATGTTTGAAATTGCCGGCGTCGAGACTGAACTTGCAAAACGGGCGATGGAATTGGCCAGCAGTAAGCTGCCGATTAAAACAAAGTTCGTTATGCGCCAACACGCAGGATAGGTGAGTCATGAAAAAGACATTCAATGATTTAACACCGGATGAACTTGCTGTAAAGCGGGTTGAGCTTACCGGAAAAGTTAGGGAATTAAGATTCGAGATGGTTATGGGTCATGTTGAAAATCCGATGGAGAAAAAAAATCTCCGACGTCAGATTGCCAGACTGAATACCATAATTAATGAATACGAAATCGGGATTCGGAAGGCTTAGGTTATGGAAACAAAGAAAAGCAACAAAAGAACCTTCGCAGGGACAGTGGTGAGTGACAAGATGGACAAGACAATTACAGTTCTTGTTTCTACCCGTCAGCTTCATCCGTTGTACAAGAAGTACATAACCCGATCGAAGAAGTACAAAGCTCACGACGAATCAAACGATGCACATGAAGGCGATACCGTCCGAATCATCGAGAGTCGACCCGTGAGTAAAGATAAAAGATGGCGGCTTGTTGAAGTCGTTGAACGTGCAAAGTAAGGGGGAATGCGATGATTCAGATGCAATCTTACATGAACGTTGCGGATAACTCCGGTGCCAAACGTGTTCAAACCATCAAAGTATTAGGCGGAAGCCATCGTCGGTATGCCAGTATTGGTGATATTGTCGTGGTTACTGTCAAGGACGCCCTGCCCAATGCTCCTATTAAAAAGGGAGAAGTAAAGCGGGCCGTTATCGTACGTACTCATAAAGAGTACCGCCGTAATGACGGAACTTATATTCGTTTTGACGACAATGCCTGTGTTATTATTGATGTCGCCGGTAATCCTGTTGGAAAGCGTATATTCGGACCAGTCGCACGGGAGCTCAGAGATTTCGATTACATGAAAATCGTTTCCCTGGCGCCCGAGGTGCTCTAGGAAGAGGCAGGATAGATCAGTGAAAACCAAGCTGAAAAAAGGCGATCAGGTTCAAATCATCACCGGTAAGGACAAAGGCAAAAAAGGCCGTGTTCTCCGGATCGACAGAATAACTGAAAGGGTTATTGTTGAATCCCTCAATATGGTGAAGAAAACTCAGCGCCCCAAAAATCAGAACGACAAAGGCGGCATTATAGAAATTGAAGCCGCTATAGCCGCATCGAATGTCATGGTTGTCTGTAAAAAATGCGGACCTACCAGACTCGGTATAAAAGTAATCGGGGATAAGAAAACCCGGGTGTGCCGTAAATGCGGGGAGGCTCTCTAATGGCTGAAAAAGAAAAGGATGTTGCTGTAAAGTCAACACCTCAGAAATCAGAAGCTAAAAAAGCAGCACCTAAAGAGCCGGCAGCAAAGAAAGCTGCAGCGGAAATGAAACCTGCAGTAGAGAAAAAACCCGTAG
>DEIH01000083.1:0-9020 GCA_002352375.1 Spirochaeta sp. UBA2779 | reverse complement strand
CTAAAAAACCTGCGGCAGAGAAAAAGGCTGCTCCAAAAAAAGATCAGAAGTCCCAATACGAGGCACGGCTTAAGCTGAGGTACAACAAAGAAATTGCAGGCAATTTGAATAAAGAATTCGGTTTCAAAAGTATAATGCAAATTCCGCGTATTGAGAAAATTGTAGTCTCAGCAGGAGTCGGAGATGCACTGACAAATAAAAAATTCCTCGATTCTGCTGTTAATGAACTTGAGCAGATTACCGGCCAGAAAGTTTTAAGAACTAAAGCCAGGCAATCCATAGCAAACTTTAAAATACGTGAAGGTCAGGAAATTGGTGCAAAGGTAACCCTTCGTGGCAATCGCATGTATGAGTTCTTGGATAGACTACTGAACGTTGCTTTACCCCGTGTAAAGGACTTTCGTGGAGTTAATCCTAAAGCTTTTGATGGAAGGGGAAATTACAGTCTCGGAATTGACGAGCAGATAATTTTTCCTGAGATCGATTACGACAAAATTGAACGTGTTAGGGGCCTGAATGTGGCCATCGTTACGACAGCCCCGAATGATGATCAGGCTCGCAGTCTGCTCAGAAATTTCGGCATGCCTTTCAGCAAGGAGTAGGCTATGGCTAAGAAGTCTATGATTATCAAGGCTCAGCGCAAGCCTAAGTATATGACCAGAACTGTCAGACGTTGTCGTCTGTGCGGACGCCCTAGAGGTTATATGAGGAAGTTCGAGATGTGCCGGATCTGCTTCCGAAAACTTGCCAATGAAGGCATGATTCCCGGCGTTACCAAGTCGAGCTGGTAGCAGGAGTAACAAATATGAGTGTTAGCGATCCAGTTGCAGATATGCTCACCAAGATTCGTAATGGTGTTGCTGCAAAGCATGAGAAAGTGGATATACGACCTTCAAAACTCAAGATGGAGATTATCAAAATCCTGAAGAATGAAGGTTATGTAAAAAACTTTAAAAAAGTTAATCAGGATGAAATTGATATAATCAGAGTTTTCCTGAAGTACGATGAAACAGAGAATCCAATAATTCACGGTTTAAAATCCGTATCTACTCCCGGTCGCCGGGTTTATTCCGGATACAAGCATATGCCCCGTGTTTTTAATGGATTGGGAACAGTGATTATTTCCACCTCAACTGGAGTAATTACCGGCAGAAAAGCCGTTGTCAACAAAGTTGGCGGCGAGATTATCTGTACGGTCTGGTAAGGAGGCAATAGGATGTCACGAATTGGATTACAGCCGGTTGTTGTACCGAAGGGTGTGACTGTAACCGTCAAGGACAATCTACTGCAGGTTAAAGGCAGCAAGGGTGAACTTACGCAAACCTTCAACCCGGCTATCAGCTTTACTGTTGGTGATGAAGAGGTTCAGGTTAATCGTGGAAATAATTCCAAAAATGCCAGATCGATGCATGGACTTTATCGTTCACTGCTAAGCAATATGGTGTATGGAGTCAGCCAGGGTTATACAAAAACTCTTGTGATTAATGGTGTCGGTTATCGAGCTGAATTAAATGGAAAGGTTCTTATGCTTAACCTGGGTTTTTCAAATCAGGTTGAGTATGTAACCCCTGAAGGTGTTGCTTTAAGCGTTGAAGGAAACAATAAGGTTTCAGTCAGCGGTATTGATAAAGCCATTGTGGGGCAGGTTGCTGCCGAAATCCGAAAACTCCGACCTCCGGAACCATATAAAGGTAAAGGGATTCGGTATGATAATGAAAACGTCCGCCGTAAAGTCGGTAAGAGCGGCGTGAAGTAGGGATGCAGTTATGGATAGGCTGAAAGATAAATGGCACAAGCATGCCCAGCGTAAACGAAGAGTCCGGAAAAAGATTCAAGGAACATCTGAACGTCCACGTCTGACGGTTTTTAAAAGCCATAAGAATATCAGCGTTCAGGCCATTGATGACACTACCGGTACGACACTGGCTTCTGTTTCCACATTGGAGAAAGAACTTGCCGGGGTTAAGCGGTCCGTAGATGGTGGCAAAGCTGTCGGTAATATAATTGCTGAACGACTTAAAAAAGCCAATATCAAGGCGGTCATTTTCGACAGAAACGGTTACCATTATCACGGTATTGTGAAAGCTGTAGCCGACGGGGCCCGAGAATCGGGTCTTAAGTTCTAGGAGATAGCATGGCTGGTAGAGAACGTTATGAAGATAAAGAGTTTACCGAGAAGCTTATCAGGCTGAATCGTGTTTCTAAAGCTGTAAAAGGCGGAAGAAAGATGTCTTTCAGTGCGCTGATGGTAGTTGGTGACGGTAAAGGGAAAGTCGGATTTGGATTTGGCAAAGCTAATGATGTTTCTGAAGCAATACGCAAAAGTGTTGATAAAGCCAAACGGAATATGGTTGTTATACCCCTTAAGAAAACCACACTTCCTCATGAGATAGTTGGTGTCTATAAAAGTGCTTCAGTGCTTCTGAAACCTGCTGCTCCTGGTACTGGTATTATTGCCGGTGGCCCTGTTAGGGCTATTATGGAAGCTGCTGGTGTGCATGACATTCTGGCTAAAAGTCTTGGTTCAAAAAATACCATGAACATTGTAAAAGGTGTTTTCAATGGTTTTGAGAACCTGATGCAGGCTCCTAAAATAGCCGGTGGAAGGGGTAAAAACCTTAAGGATATGTGGGGCTGATAATGGCAAAGAAAAAATATCCTAAAATCAGGGTAAAGCTGGTTAGAAGTACGATCGGACGAAAGCCGGAGCAGCGCAAAACTGTAAAAGCTCTTGGACTCAGGAAATTGAATTCTACAGTTGAGAGAGAAGCCAATGATGCTATCCTGGGAATGGTAAGATCCGTTTCACACCTTGTAGAGGTGGAGGAGCTGTAAGCTTATGAGTGTAAATCAACTTAGAGCGCCAAAGGGTGCCAGTAAAAAGAAAAGTATTGTCGGTCGGGGTAGATCCTCAGGATCCGGAAAGACTTCAGGAAAGGGACATAAGGGTCAGAAAGCTCGGTCCGGTGGTGGTGTGCGAACCGGTTTTGAGGGTGGCCAGATGCCTTTGTACCGCCGTGTTGCTGCTCGAGGGTTTTCAAATTACCCTTTTAAAAAAGAATATATTGTTGTTAATGTCTCTTCTCTCGAGAAGCTGTATGCTGATGGAGAAAAGGTTAATCTGGAAACACTGGTACAGAAAGGCCTTGTAAAAAAGAGCGAAAAACTTGTGAAGATTCTCGGTGTCGGCGATCTTAAAAAGAAGCTTGAAGTAAGTGTTCCAGCCGTATCTGCGTCTGCTAAAGAAAAAATAGAAAAAGCTGGCGGCAGTGTTGTTGACAATGCAGCTGGTTCAGAAGCAAAGGAATAGCGGAAAAACATGGCAAATAACCCGTTAGTCGACATCTTCAGAATACGAGATCTCCGGAACCGTATTTTTTTCACATTGAGTGTTCTTGTAGTTCATAGAATTGGTTCTATCATACCGGTTCCGGGTATTGATATGGGAGCACTCAGTCGGTTTTTTTCTGGAAGTGGTGGAGACGGTCAGGGTATCGTCGACTACCTGGATTTCTTTTCCGGAGGTGCTTTCAAGAACTTTTCCATTTTTATGCTGGGAGTGATGCCTTACATTACAACCAGTATTATAATGCAGGTTCTTATGCTGGTTTTTCCGGCTCTGAAAAAAATCAGTGAGGAAGACGGTGGAAGGAAGAAAATCCAGCGTTTTACCCGTTACGCCACTGTGTTAGTGTGTCTACTGCAGGGAGCCGCACTGCTTCAGATGCCTTTGAACTATGGTGTTGTAATTTCCGGAATCGCAAAATGGCAATTCCTGATGCTTGGTATGCTGACAACAACTGCCGGAACAATATTACTGATGTGGCTTGGTGAGCAGATTAATGTGAAGGGTGTAGGTAATGGTATCTCACTGTTAATCTTTACTGGAATCGTTGCAAGGATGCCCAATGCTTTCATAGTTATGTTCCGGGAAATAAGGGCTCAGAATCTGAATGAAGTTTTTGTAATACTAACTTTTGTCATGTTTGTCGGTGTGGTTATCCTCGTAATATATGAGCAGCAGGGTCTTCGAAAGATACCCGTTAACTATGCAAGCCGGATTGTCGGAAGAAAACAATACAGAGGTCAGAGCTCATACATACCGTTTAAGATTAATCCATCGGGTGTTATTCCCGTAATTTTTGCCTCCTCAATACTCACTATACCTGTTCAGCTGTCAAGCAGTCTGGCTTCGGGGAATAGTGAGTTCTGGGGCAAAGTAGCAACTGCGTTTGGAACAAGGGGGCCTTTGTACCTTACTCTCTACACGCTGCTGATTATCTTTTTCGCATATTTTTATACGCAGGTATCTCTTAATCCTGTTGAGATTTCTAAACAGATAAGAGAGAATGGCGGTTCAATTCCGGGAATACGCAGCGAGAATATGGAAGCATATCTCACTCGTATCCTGAACCGAATTGTGTTGCCAGGTTCCATGTTCCTCGCTATGATCGCATTGATCCCTTCCCTGTTGATTATCGTTATACCCGGTTTCCCCCGGCAAATGGCGTATATCATGGGAGGTACATCATTGTTGATTATGGTTGGTGTAGACTTGGATACCATGAGTCAGATAGAGGGGCATCTGAAGATGCATCATCACGAAGGATTAACCAAGAGCGGTAAATTACGCTCTCGGAATTTGTAAAAAAATACAAGAGGTAGCACGCGATGAAAGTGAGAGCGAGCGTTAAACCAATTTGCGAGAAGTGCAAAGTAATTCGCCGCCGCGGTGTGGTGCGTATTATTTGCGATAACCCCAAGCATAAGCAACGGCAAAAATAGGAGGCCTCGATGGCGCGAATCGCGGGTATCGACCTGCCCAATAAACATGCGGATATTGCACTGACTTACATCTTCGGTATAGGACGGACTTCGGCCCGGCAGATCTGTGAGAAGACTGGTGTAAATCCCGAGAATCGGATTAATGAACTTTCCGCTGAAGAGGTGAACAGTCTCAGGAAAGTTATTGAGAATGACTTCAAAGTTGAAGGACGGCTCCGTTCTGAGACAGCCCTGAACATTAAGAGATTGATGGATATAGGTTGCTACAGAGGACTTCGCCACAGGAAAGGTCTTCCCTTGCGTGGTCAACGGACGAAAACAAACGCCAGAACCCGAAAGGGCAGGGCGAAAACCGTTGCCAGGAAGAAGAAATAGGCGGAGTGTAAGTAGATGGCAAAAAAGAAAAGAGAAAAAAAGACAGTTGTTGAGGGAAATGTTTATATACAGGCTACTTTCAACAATACGATTGTTACCATCACAGACCTGAAGGGGAATGCCCTCTCATGGTGCAGTGCAGGTTCTCTCGGATTCCGTGGAGCTAAAAAGTCCACACCATATGCAGCGCAGACTACTGCTGAAACAGCAACAACCCGCGCTCGTGATTATGGTTTACAGATTGTTAATGTTTATGTTAAAGGACCTGGTGTAGGCAGAGAATCAGCAATAAGATCTCTTGGAAACCTTGGACTTAAAGTTAAGACTATCAAGGATATTACACCGATTCCACACAATGGCTGCCGGCCTCGGAAGAGTCGAAGGGTTTAATTATCAGGAAACCAGATGCAGGATGGAGTTGCTAAGAAGAATTCTTCTATTTATTTTCATTCTCTCTCAGGTTTCAAGGCCGCGTAAGGAGCATATATGGCTAGAAAAAACCTCCTGAAGGGTTTCAAAAGACCGAAGGGAATCACCTTCGAACATAGTGAGGAGACCCGGGATTATGGCAAATTTATTGCTTATCCCTTTGAGCGGGGGTATGGCACAACTATCGGCAATACCCTTAGACGCATTCTTCTCTCCTCAATTCAGGGATACGCTGTTTCTGCAGTTAGAATTACCACGTTTAATGAAGAAGGTAATTCTCATGTTGTAACCAGCGAATTCGAGGCAATACCTCATGTTGTAGAGGATACACCTGTAATTATAAGTAACATGAAATCTCTACGTCTTCACTTACCTGATGACGTTGATGAACAAACCATTCATGTTGAATGGAAAGGGCAGGGAGCAATTACAGGAGCCGATCTAGAGAAAGGCGGAATTGAAGTTGCAAATAAAGATCAGTTAATCTGTACTGTCATGGAAGAGGGTAATCTGGATTTTGAGATTCAGGTTAATCTCGGCCGTGGTTATGTGCCTGCTGAAATGAATGAAAAGTATATAGAGCATATCGGCACTATACCAGTTGATTCCATTTTCAGCCCGATCATTAAAGTGAAGTACTCAGTTGAGGATACCAGGGTTGGTCAGAGATCAGATTATGACAAACTTAACCTTGAAATCTGGACAGATGGTACTATAGCTCCTGAAAATGCTTTGGCTGAAGCTGCAAAGGTAGCCAAGGATCATTTTACTATCTTTATCAACTTTGACGAAGATGATGTAGTCGGTGATGACGACGTTGATGAGGAAGAAGAAAGAATCCGTGCTCTGTTGGAAACACCGGTGGAAGAGCTTGAACTTTCGGTCCGTTCCAGTAACTGTCTTAAGAATGCCAATATCAAGACAATAGGCGATCTTACCAGGCGTACAGAAGATGATATTGCAAAAACTCGAAATTTCGGGAAAAAGTCTCTCCAGGAAATCAAGGAAAAGCTTAAAGAGTGGAACCTCAGCCTGGGAATGACTGATTATAGTGTACTCAAAAATTCCATCAAGCTCGGGAAGCCGAGTCAGAGTACCGACGGTGCAGAAGAAACCGGTGATTTTACAGTTGCTGAAGAGTCTGTTTCCGTAGATGAGGATTAGGATAAGATGCATAACAGAAAAGGATTCAATCGGCTGGGACGTAAAGCCAGCCATCGTAAGGCTCTTCACCGTAATATGGTAACTTCTCTCATCAAGTATGAGAGAATAGAGACAACTCAGGCAAAAGCCAAAGAGATCCGTAGAACAGCTGAGAAATTGGTTACTCGTGCAAAAATTGATTCAGTTCATAATCGTAGAATTGTTGCCAAAATAGTTTATGAGAAGGATATAATCAATAAACTTTTTACAGAGGTTGGACCCCGGTTTACCGAGAGACCCGGAGGATATACCCGTATTCTTAAACTTGGAAAAAGATCCGGAGATGCGGCTGATATGGTTATTCTTGAATTTCTTTCGGATGAAGATAAAACCGCTGAGAAAAAGAAACCTGCAGCTAAAAAGAAAACAGCTAAAAAACCAGCAGCAAAAAAACCTGTTGATGAGAAACCAGCAACAGAAAAACCAGCGATTGAAACTTCACCCTCTGAAGATTCTTCGGTAAAAGAAGTGAAAGTTGATAAACCGGTCGATGATAAACAGGATGCAGAGAAAGTCTCCGATTAAGTTCAGGAATTGCTTTACTGATTCCCAAGCGAATGCCGTAATTGTTCTTCGCTAAGGCTTTTGGTAAGTCGCGGGATCTAAATGAGCGCAGGGAAAGCATGGCTACAGTTGATCGTAATAAGCCTGTTTTATGATTACATTCATTATTCAGGTTAAGGTTCATAACTACCGATTATAGAAGGGAGTAAGTAGAGTGAATGCCTCTGCTGCTCCCTTTTTCTTTATTATGTATAAAGGAAAAAGCTTATAAATGGAGTCATGAAGGGGATCCCCTGTAACAAATGAGAACATCACAAAAAGTTGCACTCAATATTCTCATAGCTCTTCTTGTTACAGGTGGATTTACCGCAATTGCCTATACCGGTTTGTTCAATGTATTGGAAACCGATTTTTTCAGTGCAAGAGTAAAGACAGACCAGATTTCCAGGTTAGATGAAATATCAGATGTTTATACTTCCTGGTCTGATAGCTATTATTCCCGTTTTGATGCATTAGCCAGGGATCGGAACTATCAATCAGTTTTTTCTCTTGTTCAACGTGAAAGTGAAATTAAATACCGTTCAGATGTAACTATTTCTCTGGAAGACCGCTTAATGGGGTATCAAGGTATACGGATTGTTGATAATGATGGAAGGATACAATATTCCACTTTTGCAGGTGATATCGGGAACGAGCAGACAGGTGTGGATGGGAGAAGACTTTATAGAAATTGGGAACAGGTCTCAGACAGTTTTGAGTTAAACCCTGCTCAGTCTGATTCTAATAGATTAATAATATTCGATGGTGAAAGTCAGCGCCTGATATACAAGCTGCCGGTTCAAGATTCAGGCTTTGTTACAAGAGGCTGGATGCTTGTTTATACAGGAACAGAAGAGCTCTCTGAACTTCTTACAAGTGAAGGACTTTCTTCCGGTGGTGGTAAGGTTTATATCGTTGGAAGCAGAGGTTTGATTGTTGACATCAGGCCGGAGCAGGTAATCTCTGTTATTGATAGCATTGAATTACTGTGGCCTGATGAGAGTACTCCGGCTGAGTTTGCCGTTATTTCTGAAGATCGTGGTGAAAAATACTGGCTTGTAAGCAGACTTGCACCAGATAGTACATATCTCGGGAAACTGGTGCCAGGGCGTCTTTTCAGCTTTACAGTTACTATCCAGATTTTAATTCTGTTAACAGTATTCATTTCAACAGCCTTACTGGTTTTTCTGCTTCAAAATATACGCACAGATAAAACAGAAGTTCTCCGCAGTAGAATTAAAAAACTCCAAGTGAGTTTGCTAAGAGATTGGCTGGAGCATCATGAGGATAGGAAACTTCGTTTAATTGACCTTGAATCACAGCGTAATGAAGTTAAAACGGAGTTAAGAACCGGTCTTGGCACATTAAGTGGGAAGAAGCTTGAAGATGCAGACAAGCTGATTGATGAGGGTTGGACCAGGATTATTGAGATATTGGGTGAGAATGAATCTGAGCAGAAAACTTCAGGTACCGGGGATACGGCAACAGATTTGACTGCCTCACCGCCTATAGACATGAAACAGCTTGAGGATATGATAACTCGGGCTGTAGCCGAGGCAAAGTTTGTTGTGTCACCTGAGGCTCTTGCAGGATTGAGAGTTCAGGACCCTGTTTCTGCTGTTCCACCGACACCTGGAAAAAGACTGAATATCAGCCTGGATGAAGTAGAAGAGCTGGACGAAGTA
>DEIH01000254.1 GCA_002352375.1 Spirochaeta sp. UBA2779 | reverse complement strand
CCGGGTTCTCTCTGGCTGGACGATGTGGTGTTACAAGAGGGAAACACAGATGTATGGAGACGTGATTACCAGGGGGGTATCGTACTGGTAAATGCTACTGCATCATCCCGGACTGTAGAGTTGGGTGATAAGTTTCAAAAGATTAAGGGGCATCAGGTTCCGGAGATTAATACCGGAGAAGTGGTTTCACGGGTTGAGTTGAATCCAAATGATGGAATAATTCTGTTGAGAAAGTAACAGATCCCAAGCAGAGGGGAGGGCGGGAAAGGGTGATTGTTAATCCCAAGCAGCAGCGGTACCGCATTCTCGAGGGTATAATAGCCGAAAGTTAGTCTGTTGGTACTTTCAGTTATAATATCAATGCATCAGAACAGGCTTGGGTATAAAAACTCCACGTTCCGGGTATCTTTTTTCAGGACCGGAGCAGTTCTGTTGCCGATGTCGATAAATCTCAAGGATATTTCAGAGTTATTCGGGTTCGGAAAATCTTCGATCTCTTTCTTCCCGTCCTTCCCGAATAAAATCAACAATTTCATCTCTGCTGAGATTCAGGTTGATACCTTCAACATCCAAAGGTGAGTTTTCATGCTTTTCCGATGTAATGATGAAAGATTGACCATCACGTCTCTTAATACGAACAGACCCCTGTTTTTTAGCAATATCGAGTACTGTTGCAAAGTTCCCTCTTGCTTCTGAAAAAGTGTAAACTTCCATTATTCTACCTCCATAAGAGAGACGTTCTCTTTAACGGCCGCCAGATTGAGCCTCTTGTCCAGAGTTAACAGTGGAATCCTGTATTTTTGTGCACAAGCTATTAAATATGCATCATACGCATAAATATTCTGTCTTTCAGATATTATCAATGCTGATTCCAAATCAATATCCACCATCTGAAGGGGAATCATTTCATAGTTTTTGATGCTAATTAAAGATTGTTCCAGGGTAATCCGTTTTTGCTTCAGCATTGCAGAAAAAGCATTCCCGATTTCCCAGAAAACAGAACGGGGGGCTACAAGTTCCTTAGCTCTAGTAATTTCCAGGAGACGTTGTCTGTGCGGTTCATGAGTAATTACAGCAATTATCACTGAAGTATCTATTACAAGGCTCAAAATACACTCCAAAATAAAATGTACAATTGTACAAGTAAGATAGCCCCGATGCACCCAGCTGTCAATTGTCCGGGCGATAAATACCGCATCTACTTCGTTCTCCCCCCGGCTACCTGATAAGCCATCCCCCGGCAAATCGTGGTTTTCACATTGAAATCATTATCTACCAGAAGAATATCTGCATCTTTGCCCGGAGCAATGGATCCTTTACGGTTATTCACACGCATCATCCTGGCAGGTGTAGTTGAGGCCATTCGCACCGCATCAAGACGGGAGACTCCGACATAGTTGATTAAGTTGCGAACCATCTGGTCTATGGGCGTAATGGATGAGGCGAATGCACTGCGGTCTGGAACCATGGCGACACCATCCTCAATAATGGCTTCCTGACCGCAGGTAAAGATGGTTCCCCCTCGGGAAAGCCCCGCCCCCCGGTTGGCATCCGAGCAGATTAAAATCCTATCCACACCTTTACACTTGATTGCCAGGCGCATCAGTTCATCAGGCAGATGCTTTCGGTCGGCAATTAACTCGGTATAGAGTCCCTCAATGGTAAGGGCTGCTTCCAATACACCGGAAACACGGTAGGGTCCGTTTTTGGTAATCGAAGACATTGAGTTATACAGGTGAGTCACCATGGTGGCACCCTGATGGCAGGCTTGTAATACTTCTGCATAGACGGCATCAGAATGGCCGATGGAAACAACGATCCCCATTTCAGATAATTCGCGGATACGATTAAAGTTTTCCGGTATTTCCGGTGCCAGGGTAATCCGCTTTATAATATCACTGTTTCGCTCTACATATTTGAAGTTTTTATCTGTAAGGGGCAGAATCTGTTCTTCTACCTGGCAGCCTTTGTGTTTTTTATTGATAAAGGGACCTTCCATATGAGTACCCAAAATCTCCACCCCGATGTTATCAGCCTGCATGACATTGCGGATTGCTGTAAAACCCTTCTCAATTTTATCGAGCGGATCTGATGAGGTAGAGGGGTAATAGGCAGTTACTCCATGGCCTCGATAGAACTCGGTCATCCTGATAACGGCCTCTTCGGTCCCGTCATTACAATCGTAATTGCTGCCGCCATGAACATGGGTATCGATATATCCGGGAATAACGCATAGATTCGAGGCGTCTATGATTTCTATGCTTCCATTTTGTTCCAGAAGAGAGTTATCCCCTACAGCGCTGATTTTTTTATCCTCAATCAGGACAACACCATTCTGAATAACGCTGGATTCCAGATAGACATCGCCATGTATAATAGCTTTTTTCATCTTTTGGATGGTATTACCGGATTTGGGAAATCGCAAGGCAGCCGGGTATTCCGGATAATTTAATGAATTCAGCTTCGGAGCGCAATATTTGTTCCAAATCAGACTGGGGAATCGTGTTTTCTGGGTGGAGGAACAACCCCGGGCTTAATTGAATAGACCATATGAATTTCTTCTGTGATTTTTCCATCACCGGAAATATTCTCAACGACTCCGATACGTTTGAATCCCGTTTTTTCATACAGGGCCTGTCCAGCTTTGTTGTCTAAAGCTGTAGTTAGCTCAATGGTCTCACATCCGCGGGTTTCCGCCAAATCAATCAGGTGATGCATGAGCTGTTTTCCTAAACCCATACTGTGGAACTCATCAAGAATTCCGATTCCCAGAACAGGAAAAGGAGTGTTGAACCACCAGAGAAACCAGTAGGCTGCAATTCTTTCTCCATCCAGAGCGATGAAGGCTGCATCTTCTCCGCTTTCCGCCCGGTTGATTACTTTTGTCAGAGTTTCATTGTTATATCCGTGGGGCATGAAAAGAGTTCGGGATTTTTCCGAGAGGGCTACGTTGAATGCCGACAGACTTTTTTCATCTCCCTGTTGCAGTTTTCTGTATTGCAGGCTTTTACCGTTTTTTAAGATGAATTCAGACATTTTTTACACCCCTTTTAATTTGCTGTGATTGAAAAGACCGACGAGAAATGAGAATTCGGAGAAAGAAGCTGCATTCCCGACTTTGTTCTCAGATTCTCATCGGCTTTCATACCGGAGGTAGAATCCACCCCGAACCAGGGCTCGATACAGATATAAGGCTGTGGAAAATCCGGGTAGGTCCAGAGACCCAAGTCAGGGAAACCGGAAAAATCTATACGAACTGATCTTTCACCGCCATCCCGTTCCAGGGTGATGCTGTCCGATTCAAAGTTTTTTAAGATAATGGCTCCCCGTTTGAAGGTTTCATGATTCAGTTTGAGAGTGTCGGCTGGAAGTTCAAAGGGTTCAGTTTTACCGGTGAGAAGTTTACTTTCTTTTAGAAAGCGGACCGTCTTCTCCGGTTTACTGAACCGGAGCCTGTAGTCCTGGAAATTGAATTTTTCTTCCAGAGGGCAGCGGAATCCCGGATGACCGCCAACAGAAAACGGCATTTCCTTATCACTGAGATTTTCGATATGGTATTTAATTGAGAGCGTGGAATCTTCCAGTGTATAGATTATTCGGAATCGGAAATCAAAAGGATACTGACTGCGGGTTTCTTCATCGGAGCTTAATTCAAGCTCCAGGCGGTTATCCCTGGATTTTTCACTATCCACCAGCAGCCATTCTTTTCTTCTGGCAAACCCGTGGGAAAGCATTTTGTACTCCCTGCCGTCGAGGATGTACCGATCGTTCTCCAATCCACCAATAATAGGGAAAAGTACTGGAGATTGACCTTTCCAGCTGTCTTCTGATCCCTGCCATAGGTATTCAAAGTTTTCTCTGGTTCGTAAAAAAGTGAGTTCCGCCCCGAGGCTCTTAACAGCAACGGATAATTTCTCATTAGCGAATTCGTGAATCATTCCAGCTTATCTCCCTTCATTCAGCATCCGATTTCTTTTTTGATTGTTCAGTTTAAACCTTTAAAACGAATTCATTTAAGTATCCAAAGGAGAAACAACTTTCCGAAGTACCTCATCGGTAAGGTGGGTGTACATCATGGTTGTTTTCAAATTTGAATGTCCCAGCTGACCCTGAATCACCCGGACATCAGTGCCCCGTTCAAGCAGATGTGTGGCAAAAGAGTGCC
>DEIH01000086.1:13440-16770 GCA_002352375.1 Spirochaeta sp. UBA2779 | reverse complement strand
ACCAGTACTCTCCAGCAGGCTGCATCGGGTCAATTGCGCTTCGGTACCCGGAAAACCATGCAGGTGGCCCAGAAACTTTACGAGGGTATTGAACTGGAATCAGGTGCTGTGGGACTTATCACCTACATGAGAACAGATTCTCCCAGATTGGATCCGGAAGCGATAGATGAACTCCGGGGTTGGATTGGAGGGAAGTATCCCGACTATCTTCCGGAAACCGCCAGACTCTACGGTGCAAAACCTAAGAACGGTGTTAAAACCCAGGATGCCCATGAAGCGATACGTCCAACTTCCGTGGAGCTTACCCCTGAATCGGTAAAACCCCATCTTACAGGAGAACAGTACAAACTTTACGAACTTATCTGGCGCAGAACCGTGGCCAGTCAGATGAAGGATGCCAAATATGCAGTAACCACAATCAGTGTTAAAGCCGCTGAGGGTATATTTGAGGCAAAGGGACGGGTAACGCTGTTTGACGGCTTTACCGTTTTAGTTCCCGAAGCCAAAAAGTCCAAGGAAAATTTCCAGAAACTTCCGGCTGTTGATGCCGGGCAAGGTTTGTCTCTAGATGAATTAATCACAGAACAGCACTGGACAAAACCACCTCAGCGCTATACCGAAGCCAGTCTTGTCAGGGCTCTGGAGAAAGAAGGTATCGGCCGACCCTCTACCTATGCCGCAATTATTCAGACTATACGCGACCGGGGTTATGTCCGCCTGGAGAAAAGAGCCTTTTACGCCAATGAGTTGGGAATGGCGGTAAACGATATTCTTGTAAAAGAATTTCCCAATATTATGGAATATCAGTTCACAGCGGATATGGAAAGTAATCTTGACGCCGTTGAAGAGGGGAGAGTTGACTGGCACAAACTGGTGGATGATTTTTACCAGCCATTTATCAAACGGGTGGATGATGCCATTGAGAATGCCGAGGCCTTAAAGGGGCGGAAATGGGATGGGGATGAACACTGCCCCATCTGCGGTAAAGAACTTGTACTCCGTTATTCCAAAGCCGGTGCCTTTCTGGGCTGCTCTGATTATCCGGATTGTAAAGGACTAATGCCTCTTCCCGGAGAGGGTTCTGATGATGGGGAAACTGACGGTGAGCCGGTGAATTGCCCCAACTGCGGTAAGCTTATGCTCCTCAAGTCGAGCAGATACGGCAAATTTTACGCCTGCAGCGGATACCCGGACTGTAAAACCACAGCCAACCTGGGGGCCGACGGTAAGCCGGTGTTCCTGCCGGATATTAAAATGGACTGTGATGAATGCGGAACTCCCATGGAAATTAAATCCAAGAAGCGTGGCCCTGTTATGGTTTGTCCCAACCCCGACTGTAAAAGGGAATTACCGGTTAAAGACGGTGTACCCATTTCCCTGCCTAAGGCCAACGGGGCCAAGTGTGAAAAGTGCGGCTCTCCGATGATTGTCCGCCTGAGCCGCCGGGGACCATTTCTGGCATGTACCGGTTTCCCGAAATGCCGGAATGCTAAAAATCTGGATGCTCTGGAGAAAATAAATGAGAAGAGTGAACCTGTGGTTGAAAAGGTCTGAGCGCCAACCAGGGGTTTAATTTTCGTCGAAAATAAATCCGTAGGGCCGGCGGATTTTATCCGCCAGGTTTTCAATGGATATGTAACGGGCTTCCCTTACCACTTCCTTACCTCCGGCATAAACGAGTATGGCGGGTATGGTGAATATTGATAGCTGACCCGCTGCCTCGGGGATGTTATCCAGATTAACGTAGTATGAGGGAACCTCAGGGAACTCTTTCAGCATTCCGCTGACTTTCGGTTTTAAGGCTGTACACACTCCGCAGGCGGGGCGGGAGAGATAAAAAAGGGACATTCCCTCTTTATCTGAAATATTCTGTATCTCTGAGAAATCTTCAATGTTCTGCATCCTTAGAAAATATCGATTACCTGAAGAATCGTCCAGTTCTCTGTATCTTCATTTGAAATTGCGTTTGATGGCATCCAGTGTATCACCCAGTTTGAGAAAAATTCCCACAAGTTCGGGATCAAAAAGCTTGTCGGATTTGCTTTTCAGAAAATGAAGAGCCGCTTGCGCTGTCCATGCTTCTTTGTAGGAACGTTCGGATGTCAATGCATCATACACGTCGGCAATAGCTACAATCCTGGCGGATAGAGGGATTTCCTTTCCCTTTTTACCGCTACCGAATTTTATGGGGTTTGTTTTAATATCCTTGATTTTCCCAGGATATCCCGAGCCGTCCCAGCGTTCATGGTGATTTAAGACAACTTCCCGGGCAATCCTGTCCCAAAGGGATTCTGAATCCGGGAAAAGACGGGCTCCGTATACCGTATGTCGATACATCAGAAGCTTTTCTTTCTCATTATAATGACCATTCTTGGCCAGTATATCTCCTGATACACCGGCTTTGCCCACATCGTGGAGTATAGCTGCAGCTCTGAAGGCTTCTTTTTTCTGATTCCGTTCAGCCAGACTTACGCCCCGGGATTCTGCAAAGCGATCGTATAGAACCAGAGCGTATTCACCGACTCTTTTCGCATGGCTGCCGGTTTCAAAAGGGTCTCTTAATTCGGCAATAGCCACCATTCTCATTACCATTTCTCTGGCCATGGAGGCTTTTTCCAGGGCCAGAACCGCATGATCGGCGAGAAAGGAGATGTGTACCTTGTCCATTGCCGAGAAAGGAACTGTTTTGCCGCCGTATTGGGCGTTGATAAGTTGTATCACACCAAGGGTTTTCTGGTTGTCGCCTACCAGGGGAATAACCAGCTGGCTCTGGGTATGGTAGTTTGATTTTTTGTCAAACTCGGGGTTGAATGTGAAATCCAGAGAATCCGGCAGAGCGTACACATCGTCAATAAGAAGAGGCTGGGCGGTTACAGCGACGAACCCGGCAAGACTGCTTTTATTCAGGGGGATACTTCTATCGGTGTATGTAAACTTGTCTTCACTCTTTCCATCGGGGAAGAGGGTGTCATTTTCGATATAGTTGAAATACAGCTTGTCGTTGTCCCTGAGGTATAAAGTTCCTGCATCTGCACGGACAAAAAGTCTTGCTTCATGGAGGATTCGTTCCAACAGAACCGTATAATCATGAATGTGATGCAGGTTCCGAATTATCTTTAATAAATCTTTGGTTTCAGGTATGGCACTCATTTCCTGTACTTCCTAACAGAGTTGTCTCCATACTAAATCTATCGGCGTTATAAGGATAATTCCTGTAATAGAGGTTATTTTTTCATAATATACAGAGTTTTTAATACTTGACGCAGCATCCTTGAGTCATTAGTCTTTTATTCCCAAGCGAAATGAGAGGAGTGAACTTGTTCATTCCCG
>DEIH01000086.1:2683-13368 GCA_002352375.1 Spirochaeta sp. UBA2779 | reverse complement strand
TGGTTCTACTGATACCATTCATTCAGCATCGCAACAGGAGTACTTGGTAATGTCAGTTTTCGGTCTGAACAGTTTGTCTCACCGCATCTCCATTATCAGTATTCTACTATCGCTAATTATGCCTTGCCGGTTCGGCAGGGGGTATCATTGCGGTGTAACGGCTTAAGCTGAACAGACCAATAAATGATTAACCTCTTGAATGGATCGGGCGACCTTGTTAGGGTCGCCTTTTTCGTTTTAACGGGTTAAAGGAGGCAAGTTTGCCAGATAAAGAGAAAATTATTCTATTTGATACAACTCTTAGAGACGGCGGTCAGACAAGGGGTGTCCATTTTTCGGTGGAAGATAAAATCAAACTCTCCATGGAGCTTGATGAATTGGGTATTGAATATATTGAAGGCGGCTGGCCGGGCTCCAACCCGAAAGATATTAAGTTCTTTGATGAGATGAAGAAAATTTCACTGAAAAATGCCAGACTGACTTCTTTTTCCTCTACCAGGTTTAAAAATACCAAACCGGAAGAAGATAAGATTCTCGGAGAACTGCTGAAAGCGGAAACTCCTGTATTTACCATTTTCGGTAAAACCTGGGATATGCATGTCTATGAATCTCTGGGAACTACTTTGGAAGAAAATCTGAACATGATTTATTCCACAGTCGAATATTTAAAGCCAAGGGGGGATGAAGTTGTCTATGATGCAGAACATTATTTTGATGGTTTCAAAGCCAACCCTGAATATGCCATACAAACTATAAAAGCGGCGGCAGATGCCGGCGCAGACTGGATTGTACTTGCCGATACCAATGGAGGCGCTCTTCCTGAAGATGTCAGGATTGCCACTTTGGCTGCAATGGATGCAGTGGAGAAGCCGATCGGTATTCATACCCACGATGACGGCGGACTGTCTTTAGCCAACACCATTGTTGCCGTTGAACTTGGAGCGAAGATGGTTCAGGGAACCATGAACGGCCTGGGAGAGCGCTGCGGAAATGCCAATCTCTGCAGTGTTATTCCCACTTTGAGTTTAAAAATGGGTTATGAAACTCTCAAGACTGATAAAATCAGTTGTTTAACAAGAATCAGCAGGCTGGTCTCCGAGCTCTCCAATAAACCACATCAGGAAAGTCTGCCCTACGTAGGAAAAAGATCCTTTACCCATAAGGGCGGGATTCATGTTTCTGCAATCAGGAAAAACCCGAAATTGTACGAGCACATCAGCCCTGAAACTGTTGGAAATAAGCGTAACGTTCCCATAAGCGATCAGGCAGGAAAGTCCAATATCCTGCAGAAAGCTGGAGAGCTTGGTATGAGTGTGGATGATGCTCATGCAAAAACTATTGTGGCAAAGGTTAAAGAGCTTGAAGCTGAAGGGTTTCATTTTGAAGGAGCCGATGCTTCCTTTGAACTTCTTACCGACGATTTGATGAAAACAAGGCGCAAATTCTTTACCGTTCATGGTTTCCGGGTACACACCTGGGAGAACGATAAAGGTGAAATCTGGTCCGAGGCAACAATTAAGGTTTCGGTTCCCGAATCTGTTGCAGGAGACGTTGGCCATGATACCAGGTTTGAACATACTGTCGGGGAGGGATCCGGTCCGGTGGAAGCCATGGACCGGGCTCTACACAAGGCCCTGGAGGCGTTTTATCCCGGAATCGTCGATATTCGGCTAACGGATTACAAGGTGCGGATTCTGGACGAACAGGCCGGCAGTACCGCTGTTACCCGGGTATTGGTAACCAGCAGCGACGGTAAAAGGCATTGGGGAACCGTCGGTGTCTCGCAGAATATCATCGAGGCCTCCTGGAGGGCTCTGGTGGAATCTTTGGAATACAAACTCAAAAAAGATGAGGAATGCAGATAATGAGAAAAATTACGATTTTTGACACGACACTCCGGGACGGCGAACAGTCTCCGGGTGCTTCAATGACAGTAGATCAGAAAATTGAAATGGCAGTTGCTCTGGACAGGCTTGGGGTGGATAGAATCGAAGCAGGATTTCCCGTGTCATCACCGGTTCAGTTTGATGCGGTTAAGAGAATCGGTGCTGCTGTTAAAAAAGCAACAGTAGTCGGTCTGGCCCGGTGCAAACAGATAGATATTGATGCTGTTCGGGATGCTCTGGCCGATTGTCCCAGGAAGATGATTCATATATTTCTGGCAACCAGTCCCCTTCACATGAAGTACAAGCTTCGAATGAGTGAGGATGAGGTGCTTGCCGCGATAAAAAAGTATGTTTCCTACGCCCGGGAGCAGGGATTTGAGTTGATTGAGTTCTCTCCGGAGGATGCCTCCCGTACCGAATGGGATTTTATGGTTAAGGCTCTGAAGACCGCTGTAGATGCCGGCGCCAATACCTTGAATATACCTGATACTGTAGGCTACGCCATGCCCAATGAGTATGGCGATCAGATGGCCCGGCTTAAAGAAGCCATTCCCGAGCTGGGAGATAACGTACTGCTCTCCACCCATTGTCATAACGATCTGGGATTAGCTCTGGCCAACTCTCTGGCTGCAGTTCATGCCGGTGCGGATCAGGTAGAAGTAACCCTCAACGGTATCGGTGAACGGGCGGGGAATGCCGCTCTTGAAGAAATTGTAATGGCCCTGAGAGTCCGGAAGGATTTCTGGGATGTGGAAACCGGCGTTAATGCAGAATTCCTTTATCCCACGAGCCGGCTGCTTCAGAATATCACCGGCCTGGTAACACCTCGGAATAAGCCGATTTTCGGGGATAACGTTTTCAGCCATGAATCGGGTATACATCAGCATGGTGTTCTTAAAAACAGGGAAACCTATGAGATTATGAACCCCGATCATATCGGCCGGAGCCGGGAAACTCTGGTAATGGGCCGTCATTCGGGGAAGCATGCTCTTAAAGAGAAGCTGGAACAGTACAACATCATTCTTAAAGACGATCAGATGGACTCTCTTTATGCGAAGTTCATTGAGATTGCCGACAAGAAGAAAGAGGTTTACGACGAGGATCTTTTTACCCTTGTGTCCGGAGTTCTTGGTGACCTTCCTGCCGGCTGGAGGCTTGAAAGCTTTCAAACCTGGACGGGAAATAACGTAATACCTTCGGCGACAGTTCAGGTTAAGAAGGGTGGGGATCTGAGTATCGGAACACAAGTTGGAGACGGGCCGATAGATGCGGTATTCAAATCTATCGATCAGGCTATCGGTATCCGTGGCCGCTTAACCGAATACGTGATACAGGCTGTGGGTAGCGGTAAGGACGCCCAGGGACAGGTGAAGCTTCAGGTGGATTTCGATGGAGTACTCACCGATGGTAAAGCTTCCTCTACGGATATTATTGAGGCTTCGGCTCTGGCTTATATCAATGCTCTGAACCGCAAAGAGATGATGGGAGCCGGTGAAGAAAAATCCCCCCATCCCCAATACCAGGTTTAAGGGTAGATAAAGCAAGTGTTCAATCTGTCAGCTCCAGCCGGACTGGAGCCGACATTTTTTTGGAGAGAAACGTATGAGTTATGATATAGCTGTTTTAAGCGGAGACCATATCGGTCCTGAAGTGATGAAAGAAGGACTGAAGGTATTGGATGCTGTTGCCTCCTCCGAAGGATTCTCTTTCAACTATACCGAAGCCCTGATCGGCGGAGCGGCTATTGATGCAACAGGCAGCCCTCTACCGAAAGATACGCTGGATTTATGCCGGAGTTCCGGAGCTGTTTATCTTGGAAGTGTAGGAGGACCTGAGTGGGATAACCTTCCCCCTGAGAAACGCCCTGAAGTCGGGGGGTTGCTTGAAGTAAGAAAGTCCCTGGGTTTGTTTGCCAATCTGCGGCCGGTGAAGCTTTACCCTGAACTGGCCTCCTGCTGTCCTCTGGACTTCAAAGGGAAGACACCGGATGTTGATATACTCACTGTCAGGGAGCTGATCGGCTGTGTTTACTTCGGTGAACCTAAAACACTTACCGAAGAAGAGGGCCTTGATACCATGATTTACCGCAGGCATGAGGTGGAGAGAATCCTGAAAGTAGGTTTTAAGACCGCTGGGAGCCGGGGGGGCCGGCTGTGCAGTGTGGATAAGGCTAATGTCCTGCGATCCAGTATGTTATGGCGGAAAACCGCAGAGAATATGCGCGGGGATTACCCTGAAATTGATTTGTCACACATGTACGTCGATAACGCCGCCATGCAGCTGATTTTAAACCCCGGACAGTTCGATGTAATTGTTACCGGGAATCTGTTTGGTGATATTCTCTCGGATGAATCCGCCGCTCTGGCCGGGTCCCTGGGGATGTTACCATCCGCAAGCCTCGGTCCGTCGGTTCATCTGTTTGAACCTTCAGGAGGATCGGCACCGGATATAGCCGGGAAGGGTATTGCCAATCCCCTGGCTCAGATACTCTCGGGGGCTATGATGCTGGAGCATTCTTTCGGCGAATTTAAGGCCGCTGGCAGAATCTACAAAGCTGTGGAAAAAACCATTGTTGACGGGTTTCGAACAGGGGATATCCTCGGACCGGGAGAAGAGGCTGTCAGTACTGCGGCCATCGGTGATGCGGTGGCTGAAAGGCTGTAAATCAGCTGTACCTCAGAGGTTTCAGGATGCATCAAGCTCCCGGGCCTTAACAAAGAGCCAGTCGGAAAGACGGTTGAGAAATTTCTGAGCATCAGAGAGATGACTCAATTTTTTTCCCCTTATCAGCCGGACTAAATGGCGCTCGGACCGGCGGCAGACGGCCCGGGCCACATCCGCTCTTGCTCCTCTCTCACTTCCGCCGTAAGTGATAAATAAAGGGGGCATTTCTACCTTTTCCATCAGCTTCTTCTGTCGGGTTTCGAGTTTTTCCAGGTCTGATATACCAACCCTGTCAATTTTACTGAAAGCAGAATGGGAGGGATGAACTGCAATCATTCCGCCAATCCGGAGCAGGCAGTTTTCTATCCAGTTAATATCATCTTTATCAGGAGTCTCCTCCATTGATGCTTTGAGCAGTCCCAGAGCCGAGTGCAGTTCATCCACATCACCGAGAACTTCAAAGGGCAGGCTATCCTTTGGAAGAGCGAGTCCGTCTGCCAGACTGGTTTTACCTGAATCACCTTTACGAGTTGTTATTTTTTTAAATTCTATCATACAACTCGTATTATAGCCAAAATCTATGATTCTTTATCAGCTTTATTTCCCATGATGCTATGAATTGCTTATTATTAAGAGCATACAGAGGATTCAATGAATAACGATAAACGAAAAGATGATGATAATAACGACTGGCGTGAGTTGTTGAAGAAAGTAAAAAATAAAGGTGAGGGAAGCGGAAAAAACCCTTTAAAAGGCGGCAAATTCCGTTTTTCCATGTGGTATCTTCTTTTAGCCATTCTGCTGCTCAGTATTCTGAATATGTTCATGTTCAAGGGAAACGATCAGTCCATTCCCTATAGTGACTTCAAGGAACTGATTGTTGAAGGCAGTATTAAAGAGGTTCACTACTCGGGAACATCTTTGATAGGGTATTCATTTGTACAGACGGAGCTGACAGGTTCCGATACCACTTCTCTTCTTCAGAGTTTTTTCGGTTCGAATAACACCAATTTAAGCTCCTGGAAAACCGAGCAGATTAAAAACGATCTGACACTTCTTCCTCTGATGGATGAAAAAGGCATCGTTTACAAAGCCATCCCTGAGTCCAATAACTATCTGCTGGATTTATTATTCCGCATGGTGATTCCCATCGTTCTGATGCTGGTTATATGGCGGTACATCCTCAAACGCATGGGTGGTTTAGGCGGATCCAATGTAATGAGTTTCGGGCAGAATAATGCAAAAATTGTTGCCGAGAATGATTTACAAACCCGTTTCAAGGATGTCGCCGGATGTGATGAAGCCAAGGACGAACTTGTTGAAATTGTTGATTTTCTAAAAACCCCGACAAAATATACCAATATCGGTGGAAAAATCCCCAAAGGGGCCCTGCTTGTCGGCCCGCCGGGAACTGGTAAAACCCTGTTGGCCCGGGCCGTTGCCGGTGAAGCTGAGGTAACGTTCTTTCGAATGTCCGGAGCAGATTTTGTCGAGATGTTTGTAGGTGTCGGTGCTGCCAGAGTACGGGATCTATTTAAACAGGCTCGGGAAAAGGCTCCCTGTATTGTTTTCATCGATGAGCTGGATGCCATTGGAAAAAGCCGGGCGGGAACCCTCTCAACTAATGATGAACGGGAACAGACTTTGAATCAGCTTCTGGTAGAAATGGATGGATTTGATTCTACCGGGGGAGTTATTATTCTGGCCGCCACCAACCGCCCTGAAGTTCTGGATCCCGCATTGCTGCGCCCCGGCCGCTTCGACCGTCAGGTGGTTGTGGATAAGCCGGATCAGATCGGCCGGGAGGCCATACTGCGTATTCATTCAGCCGATGTGAAGTTGGAAGATGAATTGGATCTTTTAGAAATAGCAAAGGCTACTGCAGGACTGGCCGGTGCAGATCTTGCAAATATTGTTAATGAAGCTGCCCTGCTGGCGGTACGCATGGGACGGGATAAAGTTTCCAGAGACGACTTTTTTGAGGCGATAGAGAAAGCTGCTATCGGATTGCAGAAGAAGAATAAACTACTCAATCCCCATGAACGGGAAGTTACCGCATATCATGAAACGGGTCATGCACTGGTTAATGTCTTTACACCGGATCAGCATCTTGTTAAAAAAATCACTATCATCCCCCGGGGCTACGGTGTAATGGGTTATATGCTGCCTGTTCCCGAAGAAGAACGCTCCTTTCAAACCCGTGAAGAACTCCTGGGTCGGATTGATGTGGCATTGGGCGGCCGGGCAGCAGAAGAAATTATTTATGGAACCGTATCAACCGGGGCGGGAAATGATATCATGCAGGCTACGGATATTGCCCGTTCCATGATTACCCGATTGGGGATGAGTGAACGTTTCCCCAATGTTTCCCTGGACCGCCGGGGCGGGGGATATCTGAGCGGAGAGTCTCCGTACAATCAGGGCCGGGATTACTCAGAAGATACCCAGCACTACATTGATGAAGAAATCTCAAAAATCATGTCTGATCGTTACAAACAGGTACTCACTCTATTGAAAAAGCACTCCGGACTTCTTGAAGCTATTACAGTCAGACTTCTTGATAAGGAAACGATAGAGCGGGAAGAGTTGATGGATCTCATCGATTCAGACGAGCTGGGGAAATCTGATTTCTCCGCTAGAAAGGGCGCCGATCTTAAACCCTCGGAGAGGGCCAAAGTTTCAGGAGATGCCCGGAATGAGGCAATCAAAGTCCGGATGGCTGAGCGCCGGGCTGCTGAAGAGGAAACCGCCCGCAAAGCTGCTGAGGAGAAGGCAGCCAGAGATGCTGCTGAAGCTGAAGAATCCGGAAGCAGTCCTCCCGGGGATTCAAAGAGCGACACAAAAGATAGTTAAGTCCGATTTTAATCAGAACGGCTCCGATTCCGGAGCTGTTTTACTTGTGAGGTACTTCAATAGACTTTATTATGCTGGCTGGAGGCTGCATCGTGACATTCAGCTGGCATTTCCTCATCGACATGGGCATCATCGGCGGAGCTCTTATGTTCGCCACATTACTTCGTTCTAAAATCAGGTTTTTTCAACGTTTTTTGATTCCCAACGCATTAACTGCAGGGTTTATTCTTTTTCCTCTGTACAACTGGGTGTTTCCTTTCATGGGAATGGACACCATGAGTCTCAAGAATATTGTTTTTCATTTTCTGAACCTCTCCTTTATATCCATGACCCTCCGGGTGAGTAATGAAAAACGTAAATCAAGCCGGGATGTTTTCGCAACCAGTACCATGGTTCTTACCCAGTATGCCCTCCAATGTTTTCTGGGAACCGTTATTACACTGGTACTCATCAAGACGATTCTACCGGGATTGTTCCCGGGTTTCGGACTCTTTGCCACTCTGGGTTTTTCTCTGGGGCCGGGGCAGGCTTTTGCCATCGGTACCGGTTGGGAAGAGATGGGATTTGAGGGGATGGGAAGTGTGGGACTCACCTTCGGAGCCCTCGGGTTTATCTGGGCCAGTTTCGGCGGTATCTTTCTGGTTAATTACGGAATGCGAAAGGGTTGGGTTTCCAACGAAGAGAAAGAGCGTATCAAATCAAAGAGTCTGAGACAGGGCGTTCTGCACCGTGGTGAATCCTCGGAAATATCGGAAGTTTCCAATATTACAAACCCCGAGGCTATAGATCCTTTCGCCTTCACATCCGGTCTGGTACTGTTTACATACCTCCTTTCCTATCTGGGACTTACCGGCCTTTCATGGCTTTTGGCTTTTTTGGGTAACACAGGCGTTCAGCTGGCCACCAACCTCTGGGGAATNNCTTACCCGTATCAGCGGGTTCAGTGTGGACTTCATGGTTGCCGCAGCTATCGCTGCCATCAGTGCGGCGGTTGTAGCACAATACTGGGTACCTATTGCTCTTGTAGCCGGTTTAACCGGATTGGCGACAACATTCAGCCATATCTGGCTCTCCAGCCGGGTGTTTCAGGAACATGTGTTCTATCGGGCCGTTTTAATCTATGGAGCGGCAACCGGTACCCTGCCCACAGGACTGGCCCTGCTCCGGATTATCGATCCCCAGTTCGAAACTCCGGCCAGCCGGGATTTCATGTTTTCCGCGGGGCTGACATTTATTTTTGCCATTCCGATTATTCTTACAGCGAACATGCCGGCAGTGGGAGCTTTAAACGGTACGCTGAAACCTACCTACCAGGTTCTGGGATTGTATTTCCTCTACCTGCTGCTCTGCTTCGCCGCTTATCTGATCCTTTCGGGGCGTAAGAGATTTGAGAATCCTTCCTCCATCTGGCTTAAAAACGCGGGCTGATAATAAATGTTAGACTGTTTTCCTGTTAGTAGTGATAAAGTCCGTAATCCACTTAATCCATGCATCTACCCCGTCGCCGGTGGTGCATGAGGTTTCTATAAGCGGAAGTTTGGGATTGAGGTTCTCGATATCCCTGTAGAACACCTTCCGGTTGAAGGGAACGTAGGGCAGAAGGTCAATTTTATTCAGAATCAGGCACTTCGCCTCCCGGAAAAGCAACGGGTATTTCTGCGGTTTGTCATCTCCCTCGGGTACGCTTGAGATGGCAATTTTGGCATGTTCTCCCAGATCGAATTCTGAAGGGCAAACCAGATTGCCGACATTCTCGATAATAATGCAGTCCAGATTGTCCAGTGGCAGTTCATCAAGAGCTTTTAATATAATAGTGGAATTCAGGTGACAGGCTCCCCGGGTATTCACTGCGGTTATCGGCAGCCCGAAACTTTCCAGACGCCGGGCATCCCGGGTGGTATTCACATCTCCTTCAATAATCCCCAGACTGAAAATCTTTCCCAACTTCCCGAGAGTCTTTTCGAGGAGGGATGTCTTCCCCGATCCCGGTGAACTGATGATGTTAATCATTACCAGATTGTACTCAGCAAGAATTTTCCGGACTTCATCCGCCCGGGAATTGTTGGAATCCATGATATTCTGATTCAGTTCTATAATCATTTAATCAGTTTCTCCTTTGATTGATTTAATTATCAGTTTATTCCCTTCCTTCACCTCAGTATTAATAGACCCGCAGTCGGGACAGATATAGCACAGATCTTCGGGGTAGAAATTACAGCCGCAGTCACTGCAGCTCACCGCCTGAGGGATAATTGCCAGATTGAGCCTGCAGTTTCTTATTGCCGGCGGGCTGCCTTTTTCTGTTTTCAGGGCGTCGAAGGCCATCTTTAGAGATTCAGGTACAATCTGTCTCAGCTCTCCCGCTTCGACGGTGATAAGCTCAATATTTACCAGTCTGTTATCCTCCACCGCCTGTGTAAGAATCTCCACAATATTCTGGGCTATGCTGAATTCATGCATGACTTTCTTCCATGTTTTTCAGCAAATCCTGGGGAGCTGCATACCTGAGAGTCTGTGGAGTATATGAGAGCCTCCGGCTCTGGTTCTCAGTATTGTTCTATCAGGATTATCTTTTGTAATACGGCCGATAACGGCAGCTTCTTTTCCCATGGGATGTTTTCTCAATTGTCCGAGAGCTGATTCCGTATCCTCTTTCGGGATGATGAAGATAGCTTTTCCCTCATTTGCCATAAAAAGGGGATCGTATCCGAATATTCCGGATATTCCGGAAACCTCCTCTTTCATCGGAATGGCGTCCTCTTTGATTTCAATTCCCCGTCCGGAGAGTTCGTTCAGTTCGCATAAAACGGTGGCAATACCCCCCCGGGTGGCATCCCTCATAAAGGCTACTGATGGGCAGGATTCAATGAGCTCCCGAATTAAGCTGTTCAGGGGGGCACAGTCGCTTATGATTTCTGATGAAACCGGAATATCTTTTCTGCTGCAGAGCAGGGCCGTTTCATGATCCCCGATTGTGCCGTTAACCAGTATCGAGTCTCCGGGCTTTACCCGGGAGGCTGTACTGATACCGGCAAGTTCTTCTTTAAGAAATCCCACCCCGGAAGTGTTGATGAAAATACCATCACAGCTGCCTTTCTCAACTACCTTTGTATCCCCGGTAACAATTTGAACCCCCGCTGAACGGGCTGTCTCACCTGCGGACTTTGTAATTTTTTTCAGATCTGAAATGGAAAAACCTTCTTCCATGATTACCGAAAAACTCAAATACAGCGGGATGGCCCCTGAAACCGAAAGGTCGTTAATCGTACCGGCCACAGCCAG
>DEIH01000086.1:0-2599 GCA_002352375.1 Spirochaeta sp. UBA2779 | reverse complement strand
ATTACCGAAGGCCTGCATAAAAACCGAGCTGATCAGTTCGGCGCTTATATCTCCCCCGGCGCCGTGGGCCAGGGTAATCTTTCCGAAATCCTTCATGAGTAATTGTACCATGCAGCGCAGCTGCCTTCAGAGGACACCATACATGCACCCACAGGATCTCCTGGAACACAGCGGTTTCCAAAGAGGGGGCATTCTGCTGGAGTACATACACCCCTGAGCACTTCACCACAGCGGCATCCCTTCGGCTCAACCCCCTCTTCAACCTCCAGGCCGAAGCGCTCGTACGCATCAAACGCCTCATATTCCCGTCGAACAGTCAACCCGCTTCCTTTAATCGAACCCAGCCCCCGCCAAAGGGCGTCCGAGGGCTCAAACACTTCGGCCACAAGGCTTCTTGCCTTCGGATTTCCCTCTTCCCGAACTACCCGGGGGTAGGCATTCTGAACCGGATCTCCACCGTATTGAATGCTTCTTACCAGGGAGAGTATCCCGAGAAGAATCTCTTCAGTTTCAAATCCTGTTACAGTGCAGGAGATCGGATATTCATTGCAGAGTTCCCGGTACATACTCATCCCGGTGATAACGCTTACATGGCCGGGGCAGATATACCCGTCAATNNCGTACCCGATTCCAACAGGGCCTTCATTGCCGGTTTCATGGTTTTATGGGCTCCGAGTACCGACAGGTTGCCGATATTCTGTTCTGCAGCGGATTTAATAAGAACAGCAGATCCCGGAGTGGTTGTTTCAAAACCTATCCCGCAGAATACAACCTCTTTATCCGGATTCTCACGAGCCGTTTCCAGGGCCTGCATGGGAGAATAAACAATTCTCACATCGGCTCCCCCGGCCCTTTCCCGTTCCAGATTGGAATGAGTTCCAGGAACTCTCACCAAATCTCCATAACTGAGAACAATGGTTTCATGTTGTCGGGAAAGGGCGATGGCATAATCGATGTAGGTAATCTCGGTAACACAGACCGGACATCCCGGGCCGGAAATCAACCGGATTGTTTCGGGCAGCAGGGAGCGAATACCAAAACGGGAGATAGCCATGGTATGGCTGCCGCAAACCTCCATTAGTGTAATCGGTTTTTCTGATTCTCTTGAGATGGCCGTCCGGAGAGCATCGATTCCCAAACGAACGAGTGGAGTGAACTTGTTCATTCCCGAGTGAGAGCAGGGAAGGCAAGGGTTCATACTCCGCGGCTTGCCGCGGAAGGGAGTCGCCAGCGGCGACTCCGGGTCCAGGGCTCTGCCCTGGGGTATGAAACCTTTTATAGAATAGCCGTTCACGAATCATCTTCCCAGGCTGATGTGATATTGGAATAGTTTTCCAGATCTTCCATCATCTGATCGGACTCTCCTCGTGAGATTTTTTCGATGATAAAGCCTGCATGGACAAGCACCCTATCCCCGACGGATATCGATTCCATCAGGGCACAGTCAGCTTCAAGAAGTACCTTCCGGATGCGGACTTCTGCTTTTGAATCATGAATTTTTATCACCTCTCCCGGTACTGCAACACACATATCAGCCTCCTGAAACTGCGCCCATTCCGATTTGTCCTAAAGCCAGGCCCCCGTCATTTGCCGGTATCAGGGAGTTACTGTACACCTTGTACTCTCTTTTTCTCAGTTCCGATTCGCATCCCTCCAGGAGATATCTGTTCTGAAACACTCCGCCGCTCAAAACCGCATTCTTTATACCGGTTCGTTCCATCACCAATGAGACAGAATCACAGCTGAACTGAATCACTGTATTCATAAATCTGGCTGCAATAACCCCGGGGTGCACCTTCTTCAGAATATCCTGAACAACGGCCCTGATAATTTCCCTGGAATCGATGATGTTTTCTGTAATGCCCCAGGGGTAAAAGCCCTGTTCTTCGGGATTTGCCGCGGCTTCCAGGAGCATGGGCGCTTCTCCTTCATATCGGTTCTCAAAGCATATCCCTGTCAGGGCTGAGATGCAGTCAAAGAGCCGTCCCATACTGGAAGATAAAGGGCTGTTTATGCTGTTTTTCAGCATGAATTGTATTTGATCGACCCTTTCGGGACCTTCTGAGCTTCCAATCCATCCCAATATCTCCAGGGGAAGGGATTCAAACCCATCACCGTAAGTTTCATACAGGAAGGAAAGAGCGGTTCTCCAGGTATGCTTTGATGCCGTATCTCCACCGGGAAGCTTGATCGGCTGTAAATGAATCTCTCTTTGAAATCCTTTCAACCCGCCGGAAAAGATTTCCCCGCCCCAGATGGTACCGTCATTGCCGTAACCCGAGCCGTCATAACATACAGCGATTACCGGTTCTTTCAGTCCATGCTCAACAATAACTGATGCGATGTGCGCTTCATGGTGCTGAATCCCTATGGCGGGATGTCCCAGATCTGCCGAAAGTTTCAAGGCTAAACGTGTTGAGAGATAATCTGGATGCTTATCGTGGACAAACAGTTCTGGTTCAACCTTGAAAAGCCTTTTAAAACGGGAATAGGATTCCTGGAAGAACTCCATTGTTTCCATATTTTCCAGATCGCCTATATGCTGACTCAGAATAATGTGGTTTTTCCGGCCGAGGGCAAAAGTACTTTTCAGCTCGCC
>DEIH01000198.1 GCA_002352375.1 Spirochaeta sp. UBA2779 | reverse complement strand
ATGCCGGCTATCAGGAAGAGGTTCTTCCATCAACTGTTCCCAAACTGGGCTTCACCGCTGGACTCCCGGTAACACTGGAAGGACTCACCGGCACCGGAGGACGGGTATTCGGTCTGGATCATTTCGGTTACTCGGCCCCGGCCGGTGTACTGGATGAGAAGTTCGGCTTTACAGCTGAAAATGTTCTCATTGAGGCTGAAGCTCTGCTGAAAGGTTGAAAACGGTGGTAAACTACAACAGGTAAAGTAAAACGAGGGCCGTTTCGCATTATTGCGGGACGGCCCCAACCACATCACCGGCAGAGGCTTTACAAAAACCCTCAATAAGTTGCTGCCCAATGTTCAGATTCTCAGCCTGGATTACAACCCGGATGTGAGTATGGCCAATATCGAAAAGCATTTCATAGACTTCATTGGATTCATGAACTTTCCTGATTCAGACGCTTCCATTTAAGATTCAGATCCAGCGCCTCTCCCAGGGTTGAAACAACCGTACTGTTCCGGCCGGCAACACGGAACACCCTGGAAATCCTGTCATCACTTTCCCGGGATTCAATTCCCACCTCAATTTGAGCTGAAATAAGACGTGGCGGATCCGACTGCCTGATACCGCATGCCGAAACCTCCACCCGGCCGATGGGCACATTGCTATTCTCCGCTACCAGCCTCAAAGAAGAGGTGATACAGGCCCCCGCCGCCGATAGAAGTGTTTCCACAGGATTGAATCCAACAGAGTTATCTCCGGCAGTGCACCCCAGGTTTAATGAGAAATCACGTACCTGGGAAGTGGCGGTGTTACTTCCGTCCTCACGGATTATCTGAATACAGTATTGGCTGTTACTCATCGCTACTCCTTATTATATCTGAAAAAACCGGCCTGTGAGCTATCGTTTTTTTCTCAATATTACCCAAAAATATTCTGATTGACAGGACACTTATATTATATGATTATATGCTCATATATTCATACTTCGGAGATTAATCATGTCATCTTCAAAACAGGCTTCAATAGGTTTTTTCGGAAAATATCTGACAATCTGGGTTCTGATATGTATCGTTCTCGGAATTGCTATAGGTCAATTCCTCCCATCAGTACCGGAGTTTCTCAGTAAACTTGAATACGCCCAGGTTTCCCTGCCGGTAGCCATACTTATCTGGCTGATGATATATCCGATGATGCTGAAAGTTGATTTTACAAGTATCCTTAAAGCAACCAAAAGACCGAAAGGCCTGGCTGTTACGACAGTTACAAACTGGCTCATTAAACCCTTTACCATGTACCTTATAGCCTTCTTTTTCCTGAAAGTGGTATTTCGTCCCTGGATAAGCGACGAGCTGGGAACAGAGTACCTTGCAGGAGCGGTTCTCCTGGGCGCGGCACCATGTACGGCGATGGTTTTTGTCTGGAGTCATCTCTCCGATGGAGATCCGGCTTATACGGTGGTACAGGTTGCCGTAAACGACCTGATAATACTCTTCGCTTTTACACCCATTGTCGCTCTACTTCTGGGAATCAGTGATATAAAAATACCGTACAACACCTTATTTCTATCGGTATTCCTGTTTGTGGTTATTCCCCTTGGATTCGGCTATCTGTCCCGAGTCCTTATCACGAAAAACCGGGGGAAAGACTATTTTGAAAATGTATTCACCAAAAAATTTGATGGGATAACAACCACCGGCCTGCTTCTTACCCTGATCATCCTGTTTTCATTCCAGGGGGATACAATACTCAGCAACCCCCTTCACATTGCCTTAATCGCCGTACCCCTTATAATTCAGACCTACTTCATTTACGGTATTGCTTACAGCTGGTCGAGAATATGGAAACTTCCCCATCCCATTGCCGGACCGGCTGCATTGATCGGAGCCAGCAATTTTTTTGAGCTGGCCGTCGCTGTCGCGATCAGCCTGTTCGGGCTTTCCTCAGGAGCCGCCTTTGCGACCGTAGTGGGTGTTCTCGTTGAAGTACCGGTTATGTTGAGCCTTGTCAATTTCACCAATAATACCCGGCACTGGTTCCCGGTACTCCCTGAGGACTAAAAAAATTATGGATACAATATCAACAATTACCGCCCTGGCTGACGAAACCAGAATGCGAGTCGTATGCCTGCTTCAGGAAGCCGTGGATTTATGTTCCTGTGAAATTCAGGCCATACTGAAGTTAAACCAATCAAACCTATCCCGCCACCTCACCCGGCTCAGGCAAAGCGGGCTGATAAAGGGAGAGAAACGGGGGCAGTGGGTTCACTTTCAGATTAATCCCGGGAATTGGGAGGAACAAAGTTACATCCCCGGAATTATCAAATCAGCAAATAAAGATTTGCCTTTAATTACCGAAGATCTCAGGAGGCTCAAGTTATACTGGAACAGCGGGTGCAACTGTAAAACGATCAACGAATGGAGGCCTTAGGAGTAACACCTCTTTACAATCCCAGGTTCTTACGCCGATTGCTTAAAACCGCACCTTCGGCACAGGATGCCAGATCCAGAACACAGGGTGCTGTAAGACGGTATTCCACCTGAGTTCCCTTCTTTTCAATATCCACAAGCCCGGCTTCCTTGAGCTGGGAAAGGTGTTTTGATGCGGCAGATTTGTTAATACCAACCTCATCAGCCAGCTCGCAGACACACCACGTGCGTTCTTTGAGTTTGTCCAGGATATAGATTCTCATCGGGTGAGACAGGGCTTTAAACATGTGAGAGCGCATATCGTATCTTATCTTTTCCTGCTCAGTCATTGTACATCCCCCTTCTTAATGTTGCAAATTTTAGAAACTTTGTCAAATAAGTTGACACCTATACATCGGTTTCTTATTATCGAAACCATGAAAATAGGTTTAAACGTCATGCTTCTGTATGCATTTACTCTGGCTGCACTGATTTTTTCAGCCTTTAAAGACCGGATTAAAACCAAAAAGGCCGTGTTAAAAGGTCTCAAGTCGCTCAGTAATATATTGCCTCAATTCATCACTGTTCTGGTAATTGTCTCCATAGTGTTATCGCTATTCAATGAGGCTCTGATGACAGGTATTCTGGGAGAGGAGTCAGGGGTTCTAAGCACCTTCGGTGCCGCTGTAGTGGGGTCGATAACTCTGATTCCCGGATTCATCGCTTTTCCGGTTGCCTCTGAGCTGCTGCGAAGCGGTGCCGGTATCGTACCTGTTGCAACTTTCATCTCAACCCTGATGATGGTAGGTATTGTTACTCTTCCCATGGAAATTGAATATCTGGGTAAACGGGCAGCGCTAATACGCAACACCCTGGCATTCGGTTTTTCCTTTCCTGCGGCCCTGTTTGTCGCATGGGTGATTTCTTTATGAAAACTATTGTCAGAAAATACAGTGCAGCTCTCTTCTCGATAGGTATATTAACCGCTTTTCTCCTATTCTGGCCTCAGAAGTCTGCTCAAACAATCTCAATCTTAAGCTACCAGCTCGGCACCATGCTTCAGATTATCCCGCCAATCTTTATTCTACTCGGCCTCTTCGATGTCTGGGTGCCCAGGGAAATCATTATTCGTCTGATGGGCCCGGAATCAGGTTTCAAGGGTGGATTGCTGGGATTCTTTCTGGGATCCGCTGCAGCCGGGCCGCTGTACGGCGCATTCCCGATTGTTGCCGTCCTGATGAAAAAAGGAGCTTCATTCACCAATATTCTAATTTTTATCGGTGCCTGGTCTACCACGAAAATCCCCATGTTCCTGTTTGAAATGAACGCATTGGGGTATCGCTTTGCGGTTTCACGGTTGATAATCAACCTCGCCGGTATCCTTTTTATTGCTGCCGTTATGAATCTGCTGATACCACAAAAGGAAAAAGACCGGCTGTATGCAGCGGCTCAGAACCGATAATTCGTTTCAATCCTGAGCTTTTCTGTTTAAATAAACCAACATCAGCCCGCCGGCAATTATCATTCCCGAGCTGAGCAGCTGACCCATGGAAAACTTCAGAAGAACAAAGCCAAGCTGGGGATCCGGCTGCCGGGTGTATTCAATGAGAAAACGGAACAGACCGTAGCCCATCAGGTACAGAGGGAGCATGGCTCCCGATATTTTTATACGTTTTTTAAGAAACCAGAGAATCAGAAACAGGACAATCCCTTCAAAAAAAGCTTCATAGAGCTGAGAGGGGTGCCTCAGTTGTATTCCCGGTGCCTGCGGGAAATACATTCCGATTGAACGTTCGGTGATTCTGCCGAAGAGCTCACCGTTGATAAAGTTACCCAAGCGTCCGAAGGTGTACCCCAGGGGAACACAAGGAACGATAAGATCGGCAATGTCCAGAAAAGAGGTCTTGTTCTTTCGGGCAAAATACAAAGTCCCAAAAAGAACTCCCAGGAGCCCGCCGTGGTAGGACATACCGGCAATACCGGTAAAACGAAACCCGTCGGAAATATCAAAGGGCAGAACAATCTCCAGGGGATTATGCATGTAATATGAAAAATTATAGAAAAGGACATATCCCAGACGTGCACCGATGATAATACCCAATATCATAGCTACCATCAGTTCCTGAAGCTTCTCGCTGTCCATATTGAAACGGGGCTCCCTTTTCAACCTAAACAAGGCCAGAATATAAACAATTGTAAAGGCCACCAGGTACATCAGGCCGTAGTACTGCAGAGAGAAACTGCCGATTGAAAAGATAACCGGATTCATCTGTTCCGGGAGGTGCTGCCACCACTGTGCAAAATTACTCATACTATTTCCCCTCCAATCTAAATTCAGGTATGCCAGATTATAGAGAATAATAAACCCGAAGGGTATACTCCTTTTATGACAGTAATGTTAATTGGAAACAGTCTTACAGCAGGAAATCTCGGGATTCCATACAGCCGTTATCTGAAGCTTCCGGAGAGCGGTTCTTCTGAAAACCGGATAATCAACCGAGGACGGGATGGGGATACTCTCCTGGGTGTCGGGAACCGCCTGAAGGCGGCTCTTGAATCAGAGAACCCCGATGTACTGGTAATTCAGACCGGAGCCAATGATGTACTGCTGCCGGAGATGGCCTCCCGGGGCGGACTCTGGACTCAATTTGTCAGGGAGATGGAGAAACAGGGCAGTATCCCCACAATAGAACCTCGGGATTTTTCTAAGATCTACACTGAAATGATTGGCAGGGCTGTCACATATGGTGTTGATATCCGGCGTATTATCTGCGTAACCATTCCACCGATAGGAGAGGTTCTCCTCAGCGAGAGAAACAGGAAAAGAGAGGTATACAACCAGGAATTACGCCAGCTTGTTAGAAAAACAGGTGCCAGTCTCGCCGACGTTTCCAGGAAGTTAGAAAGTATTCTGAAAAAAACTGAGAATCTATCAGATTGGTTTTTCAGCAACCCCGGGGATTTCACTGCAGATGTAAAAGAAGTACGCCGTGAGAAAGGTGCTATGAAACTATCCGAAGAACGGGGTTTGTACCTGACGATGGACGGTGCTCATCTGAACGAAACAGGAGCCGAACTGATGGGAAAAGTTATTTCCTCTGCGATAGCGATGGTAGCGGTACCCCGCAGGGTGCGTTAAGCACTCGAGGAGTAAAAGCGGACAGCGCGGGCCCCGAAGGGGTATCGCCAAAAATAATTAAAACTAAGCGAGCTTTGCTCCATCCACACCGAAAAGACAGTTACGACCGTTGGACTTGGCCAGATAGGAACGGCTGTCCGCCGCCTTGAACAGGGAATCCATCGACCTCAAACGATTCTCCGAATTATGAGCCACACCAGCACTTACTTTTAAAGTGATACGCCGCTCAACCGAAAGTCCGCCAAACTCATTAATTAAAGATTCCCGAATCCTGTTGGTTGTGTACCCTTTAAGCTGCAGAGCAATAAACAGATGAATAATACGGCTGAACTCAGGGTCTATCACCGTGAATATTTTATTGTAAAGTATTTTATCCTCAACAATTGCACTGATTTCACTGATTATCTGCACCCCAAGGACTTTCGAACCGGTAATAGCCTTTCCTTCCTGTACCCGGTAATGCTTCCAGATATCGACAACATGAGCTTTCGGCCCCTTGTGAACTTTTTCTATATACTCAGTCCGAGAGGCCTGACGGCTGCCGACATCCGGGCGCATCAGTCGATGGAGGAAAGAGATAAGGTTTATTTCCATCCCTGCCCCTTCGTTCCGATCGTCAAAGTAAAAGCTCATAACCAGAGGTTTCTCGGTGATGCTTCCGAAGACTTCAATGGATTTTTCTTCAAAATCATCTTTACCCATTCCGGCAATAAAGAGACAGAACTCATCCCCTCCGAAACGGCCGGGAACAGCCTCCACGCCGATGTTCTCTGTGGCTTCAATCATTCTGTTAGCCAAAGATCTCAGAAGCTTATCGCCGAAGTCGTGACTCACCGCATCATTAAAAATCTTGAAGTTGTCCATATCCAGAAAAATCAACCCCAGAGGGATTCCAGGATTAGAAAAGGATTCGTTCAAAAGAGTTTTAAAATGCTGCCTGTTGTACAGACCGGTTAAATTATCCCGGCGGCCCCTCATATAGGCCAGTCCGGATTCCAGGTTCCCGCTGAGAGCCTGAAACAGATCGAAAAAGCGCCCCAACCGTTCGAGAATACTTCTGCTGAGTTTCATCAGATGATCGACGTTGCCCACGTCTCCGCGTACTGGCAGGCGCCTGGACAGATTCGCCATTACCGCTTTGGGGTTGGTTGTAAGACATTCGGTTACCATGAAGAACAGATAATCTTTAAGATCTGTTAAACCATGAATTACCGCCTCACCGTTTACAATATTCCATAGATCGGTACCCATAAGATACTGATCTGGACTCTCGGGATTCAGCGGACGCTTTCCGATACGTGGGAGATCGAAATACAACAAAACCCGTCCTCCGGGGATTTCCCTGATGGGAAAAAGCAACAGCTGTCTTTTCAGGATAGCTGCCGGAGTAATAGGATTATTAAGTAATTTATAGTTCTTCTCCCCAAGGTAGCTACGGGAGAACAGCTGCAGCATATGTGTCAGATCTTTGTCTTCGGAGAATATCATCACTTCAGATATACCGAAAAACTTTCTCAAAACTTCCAGAGAGTCAGAAACGATAAGATGCAGGTTTTCACCGTAGTCCAGAGCCCGCAAACGCAGTGAATCCAGAAAATAGCGCCATTTCAAATCCTGAACGGCTTCTTCCCTGTGGATTACAGGGATTATTACATCAATAAGCTTGCCAACAGACTCAACAAACAGCTTCACAAATCGGTGAGTCAGCATGTTCCGTCTGGGGTCTACATTTCCTGTACTCCGGCTAACCATGTGAAGACTTAAATATGATGAATTATTTTCTATCTCTGAAGCTCTCAGGGATACATCGTTTACCGTAAACTCATATCCATCGGGATTCACCTGGGGAAAACGTTTTTCCAATCTGTCAAATCGGGTTGTGGGTGTGCCGTTCTCGGCAAAATCAACTCTCAAACTGCCTGAAGCAATCAAGCTTTCATCTCCGGCAGCATCAATACTCACTTCACATTGTTCCATGTCAAATGGACGCCATGTATACACCAGAAGATGCTCAATAATCTCAAAGAACCGCCGGTTCTTGTCCTTCTCCTGCTTCCACATCATGTTATCGGCATTAAATGAGGAGATGATATGAAAGTAATTCTGCAATTTCTCCTGTTGAATAAGCTGGAGCTTATGATCGATCAGACTGATCAGCTCAGAGCTGGGAGGAGCAGAAAAACGAAGGGCAATTATGTTAATTCCCTGACAAAACCAGTATTCCAGATTGGAGATAGGAGCATCAGAACTGCCCGCTGCCGGAGAGTTCAACCCTTTGATAAAATTATCAATTCCCGTGCCTCCGGGAAAAGGTTCCCATAACAGGGTCTCCAGACTGCGGAAAACCGAGTTATTGGATTTGGCTCCAAGTCCGATATCAAAATCATCCACAAGCAAAGATCTGAACCGCCAGGTAAGGGTACATTGGTCTTCACCCGATTGGCGGCAGTATCCGCTACGGAGAAGGCTCTTTTTGATTAATGCAGCCTTTTTTCCATACAGTTTGTTAAAAGTTCTATCTGTGAATACCCCGGTTCCTGTGCCGGACTCATCCGCGGCGGGATGCTGCTGTATCTGCTTGTAGAGAGGACGACTATCTTTTACCTGACGAAAATTGAACTCACGTATATCAGTGATAAGAGACGAAACACCGACAAGGGAATCGATGCCGTAGCTTTGAACTACCTGGGAAATATTCCCGGGGTTTATACTTGAATTCCTCACATCCGTCCGATCAAAAAAAGAAAGATAATACGCTTTAATGTTCGGCAGTAAGGGTTATTCCGAACAATAAAAAAGGACGATTGAATGGCAACCGTCCTTTTATTTCATTCATTTATCTAAGTAAATGACTTAGTAACCGACTTTCTATCCGAAAAGATAACCATTTACAAGACTTTCCAGGTACTCCTGTTTACCGCTGGTGGTTGCCGGTTCACCCTTTTCTCCCATGGCTGCCAGCTGCTCAAGAGTAAGTTTGCCCTTTTCAAACGCGGCACCGTCACCCGAGTCCCAGCTGGAATAACGGGCTTTGAGCATCTCGGCAAGTTTACCGTCTTCAATAATCTTCTGAGCCGTAACCAAACCCAGGGCAAAGGCATCCATTCCGGCAATATGAGCAAGGAATAAATCTTCTGAATCGGTGGAATTCCGTCGTCTCTTGGCATCGAAGTTCAGCCCGCCGCTTGTTAAGCCGCCCATTGCCAGGATTTCCAGCATGGCCTGAGTTGTCTGATAAACGTCGGTGGGGAATTCGTCAGTGTCCCAGCCGTTCATCAAATCTCCCCTGTTGGCATCAACGCTGCCCAGAAGTCCGGCATCCCGGCAGGTTCTCAAATCATGAACAAAATCATGTCCAGCAAGAGTGGCATGGTTGGCTTCAATATTGCATTTGAAGTCTTTGTCCAGGCCGTAGTTTCTCAAAAATCCGATTACTGTGGCCGCATCGAAATCGTACTGGTGTTTGGAGGGTTCCATGGCCTTGGGTTCAATATAGAAAGTACCGGTAAATCCCGCTTTTCGAGCGTAATCCCGGGCCATAGCCAGAAACTGCCCGATATGATCCAATTCTCTCTTCATATCGGTGTTCCATAGGGTCATGTACCCTTCCCGGCCGCCCCAGAAGGTGTAGCCCTGCCCTCCGAGTTTGATAGTGGAATCAATAGCGGCTTTCACCTGATGGGCCGCATGTCCCACAACCTGAAAATCGGGGTTGCTGGCCACACCGTTCATATACCTGGGGTGGGAAAACATGTTGGCTGTCCCCCAGAGTAGTTTAACTCCGGTACTCTCCTGCCGCTCTTTGGCCATATCAGTGAGGGTTATCAGGTTTTTTTCAGACTCCACCTGATTGGCACCCTCAGGGGCCATGTCCACATCATGGAAACAGTAGTAGGGAGCATCAATCTTAGTAAAAAACTCAAATGCGGCATCCAGCTTGTTTTTAGCTGATGTCATAGAATCGTTACCCCGCCAGGGGTGATTGATTGTCGGGCTGCCGAAAGGATCGCTGCCGTCACCGCAGAAAGAATGCCAGTAGGCCACTGAAAACCTCAGATGTTCTTTCATGGTTTTCCCGCCGATAAGCTGTTCAGGATTGTAGAACTTGAATGCCAGTGGATTATCCGATCCGCTGCCCTCGAAGGCCACTTTCCCGATTCCCGGAAAGTACTCTTTGTTTCCGATAAAAATACTACTCATTACTCTAACTCCTTGATTTAATTTCTTTATTTACTCCAGGGATATCCGGAGAGACTCATCCCCGATATTCAGCTGTAAAGAGGCGCGAGGGCATCCAGCCAACTGCGGTACCGGGCATAACCCTCATCATAGGCAGCTCGGAGCTCCAAATCAGGTACACAGGATTCTGATTCATCCAGGGAGACATGTTCGTTTATTATGTTCTGAAGCCTTGCGGCACCACCGCCTTCCAACATCCAATAGGCTTGTAGAGCAGCACCCAGAGCCGCCGCTTCAGCCTGCTCGGGAATCAGAACAGGAACACCCAGTACATCGGCGGCCATCTGCCGCCAGATAGGACTCTTTGCCCCTCCGCCTATCATTCTGATTTCCCTGACATCAAAACCCAGCTCCCGGAACCGGTCGAGTCCAATTTTCATACCGTAAACCGCAGACTCAAGTGATGCTCTGGAAAGGTTCTCTTTTGTATAGTTTGTCGTATTCAGGCCCATGATACTGGCCTTTCCATTGGGAAGATTGGGAACCCGCTCTCCGTTGAAAAAGGGGAGAATACTGACACCTTCTGCTCCGGCAGGTGCCCGGGCTCCAGCGGCGTCTATTTCTTTAACATCCAGACCGAATAATTCCCGGGTAAGCTCGGTAGCCACGGTACAGTTCATGGTGCAGAGCAGTGGCAGCCAGCCTCCGGAGGAAGAACAAAACGCCGCCAGGATTCCCTCCGGGTCGATAATCGGCTTATCCGAATATCCGTAAAGGGTTCCGCTGGTTCCCATACTCATCGTGATAACACCATCGCTGACAGTTCCTGTTCCCAGTGCCCCCATCATGTTATCACCGCCTCCGCTGGAAACGGGGATGCCTTCCGGAAGGCCGGTTATTGCCGCTGCTTCAGCCGTAATCCGCCCGGCAGTTTCATCCGGCCCGATAAGCCGGGGAAGTTTATCAAGAAGACCGGAATCCAGGGAACGAATCAGATCCTCCTGCCAGACCCGTTCTCTCACATTGAGAAGTCCTGTCCCCGAGGCATCACCGTATTCCATCACAGCTTCACCGGTGAGCCAGAAGTTCAGGTAGTCGTGGGGTAAAAGTACCCAGCGCATCTTCTCATACAGATCGCCATAGGTTTTCTTCAGCCAGAGTATCTTGCTGGCTGTATAACCCGGCGCAATGAGATTTCCCACCTCAGAAAGCAGTTTCTCCCCACCCCCGTAGGATTGAGTCATTTCATCACATTCACCGGCAGTTGAGGTATCACACCAGAGCTTCACCTTGTACAGAGGTTTTCCACTATCATCTATGGCAACAAAACCATGCTGCTGGCCGGAAACTCCCACCGCTTGAACTGCCGATCGTATATCAGGGTCTACTTGATTCAGACATTCCAATAGCGCGTTTATCCACCATTCAGCCTTCTGTTCCCGGCTGCCGTCATCTTCGGCAATCATATCGTGCTTCGCCGAAGCCATAGCCAGAACCTTCTTTGTCTCTGCATCATAAAACATGGTTTTTGTGCTTTGAGTGCCGTTATCAATTCCCAGTATCACTTTCATATTAATTTAAGCATAATCCCAGATTACGTGATCGGGTAATGGACAGAAGGTGATTTTGATGCATAAAATTGACCTCAAGATGATTAAGATCCGGGATATCGTTTTCGTATACCAGTTAAAGAGTACCGAAGATATAAAATGGCATACCAGGAACCACAGCCATCAGCCTAAAGAGTTTGAACTGCACTACTTCATCGGGGGAGAGGGACATTTCCGAGTAGGAGGAACCCTGCACACTGTAAGCCCGGGTTCGCTGTTTATATGCCCTCCCCGGCTCCCCCATGCCATTGAGGCCAGGCAAAATGACAATCCGATTTCCTACTATGCGGTTCTTTTCCGAATTGAGGAAATGGGGGAATTAGAAGCCTTACTGTACACCGCCGGTACTAAACCTCCCCGGAATATCGGCCGGAACTATCGGTTTTTCTTTGAAGAGCTTAAAGAGCGCAGTTTATCCACATCATCATTGAAGAGGCAGGCGGCATTACACCAGCTCATCTCCTTTCTTTTTCTTATTGGAGACGGGAATATTCCCCAGGGTGAACCGGGTAACATCCATCTGGAAAAAGCTCTGGATATGATGCAGGATGAAGTCTTCGGCCGCATCAGACTTCCCGATCTTGCCGGGAAACTGGGTATTACCGAGTCTTACCTGATACGATTATTCCGTAAAAAACTGAACATCACACCAATGAAATACTACACCAGGCTGAAGATTGAAGCGGCGGCATCCCTGCTGGCCGACACATCCCTTGCTGTTTACGAGATAGCTGACAGACTCA
>DEIH01000102.1:4128-22154 GCA_002352375.1 Spirochaeta sp. UBA2779 | reverse complement strand
TTTCCACGATAATCCACCCCGATGAACCCCTTTTTCCCTATTAATAAGAACGATCTCGAGTCCCGGGGCTGGGATCGCCCGGATTTTATTCTGGTTACAGGCGATGCCTATGTGGATCATGCTTCTTTCGGTGCTGCGGTAATCGGCCGGGTGCTGGAGTCCGAGGGGTTTCGGGTGGGTGTGATTGCCCAGCCTGATTGGAAGAGCCCTGAAAGTCTTAAGGTTCTCGGGCGTCCACGTCTGGGATTTCTGGTGACCTCGGGAAACCTCGATTCCATGGTAAATCACTTCACCGCCGCGAAAAAGAAACGCCGGAAGGATGTCTACACTCCCGGAGGCGCGGCGGGAAAAAGGCCCGATCGTGCTGTAACGGTCTATGCGAATCTGGTACGTCAGGCCTACAAGAAGATGCCCCTTATTATCGGTGGTCTGGAAGCCTCACTCCGGAGAATGGCCCATTACGACTACTGGAAGGATTCCCTGCGCCGCTCGGTGCTCCTGGATTCCAAGGCCGATTTACTGGTGTACGGAATGGGGGAGGCCGCCATCCGAAAGATAGCTTCGGCGTTGGATTCCGGGGCAGCGGTTTCGGATATCAGGGATGTTCCGGGAACCGTTTACGTCTGTCCGGCTGCTGAAATCCCCGAAAAAGCTCTGATTCTGCCGAATTATGAGAAATTGAAAATCGAGGGTACCGCATTTGCAGAGAGTTTCCGTATTCAGTACGAGAATGCCGATCCCTTTACCGGACGAACCATAGCTGAACCCTACGGCGGCCGGGCGGTGGTGCAGAACCCGCCGGCCCCGCCTCTTACCCGGGAGGAGATGGACGCGGTGTATGCCCTGCCCTTTGCCCGGGGACCCCACCCCTCCTATACAGAGAAGATTCCGGCGATGGAAGAGATTCAGTTCAGCCTGGTGTCCAACCGGGGCTGTTTCGGTTCCTGCGCTTTCTGTGCCCTGGCTTTTCATCAGGGACGTATCGTTACCTCCCGGAGTCAGGATTCCCTGGTGGATGAGGCAAAGATTCTTATTAAGGATTCAGACTTCAAGGGCTACATTCACGATGTGGGCGGCCCGACGGCCAATTTCCACTCTCCAGCCTGTGCCAAGCAGGGGACTAAAGGCTCCTGCCTGGGTAAAAGATGCCTGACTCCTGAGCCCTGCCCCTCCCTGAAGAGCGATCATAGTGAGTACATCGGGATTCTTCGGGAACTGCGGAAGCTGGAGGGTATCAAGAAGGTGTTTATCCGATCGGGAATCCGCTTTGACTATATGCTGGAAGATAAGAAGAACGATTTTCTTTCGGAGCTCTGCGAGCACCACATCAGCGGTCAGCTGAAGGTGGCTCCCGAACATGTATCACCGGACGTCCTCAAGGTGATGGGGAAGCCTAAACGTCAGGTGTACGATGAGTTTGTGAGGCGCTACGCGGAGGTCAATAAAAAACTGGGCAAGAAACAGTACCTGGTGCCTTATTTTATTTCCGGACACCCCGGAGCCAGGCTGAAAGATGCGATAACCATGGCCGAATACCTTCGGGATACCAGGTTTATTCCCGATCAGGTGCAGGATTTTTATCCCACCCCGGGGACTCTGGCTACGGCGATGTGGTACACCGGTATCGACCCTATGACAGGGGAAAAGGTTCATATTCCTTCAGGGCACGAAGAGAAGGCTATGCAGCGGGCCCTGCTTCAGTACAACCGGCCGGAAAACAGGGAGATTGTGCGCAAGGCTCTGATTAAGGCGGGCAGGCAGGATTTGATAGGGAACGGGGCGAAGGCTTTGATTCCCGGAATTGGCGGAAACGGCATGAACGGAAGGAACGGAAGGAACGGAAGGAAACCGCGGCTTGAACAAAAAGCAGTCGGAAAAAGAAAGTTAAAATACAGAAGATAAAAAAACCGCTCCCCGGAAGGAACGGCCTTTTCTTATTATTGTATTTTCAAAAAATTAACCCTTGAAAGCACCGGGCTTAATCTCATCACCGTATTTTTCTTTGGCGGCTTTGATTCCAGCGGCGGCCTTGTCCCATGCATCGTAGATGTGCTGTGGGATATTAGTGTCCATCTTGGCAAAGAAGGCCTTGGTGCGTTCCAGTTTCTCAACCCACTTGGTGCAGCGGAATGTGAAGAGATACTCATAATCAGCTTCGGAGAAATCTTCATTCAGGAGTTTCTTAAAGAGCTTTTTCAAGTCGGGATACAGAGGGATGGTACCTGTGGGGGTCGCCAGTCCTTCATACTCGCCGTAAACCCGGCCCTCGGCCCAGTGGAGCCAGACTTTTTTAGCCAGCTTACTGGTCATAAACTTGCCTTTGGGGCTGAGCATGAAATAGTTGGTGCTGAACACCTTGGGTGCTTTCTTCATGCCGTTTACGAAATTGAGGTTGTTTTCGGTGTATTCACCCAGGGGGTAGGATACAAAGTCCATGTTGGCCATGGGACTGGCGTTCCGGACACCTTCGGCGCCTAGAGTGGCGGCGGTGGTTTCTGATTCCAGAGTGGCGGCTTTCAGAAGGATACCGCTGGCATAGGAGGGAGATTCCTCTACAGGAACGGTAGTGTCGCTGTCCCGGCCGCCGTAAAGCAGACCTTCAACTTTAACACCTTCTTTAGCGTCGAATCCTTCCTTGTCGAAGTTGGAGAGGTAATCCAGGCGCATGGTATAGCGGCTGTTCGGATGGGCGATACCCACCTCTTTGCCGCTGGCGTCTTTGTCACCCTTTTTCCAGTCGGCATGATGGTTACGGCCGGAATCGGGAGTCTCTTCACCCATTCCCAGCCAGTACGGATTCTTGTCCGGACCCTCGAGAACGTTGGAAAAGATGAGTTCCTGGGGTTTTTTGAGGTTTTCAAAGATAACCGGATCGTCATCGGCATTTACATCTTTGATGATACCGAAGATACCCTGCTCGACATTCACCGCTCGGAACTCCCCGTTAATGTTACGGAAGTAGGCGATGTCGTCGCCTACTACCTGTTCACCGGGAACCATGGCGGTGGAAGTTTTACCACAGGCGGAAGGGTAGGCGCCGGCGAAGTATGTTTTTCTTTTGGAATCAGGATTCACTACTGCCATAACAAACATGTGCTCGCAGAGCCAGCCTTCTTTACCGGCTTTGTTGATGGCCAGGCGCATGGAGTGCTTTTTCAGACCGATGGAGTTACCGGCATACTGATCGTTCATCGAATATACAATGTTGTTCTGGGTGTCCATATAAATCCGGCGTTTATCCAGATTTACGGTACAGCCGCGATTATCCAGTTCTCCTGCGGAGTGGATAAAGCGAAAGAAGTCATCCTTCTCTTCGTCTTTCATATTCAGAAAATGAGAGTAAGCAGGGCGGTAGAGTATGGCTTCAGAGTGGGCAACGTACCATGAGTCGGTAAACTGGACACAGGGAATTGTGAAGGGACTATCTGTAGGACCTTCGGCGAAGAACTTAACAATGACGTCTTTACCTTTCATGTTGCCTTTGGCAATATTCATGATTTCCTTGTACCCTTCGTCGTAGGCAACGGCGTTGAGTGATTTCATCCGCTCCATGTTTTCAGGGGCAACGATGTATCTGGTATTTACCTTATCACGGGCCTGATCGCCATAACTGTCCCAGTGGATGGTTCTGCCGTCGAGATTGAGTTTATGCTCTTCTCCCTTGGCCAGTGCCTGATCCCGGACATACTGCTCATCAGCAGCACTGTCATCAGCTACATAAATGGATTCCGGATTGCAGTGCTCGGCAAATTCCCCGACAAAATCGAAAACTTTCTTATTCTTCAGAGCGGTTAAACGATTGTAGCTCTGATTGGACATCTTGCCCTTGAGCAGGGCTTCGTAATTTGGATTCATTGTTTCTCCTGGCAGCCTTGAACCTCGGCGAAGGGGTTCATTTTCCCGGCTGTTTTCAAATTTGGGAGTTTTTACGCCGATTTTCTTGCATTATACGAATATATCTGAGAACTTTTCTACCCTTCGAATCTGCAAATCGATAAAGAAAAATTGAATAAAATATAACTTGACCCGGATCAGGAAAATGATAAGCATTTATATATGCTCTCAGACAGGAAAAAACCGGAGAAAATCGACAACTGGCTCTATATTGTTATTTTTACTCTCATAGGAACATTGATTGCGGGAAGTATTTTTGCCTTTTATCAGGGACAGTACCGTGATTATCAGGACAGGGTGGCCCTTGAGGGGCAGCTGATTCTGGAAAGTCAGGAAAGACTGGTGAATTTGAGATTTGATAATATTGCCGCAGATACTTTGTTCCTTACCGGGTTCAATTGTCTGAGAATTGCAGAATCAACAGGAGATTTCTCCGCTGTGGAGGGGGATTTTCTATCCTTCGCCAAAGCGAAAAAAGATTTTGACCAGCTGCGTTATATAAACAAAAACGGTATGGAAATTATTCGTGTGAATTCGAGGAATGGAGTTACAGAAGCTGTTCCCCTGGACGAATTACAAAATAAATCAAACAGGTACTATGTGATTGAGGGCTTGAAATTGTCTCAGGGTGAATTATATGTGTCTCCTCTGGATCTGAATGTTGAAAGAGGTGAAGTAGAGAATCCCCGGGTTCCCATGATAAGATTTGTTTCCCCGGTATACAAAGACGATAAGCGAGTCGGACTGATCGTGATAAATTACCGTGCATCTCAGATGTTGGAAGATCTGGAATCATTCGGTACTCAGGACCAGGGACGCTTTCTGCTTCTCAACCGGGAAGGGTATTTTCTGGCATCACCGGACGATGATGAAGAATGGGGATTCATGTATCCCGACGGGAAACTTAAAAGATATTCTCTCTTGGATCCCGAAAAGTGGAATCACATAGATTCCAATGAAACTTACCTGCAAGAGTCTACTGAAGGTATCATTTCATCAAGAATTATCAGGCCTCTATCCAGACTTGGTAATAACGAATATCACTGGTACGCTGTTAATATTTTACCTAAAGAACAAATGACGGAGAATACCCGGTCTCTGGTACTGCGGCTCTTTTTCCTGGGGGCCTTTTTGTTCCTCCTTTCAGCTGTCCCGGCCTGGGGGCTCAGTAAATTTTTTATCCGCCGCAGACGATTAAAACGGGAACTGTACTACTCGGCTAATTATGATGAGTTGACATCACTGCCCAACAGACATCTTTTCAACGACCGCCTGGAGCAGGCTCTCAACCAGACCAAACGGTTTAACCACAAAGGGGTATTGCTCTTTCTCGACCTTGACGGCTTTAAATCTGTTAATGATAGATACGGCCATGAACGGGGTGATGAATTGCTCAGTCTTGTGGGTAAAAGGCTTAAAAAAGGAATCCGGGCATCGGATACCGCAGCCCGGTTCGGAGGGGATGAGTTTGTAATCCTTGTACCGGTTGAGCAGGAACTGGAAGGGGCGAAGGCTCTGGCTTCAAAATTAATAGAGATAATCAGCCACCCTTATGCCCTTACCGGGACTGAGGTGTCTATTGGGGTAAGTATCGGAATCCGTATCTTTCATGAAGAGACGGCCGCAACTGTTCTCAAAGAGGCCGATGAGGCAATGTACAAAGCCAAGTCAGAGGGAAAAGGTGGAAAGGGACGCTATTCAGTTTTCGGGGAATGAGCCCCTTCATTCTCTATACTGTTAAAGGGATTTGCACCATGCTGCAACATGGGATTCCCATTCATCTTCAAGGGGTCCTTTTAAATCTTTTACATTCAGGATTAATGGCTCAGTAACCTGAACTGCACTGAGAGCTTCCATAAAAGCAGTAATTTTTCCCGATGTTTTAGAATTCGGTTCGGCGTAAGTGGCAAAGACTGCAAAATTCTTACCTTCTGGGATTTTCAGCAGTTGGAGAAAATGATCCATCTTCACCGGCAGAGTTCCGATTTGTGTCGGGCTTCCGACGATGTACAGATCTGCTGCCGGGATTTCTGTGGGTTGTGCTTCCTCGATGGGGTGTACGGATACTCCATAACCTTTACTTTCGAGTTCGTCTGAGATTCTGCTCGAAACTCGGGCATTATTACCGAAGCGGGTGTGATAGATAATCGATACGGTCATAGGACAGTTTCCTTTCCTGAATTAATAACTATTAAACAATACTGATACAATCATTCGGGGTTTTCCATTCTTTTCAAAAAATATTACTCAAAGAGCTTCAGTATTTCACTATCTGTCAGTTTTGGGTTTTCACCTTCTCCAAGCACCCCGGCGATGAGATTTTTCTTTTTTTCCTGCAGTTCCAGAACTTTTTCCTCTATGGTGCCCGCCGTAATCAGCCGGTAGGCCATTACCGGCCGGGTCTGACCCATGCGGTGAGCCCGGTCCACAGCCTGGGCTTCCACTGCCGGGTTCCACCAGGGGTCCAGCAGGATAACGTAGTCTGCCGCAGTCAGATTGATTCCCACCCCCCCGGCCCGGAGGCTGAGAAGAAATACCCGGGTGTCCGGGTTCTCCTGAAAATTGCGGATCGGCTCTTCTCTGTTTTTTGTGGAACCGGTAAGCCGGCTGAATTGCCAATTATGCCTGCGGCAGGTTTTTTCCGTTCGGTCCAGAGCTCCCAGAAACTGACTGAATACCAGGGTTTTATGATCCTCTTCGAGAATCTCCTCCATCAGGCTGTCCAGAACCGCCATTTTTCCCGATGTAATATGGGAGAATTGTTCTCCTGCCAGCGGCGGATGGATGGCCAGTAGCCGCAGTTTGCTCAGGATGGTGAATATCTGGATCCTTGCCCCGGAAAGTCCTTCATCTGAAAGCAAACCCGATACCTGCCGGAAATACAACTCCCGGGCGGTGTGGTAGGCCTCAGCTTGATCATCTGTCATATCACAGCGGAGTACCGTTTCATCCTTGGGGGGAAGGTCGTGAAGTACTTCGGATTTTTTTCGCCGGAGTATAAATGGGGCCACAGTTTCTGACAGCCGTACAAGTGCTACGTCATCACCATCCTTTTCCACCGGTTTTACATATCTTTGAATAAACCCGTTCCGGCTTCCCAGCAGTCCCGGATTCAGAAAGCTCATCTGAGACCAGAGTTCGTTCAGGTGATTTTCAAGTGGAGTTCCTGTCAGGGAGAGTCGATGGGCTGCTTTGATAGACTTGACAGCCTTGAAGGTTCGGGAGGAGGCATTTTTCACATAATGGGCCTCATCCAGAATAATATGGTCCCAGTCTCTATCGATAAATTTTTCAATGTCGTTCCGCAGAGTCTGGTAACTCACAATAATAAGATCCACATCTTCCCCGGGTCCTGGAAGGTAACGTTTCCATGCTGGTCCCGAGTAACGGTGGTACTTGAGATCCGGTGCAAAACGCCGCATCTCAGCTTCCCAATTCGCCAGGGTAACCACCGGACCTACCATCAGTGAAATCCCGAGTTCTCCATCGGCCTTCAGTCTGGTGAGGTAGGCCAGAGCCTGCACCGTCTTCCCAAGGCCCATATCGTCGGCCAGACAGCCCCCCAGATTTTTCTCCTTCAGGTGAAGCAGCCAGGCATAGCCGTGAAGCTGATATGGCCGGAGTTCCGCATTGAAATTCCCCGGGGGGTTCTGGTAGTTTTCCGGATTGAAGTTAGAGAGACTTCTGTAGATTGACCTCTTTCGCTCCAGTTCCAGTACAGTCTCTTCGGCGGCTTCAATCTCCGAGTAGAGGGCATCGATGAGGCTCAGATTGTCCGGGCTTGTGGAGAGAAATCCGCTATCCTCCATTCCGTGGCTTTGAAGGAAGTTCAGCTGTTCAAGGGCCTTGTCTGTCAGGGTGAAATAGGCCTCCCGGGTTCCAGCCAGCCCCCCTCTTTCAAACCATTCATCGAGGTTTAAAGAGTCGGTACCGGATTCGGATACAACCAGGGTGTTCAGTTCCAGAATATCCCCGTTCTTCTGCGCCTGAATCTGGAGGGCGCCTCCCTTTTTTACCGGCCGGTCTTCCAGTCTGATTTCCACACCCGAATCAATCAGGGTGCTACCGTATTTGGTAAGTACTTCGCTTAAAGGCATCTCCAGGCGCAGGGGAATAGATTGGCTTCCCGACAGCCTGGAATATCGGCCCCGCTGCCAGCTTAAGTCCGGCAGGAGCAGGGCTTCCGCCCGGCTCAGCAGCTCTTCTTCTACAACCCGGTTTCTCAAGCCCAGGGGATGGGCATTCTTATCTGTAACAATATTACCTTTTCTTTCGGGAGTAATCTGAGCCGTAGCGTACCGCCATAGAGGTATGAAGTCAGTAACACCTCCCCGGCTGGAAATCTTCAGGACCAGAACCGGATCCAGAACCTTCAGAGATTCGGGAAGATCGGGAATTTCCACCTCTATACCAACGGGTATGCGGTTATTTCCGGTAACCCTGGCCCGGATGTCCGAAGTACTGAGAACTTTCCGGGAGAGCATCAGGCGGATGAACCAGAGATAGTCTCCGGTATTTTCAAGGACAGCAGCAACGGCTGTGGATTCATCCAGTACCAGCAGCTTCTCCTCTGCAGCAATCATTCCTCCGGTTATGGATGTATCACCGGCTCTTAAATCTACGACGGCTTCGTATAAAGGATCGCTATTTGCTGCACTGAGTAGAGGTTCAAAGCGGAGATGGATGGATCCGGCCTCTTCAAAATGCCATGGTTTTCCACCGGGGGTTACCGGGGGATCTTCAGAACCGAGAAGAGAGATTAATTCCGGGCCGATATTGGCGGGGACGGGAAGCTTTGGAATTGCAGCTGCATTGGAGCTTAAAGGCCGGAGAGGGCCGGTGCTTCCGTCTTCTTTAACGATTAATTTTGCCGGCCGGAGGCTCCAGGAGCCGCCTTTCAAGTCGGCGAAGTTAACTCCGTCGTTCTCTGAGTCTGTGGGAGCTTTTAATGGAGACATAGTTTTCTTTGCCCCCAGAACCAGGACGTCCTTTTTCTCCAGATTATCCGGTTCAACAAAGAACAGCAGATCCTGTTCGGGATTAAGCCGGGAATCAATCTCAAAGTCAAAACCGGGCTCAGGCCGACTCTCTTCTTTAATCAGGGCTGAAAACCGCCAGTCATCCTGCCGCTTGTCAGTCAGATGAACGAGTAGAACATTCAGATGAGTACAGGGGAGTTCAGATCCGCATTCGCAGTTCCAGCCTGATTCATTCCAGAGTACCCTGCTGGGTTCTCCTTTATTTTCCAGGACATAAGCCCCGGCGTAACCGGGAGGATTTTGAGTTCTTGTTGAATCGATATTTTCAACTTCCTCATCCAGGCGGTCGAAAAACTTCCACAACTGTCCCTTCTTCAGGAGATTTCTGGCCTTTTCGGCAGCTGGTGATTCAGCGAGAGAAGGGATGTAGTTGCTGTCCAAAGGGTGCATGATACGTTCCGGCATAGAAATAACACTGTACAACTCAGGGGGATATTGAGGTACCGGTTATCAATGCAATTAATAGCTGAGGTCAGCCTCCAAGAATGGGAACCAGAGCCATCAGTACACCGGCTGCAACCGCTGAACCGATTACACCGGCCACATTCGGACCCATGGCATGCATCAGCAGGTAGTTGTTCGGATTCTCCTCCAGCCCTACTTTATTAGCCACCCGGGCGGCCATGGGAACAGCCGAGACACCGGCAGCCCCGATAAGAGGATTAATGGGACTTTTCGGAGAGATTTTATTCATCAGCTTGGCCAGGAGAACGCCCATGGAGGTACCGATCATAAAAGCTACAAGCCCAAGAGCCAGAATACCCAGGGTTGTCCAGTTCAGAAAGACATGGGCAGACATCTTTGAGCCCACAGCGAGGCCGAGCATAATGGTAACGGTATTCATCAGGGCATTCTGGGCTGTGTCGGAAAGGCGATCGGTTACCAGGGATTCTTTGAGAATATTGCCGAACATCAGCATCCCGATAAGGGGTGTTGCACTGGGAAGCAGAAGAATACAGAGGACCAGTACCACGATGGGGAAAATAATCTTCTCCACTTTGGAGACATGGCGCAGCTGTTCCATTTTTATCTGCCGTTCGGCTTTGGTTGTCAGTGCCTTCATAATGGGTGGCTGGATGATGGGGACAAGGGCCATATAGGAGTAGGCTGCAACGGCGATTGGTCCAAGATAGTTGGGAGCCAGTCTGGCGGTTGTAAAAATAGCCGTCGGTCCGTCCGCCCCGCCGATTATACCGATGGAACCGGCGACATGCAGTATCGATTTTGCAAGAAGGGTTCCATCTGGGGCCGTGACAAAGGAAAATCCGGGAATTCGTTCCAGGAGTACTGTCCCGAAGAGGGCAAAAAATATACCGAACTGGGCAGCGGCGCCCAGCAGCAGTGTTTTAGGATTGGCCAGCAGGGGACCGAAGTCGGTCATAGCTCCAACGCCCATGAATATAAGCAGCGGAAAAAGGCCGCTGGCAATACCCATTTCATAAAACTGACCTATGAAACCGCCGAAGGCATCAACATACACATGTCCATCGCCTCCCACCATCTGCACGGTATGACTGGCGATTTCGGCAAAAGGGATGTTTGAAAGAATAGCCCCGAATCCGATGGGAATCAGAAGAAGGGGTTCGAAGCCCTTCTTCATGGCAAGCCAGAGGAGTAGAAGACCGACACTGATCATAACGACGTTGCCCCAGCCTCCAGCCTGGAGAAAACCGTAAATACCGGTGGTTCTCCAGAGTTCAAGCAGGGAATCAGTGAAATTCATTAATTTTCTCCCTTAGCCGATCTGAACCAGGACAGCACCGGATTTTACCTGATCGCCCTGGCTTACCATAACACCGGTGACGGTTCCGCTTGCGGTGGCGGATATCGGTGTTTCCATTTTCATTGCTTCCAGTACCATCACCTCATCGCCTTCAATTACAGTATCTCCCACAGCTACGGTAATCCTGAGTACCAGGCCGGGCATAGGAGCGGTGATTGTTGTGCCTCCGGCCACAGCAGGAGCCACTTGAACAGCAGTGGCAGCGGGGGCCAACGGTGCGGCAGGAGCCGGAGCCACTGTTACAGGTGCCGTGGCAACCGGTACAGGAGCGGCAGCTGGAGCTGCGATTCCGGCTCTTACATCAATATTGTAACTGAGCCCGTTAACGATTGCGGTATTCCCGTTAAGCTGGACACCGTAGGGACGGCCGTTAACGGTAACGGTAACTCCCTGGGCTGTAGTTGGAACTGCAACGGGTGCTGGGGTTGTCGGGGCAGCGGGAGGGGCAGGCTCTTCTTCTTCCTTAACATTCTTACGGACATTGGCCTTGGCTTCTCCTTTGAGAAACTGAATGCCTTTATCCAGACATGCTGCCGCGATGAAGACGTTTTCTTCACTCAGATCTGAAATCCCATTATCGATAAGCATCTGTGTTGCCGCCTCGATACCCAGGGCGGGGTTTTCATCGTTGATGTCAACAACCAGTCGTGTGGTAGGTTCCATATCCATCTGCTCCTGGGCAATTTTAACAACCTCAGGATCCGGATCGACGGGGGTTTTCCCGAAGTAGCCCAATACCATCTTACCGTAACCGTCTGCGATTTTTTTCCAGGGTCCGAACATTGTATTGTTGAAAGCCTGCTGGAAATAGAACTGGGAGACTGGGGTAACAGAAGTTCCAAAACCACCCTTAATAACAACTTCTCCCATGTTTTTAGTGATATCTTCATAACGGTCCAGAAGGTCGTTATCCCTGAGCATCTGGGTGTTGGCGGTTAAGGCTCCTCCGGGCATAGGAGAGAGTGGTATAAGAGGCTCAACTTTCTTGGCTTCAGGAGGCATGAAGTAATCCTTCATACATTCTTTGAAAACATCTTCGGCTTCGTAAACTTTTACAGGATCGATGCCCATGTCGTATTCAGATCCTCTGAGGGCATGGTACATGGTCATCACATCAGGCTGGCAGGTTCCCCCGGAAGCCGGAGACATGGAAAGATCTACCTGGTTTGCCCCGGCGTCCAGAGCGGCGAGGTACTGTGAAATACTGACACCCGCTGTTTCATGGGAATGAAATACCAGTCTGGCATCCTTTCCCAGCAACTTTCGGGCCCGCTTGATGGACTCATACACAACTGATGGAGTGGCTGTACCTGAAGCGTCTTTGAAACAGACTGAGTCAAAGGGAATCTCCGCCTCCAGAATCCCCCGGAGTGTCATTTCATAAAAATCAGGATCGTGGGCACCGGTAACACCTTCGGGGAGGGCCATCAGGGTAACACAGACTTCGTGTTTAGCTCCGGCTTCCACAATAGCTTTACCTGAATCAATGAGGTTGTTCACGTCATTAAGAGCATCGAAGTTCCGGATGGTTGTTATGCCGTGTTTTTTAAAGAGTTTGGCATGCAGCTTGATAATATCCCGGCTCTGAGAACTTAATCCAACAACATTAACGCCTCTGGCAAGGGTTTGAAGGTTTGCATCAGGTCCGGCTGCTGCCCGGAACTGGTCCATCATATCAAAGGCATCCTCGTTGCTGTAGAAGTAAAGTGACTGGAATCGGGCACCGCCCCCGGCTTCGAAGTGCTTGAGCCCCGCTGCACTGGCTGCTTCAACTGCCGGCATGAAGTCTTTAGTGAAAACCCGGGCCCCGAAAACAGACTGAAATCCGTCCCGGAAAGCCGTTATCATGAAATCTACTTTTTTCTTTGCCATTTATTATCTCCTAGAGGGAATGAGCTACTGCGATAGCTGCGGCCAGCTCTGAGTTATCAGTACCGAGGGTATAGGCTGCTGCAACAGCAATAGCCTGTTCCGAGTCATCAGTAACAACCGAAGCAACAACCGCTGCTGCTGATCTTTTTCTGCTGATGGAAATGGGTTTCTCATTTTCCGGGAAGAATCTTAAGATCAGATTCGACATGAATCCCATAGAAAGAACCATGATGGTAAGAAAGGTGAAAACCACCAGCATCCCAACCCCCATGATTATGAGCCCGTCATCAATCATCGTCTTCTCCTGAAAAGGTATAGACTGCCCCGAAAGAATCCCGGACAGACTTTTTGGATAATAAAGGAAAGTACCCTATGATTTCAATAGTAATTTTTTTCTCGATTAACAGATAATCTGAATCGGCAGTTTAGAATCGCCAGCCCAGTGCTGTATCCACAGACATGTCCTGATAGGATATCGGGTACGACCTGACGGGATTGGTGGCCGTGGCACTTTGAAAGGCGTAACCCACGTCCATTGATAAATCCAGTCCCCACTTTGAACGTTCTGTAAGGTTGAGCAGCACTCCCAGCGATCCTGCGGCGTAGATTCCCCCGCCGGTTGAAGAAAGGGCTCCTCCCGGTTCGCTGAGCCAGATATCCCGAAATCCCTGACTGCTTTGAAAAGCGGTGTATCCCAGTTTAACCTGCAAGTAAGTGGAAAAATTTTCAATTTCGCTCAGGCTGATTCTTGCTGCGATGTAAATTGGAATAAATGAAAAAGTCTCATCGCTGCTTCCCCCGTCCCGGAAAACCCTCCGGTTGAGCTGCCATTTGAAACCGGCACCGACTTCGATCCGATCGTTTAAGATGTAGTAGATTTCCACACCGGGAGTAAAACCGTAGCCGGTGCTCCAGGAACTCCTGCCGCCGCTGTTTAACCCGGTTACCGAGAGAAGGCCGATGGGTTCCATGCCGGCGATGGTACGGATCCGGACGTGATCTGCCTGGGCGGATAGGGGGATTGATGCTCCAAACAGGAGTAAGATGATTAAGATTTGTTTGAATCGGCTGAATCGTCGATTTTTCTGGTAGTGGTTCATGTGTTCTCCGGGGGTAGTATATCGCTAAGCAGGTTATGCGTCATGCATAGTGCATTTTCTTGTTTTGTCCTTTTAAAGTGTTCTATTGTAAATAAATATCAGTTTTTCATAGTGAAGCCGTATGAAGAAAGCATTTCACAGAAAAATCACATACTCCACATAGAAAATAAATAGGAACGCGATAAGTTTATTTAATACCGATACTTAAGTTTAAACAGGAATCTTTCCGAAAATTGGAACATGTCTTGCTTGAACTGTTGTTGATAGAGCTGTGCCTGCTTGAGGGGGCAGTATGCGGCAGAAATTTGTTTGAACAAGACACCGGAGCTTTTTTAGTTTCCGGTGAAAGGTGGTTATGATGACTGGTAACTCCGAAAAACGCTCAATTTACAAGATGTCCGCAGGGAAAACCCCAGCCGGTTATTTTCTTATTCTTACCCTGATTGCCCTGCTCGGGGTTACCAGCTGTAAAAATCCCCTCGTCGGGCTTGGGGCCCGGGTGGATCTGACTCCTCCTGAAGGTACCATAACCGGTATAGCTAACGGAGATTACGTCAGTGGTGATATTACCCTGACAGGAACGATTGAGGATGATAAGGAAGTTGACGGGGTCTGGGCCGTAATTAACGGTGTTCAGGTTCCCGGTGTTGTGAATCCTGACGGAACATGGGCCATCGATATTGATACAACAGATGTTGCTTATGCACCGGATGGTTTGAATTCTGATGGGGAACATGATATAACAATTAACCTTAGAGATACTTCGGGTAAAATTACAGAAAAGCAGATGCTTCTGTTTTTTGACAATACTCCGCCGGTACTGATGGTAACATCTCCTGAACTGGTAAGTCCTCAGGATACTTCTCCTATTGTTCTCCGGGGTGAAGCTTACGATCCGTTGCGCTTGAAGGAAGTTCGGGCCACTGTAGGCCAGGGGACATTCACTCTGAGTGCTAATTCCGGAACTGCGGACAGCTGGCTTTTTAATCTGACTCATTCAATAACAGGAATGGAAACCCTTGGAATTATCCTGGAGGCGGAAGATCTGGCCGGGAATATCAGCACAGCGGTTTTTCATGCAAAAGATTTACGTCACCTGAATAACGATGTTTCTATTACCGTAATAGATCTTTACAACCTTGTTGATGGAACGGCTCTTTCCGGAGCAACTATTACACCTGTTGATGTTCTTCAGTCTACGGTTCATGCCGGCATGCCTTCAGGCAGTTCTTCTACTCATCTCACATTCGGAGCCGGTATTGACGGACTTCCGATAGATGTGGATATGAGCGGTGATATCCCTCAGATTACCGTTACAACACCCAATCCGAATATTCCGAGTCCCGGTGATACCATGGGACCGGCTTCAGAGGTGAATGGAAGTATTTCTGATAATGTGGAAGTAGATGAAACTTCGGTGGAAATTCGTTTTCTTGCCGCTGATGGTATCACTGAAGAGATAACCTGGGCTCCGGTAACCATTCTTCCAGCGCAGATAATCAACGATCAGAATATAAACTTCTCTTATGCCCTTCCCGGTACTCTTGTTGATGCAAATTACAACGTTCAGTTGAAGGTTCTTGATAATAACGGTACAGAAGGTATGACGGCCCCTATTCCCTTCCGCCTGGATGGAAATGCCCCTGTTATCGCCATAACAGCTCCTGCATTGAGTGCCTATATTCCTGATACAACAACTTCTGTCACAGGAACAGCAGACGACAGTGAGTCAATTCTTGTGGAAATAAGCCTGGATAACGGGACTAACTGGGAAACGGTTACAACACTGGTCAGACCCGGATCTGATGTAGATTGGTCCTATCAGATCAGTGACTGGGAAACTGCATACGGGATGGCTGTCTTCAGTGATTTTGACACCATTCCAGTCAGCGCCCGAGCCACAGCAAACGGAACAACTACTTACACAAACAGTAGTGTTATTCTGGACCGTGTGGCTCCCGTGATTGAATTCCTGACACCTCCTGACAGCCGGGATGAGTTTGGGGATATTACTGGGGATGTGAACGGGGTTGTTACCCTCAGGGTTGCTGACAGTGATGATTCTCTGGACTCTGTCTCTTATAAAATCGGGATAAACGGCCCGGTGCAGGCTGTTGATTCAGGTTCCCTGTACAACTGGAGTGATATAATTGTTACTCCCCTGATGGAAGATCCCAACCTTGCAGACGAGATATCACCGGGTATATGGGAACTGCCGGTTACTGTTACGGCCATAGATAAAGCTGGAAATACAACTGTAACATCCGATTACACCATGATTATAGACAATGCCCAGGACCGGCCCAACGTAATTGTTATCTATCCTATAGAAGGAGAGTCCTACGGCGGAGAAGTTACAGTCTCCGGTCTTGCTACAGATGATGACGGGACTGTGGGTGCTGTTTATGTTCAGGTGGACTTGGATACATTATCCGGGGGAACTCCGGATTTCACAGGTTTCCATATTCTTACAGACGGAATTGATTTTGACGGGAATGGAGCTATAACAAATGTAGATGAGACGGTTGCCTATCAGGTATCCGGTCTTTCCAGCTGGTCTTTCCCTCTGAATTCCACTGGAGAACTCTACGATATGGGCGGGGGACACAACGGGGATATTTATGTAAAAGTCTGGGCAGAGGACCCTCTCAACCCGTTAGTAACCAGTGTTCCCCAGCTTCTGCATTTCCGTTTTGATGATACGCTGCCTCATATTGACAGTATTCTTCTTGATTCTATTCCGGCGGCAAGTAATGCCTATGTCTCGGGAACAGTGGACATGAATGTTACTGTCAGTGACGATACACAGATAAACAAGCTTGAAGTGAGTTACGATAACGGTGTCAGCTGGGAAGATCGTAGTGTCACACCGGCACAAACTGTTGTTGAGTCAATTTCCATTGATACGGTATCCAAAGTCGCCGGTGGTAACGGTATTCTGTATCTTCGACTGAAAGCCACAGATAATACCGGTTATACAACCCTGGAAGTTCTACCCCTGAATGTGGATAACAATGCACCTGAAGGTACCTATCCCGGAACACCTCCCTTTGTTCTTAACGGAACAGAGGCTTTACTCCAGGGCACAGCTTCAGATCCCAATGGCAGCATAGCCGGCGTGGACAGAATAGAGGTGTATCTTGAGCGCTTGGGGAAATTGTACAATCCCCTGACAGCTTACCCTTATACCAATCCTCCCACTCCCGATATTGATACAGAGGAAACTACCTTCGGTGCAGGAATTTACTATCCTGTAAACCCGGCAGGTACCGGTGTTATGGTAATTGATGATGTGAATGAGCTCGGGTCTGATGCAGTAACCGGGGATGGAGATGGTTTTAATGAATCACTTACCCTTGTGGCCAGTACCTGGAACTGGTGGGTGAAATTCAACTCCGAGAATATACCTGATGGGGATATCAACATTCATTATGTTGTTGTTGATAAAGCCGGGAATAAAACCCATTATTCCGAGGCCGGCAGGATAGAGAACAATCCTCCGGTAATAACTTCTGTCAGCCTGGGAACGGACATCAACTACAATACCCTTGTTGATGCCATTGTCGGTAACGGTGAAACCTTCCAGTTTATTGACGGCAGCGGTACCGATGGTTCGGGGAAATATTATGTTGATTTTGACTCAGCAGTGAATGGTATTACAACCCGGAACAATCGGCTCCTTGTTGATGCTGATGAATCACTTACCGATGGAAATGGATTACACAATTTATGGACCTGGGAACTCCTCTATAAAGGCGGGGGAACTAATTTTCTCGGCGTGGGAACTGATTCAGTTACAATCACTGATTTTTCATTAATGCCTGATGAGGCTGCTGTCTCTTATATATTGCGGGTTACCGATGATGCGGGACTGACAGATGAGGTGGAGTTGATTATAGATCTGGATAACACCGATACAACTCGTCCGGTGGTTACACTGACAGACCTGGATCTGAACTTGAATGTTTCAATTCTGGCCAGGTTAGGTGCTCTGAATTATGGTTATGCTGTAAACGGATATAATCCTTCGGTACAGCCTAAGTGGAAAGATGCCGATGGAAGACTCAGACCTGTAGGCAGTAGTCCTGCATACGACGGTGCTGATGCAGATGTCAGCGGTAAGGTTATTGTTTCCGGTAAGGTGGAAGAAGATAAAGCCATACATCAGCTGACTCTGAAAATTGATGGATATAACGGCGGTCTGGGTGTCGGAAATGCCTTTCCCATACTTGATTGGAATCCTTTGGCAAACGGAGGTCTTGGTGGATTGAAAGTGGCATCAGGAGTAATTGGTGTACCTGATATATCCAGTGAGAGTTACGGTGAAAGCAGCGGCCA
>DEIH01000102.1:0-4021 GCA_002352375.1 Spirochaeta sp. UBA2779 | reverse complement strand
GCAATAGCAATGGATAAAACCAGTAATCCGAATATACCTGTTAATGATGTATCTGCTGATAACTACACAATGGACGTTATGCCGTTTATCTCGGATATCGTAATCAGCGAAAGCAGTTATACTGCGGAGAATGATATTCCCCGAACCCGTTATGGTTCATGGCCGGTTTATCAGGATGCGTATCTGAAAATTAAAGGGTTTAATTTAAGTACAACTGTCGGTCTGGTGCCAGGGAACTCTTTAAATTCACTTATTCCCGATCTTGCAGCTGTATACACAAATCTGAATAGCCCGGCGGTTAATACCGGGAGAACAGAAGTTAATGCACAGGTTCTTAATATATCAAAATCCGGCTGGCTGGCGATGGAAACCAACAATGTACCATTGATGAATTATTCGAGTGCTTTTGATGAGAATGATTTCACCGATTCCAACTGGACCGGTGATGCTTTATGGAATGACGATCGCTATATCTTCATCTGGGAGATTACCAAGGATATCATTAATTCTGATAGTGCAGTCTGGGGAGCGATGGCCGGCGATCCCGTAGATGGTTCGATGTGGGGTTCCTGGTCTGTGTACAGTGTTTCCAATTCTTATGTGGCTGACGGCCCCACAGGGGGAACCAATGCCCTTCGAACAGAGATATTTCATATGTACGATCCGCCTGAGTATACTGATATTGCGCTGAATAATGACGGTACACCTTATGTTGCGTATCTGGCGAACTTTTACGGCGGTGGTACATGGGCTAATTCCGGAGGCTTGGCTCTCTCGAGTACTCGGGCTGATTATGAAAATTATCCTTATTATAGTGATATAGAAGAGGTTGAAGCTCTTGTTCAGGATCAGCAGCTCTATCAGTTTAAAAATCCGAAAATCGCAGTTGTAGGAGATGATACAGGAACTGATATACATATTTCTTACTACGATGATTTATCCAATGCTTTGAAATATGCTCATTTCCTGGATGATGGAACAAATATTTACAATCTGACATTTGATTCCACGCCAAGCGGCTCAACAGACGACAACAGGTATATCAACAATAATTCGGCTCTTTACGACACGAATATCCTGGCTGGTGACAGCTTGAGTACCGGTACAAGTGATGCCGGAGAGTTCAGTGATATTACCGTGGATTCAGCCGGACGCCCGGTAATTGTCTACTACGATACCGAGCATGCCACCTTGCGGTTAATCAGGGCAACAACAGTAAATCCGACAAACTACCCGGGAGACTGGGTGGATCAGCCCGTTTTAGCCAACTACAGCTATGTGGGCAAATACCCCAGTATCCGTATAGATCCCGACGACCGGGTCCATATTACGGCTTACAAAGTTTCCACAGGTGATCTGATGTATTATTCGGCACCGGATCCCGGCGCAGGACAGCCTTTCGTCTTTGATACATTTACCAATGTTGACAGTACCGGAAATGTAGGAGCCAGGACCGATCTGGATTTGCTGTATGACAACAGCAATACCGAATTTGATCTTTTTGGAGTGAGTGATAATACCGCATATCGTCCTGTTATTGGTTATCTGGATTCCTCTTATGTAGGTACTTATTCCGGGTTGAAATTTGCCTATCTCCGGGATGACGGCAGTTGGGAACATGGAACTGTACCTTTGTTGAATTTTGTCGATGGTTCTCCAATTTCCACTGTGGCCAAACCAACAGATCTGCTGACGGTTCCTGGAACACCCAATCAATATGCTGATGACGTGAATTATATGATGGCAATAGGTTTTCATTCATCAAGATACCGGTATGCACGGTTGAGACCGGAACTGTAGTTCCACGGTCTGACGGATTTTCGATGAAATTGAAGGAATCAAGGAGTTGACATTGAAATGTAGCAGAAAGCGAAATAAGGTTTTTTCTTTACTCTTAATCCCGGTATTTCTGACTTTGGGGACTTCTTCTCTCTTCGCCGCAGGCAAATCCGAGGAATACCCCTTCGAACCGGTTTCCGGTAACTCCCACTGGTCATACGCCATTAATCTGGACGATCTGGAGGAGGGCAAACATAACCTGGTAATCCGCTCGGTGGATGAAGCGGGGAATATCCGCCTGGAAGGCCCTTATGATTTCAATGTAGATCCTGAAACTGATATTCCCCTGGTGGCTGTTGCTCATCCCAAACCCGGAACCCGGGTGGGAAGAATGCTGCCTATTATCGGAACCGCAAGGGATGATGACGGCATCTCCCGGGTTGAGGTGAGTATCAACGACGGTCCCTGGCGTCCTGCCTCCGGGGCTGAAGCCTGGTCTGCGGTTCTGGATGCCGGTGCCCTGGGAGACGGCCCCCATTCCATGGCGGTGAAATCTATCGATCTGAACGGCCTGGAAAGTCCTGTTGTTACCGTCCCTTTTATTATCGACACCTCAGCTCCCGTAGGTGGTGTTACCGATCCGGTTTCAGGGGCTCTTATTTCGGGGAAAGCAACATTTTCGGGGTCAATTGAAGATCCCAATGGAATACAGACGATAGAATTATCCCGGGATGGCGGTGAAACCTGGAGCAATCAGAGATTTTCCAAAGATAAGGAAACCGGTATTGCAACCTTTGATGTTAATCTGGACAGCCGGGACATGGAAGAGGGTCCGGTGGTCTGGTGGTTCCGGGGTATTGATACACAGGGGAGCAGCTCTGAGGTGCCTTTTCTGTTCTTTGTTGATAATCAGGGACCGGAGATTACCCTTGAGTTACCGATTATCGGAGAAAATGGTGCGGATCCTGTTCCGGGAAATGTCTTTCTTGCCGGTAGAGCTTCAGATCTCTCGGGTGTTGTAAGCCTGCAGATTCTTGTTGGAAAGAACGAGCCGGTGGATGTTGTTTTAACACCGGGGAATCCCTGGTGGACCTGGCCCCTGAACCTTTCGGGGATGAAAGACAAGCAGGTTGATGTTGTTCTCAAGGCCGCAGACGGTGCTGGAAATATAGCCGAGAAGAAGGTCCGAATTCCTCTGGATATGGAAGCCGACCGTCCCCTTCTTGAAATTAACGATATTGAAGCTTTATCTGAGAAAGTTTTTCCTCCAGGAGAGGCTTTTTTCACAGGAGTTTTCCGGGATGACGACGGCATCGGAGCTATTATCTGGAAGTCCGGGGATACCGAAGGCCGTCTTGAAAGTGTTGAACGTTCCTGGCGTCTGGATCTGCCTGATCTTCCTTTTGGGAATATAGCAGTTGAACTTACCCCCGAGGATCGCTTTGGTTTTACAGGAGAGACTCAGGAATTGATTTTCCGGATTGCTCCGAAAGAACCTGAAATTATTCTGGAATCAATCTCAGACAATGGAGCTGATGCTTCAGTTCCGTGGACAGCGGGCTCAATAATTTCTTCTTCAGGCGGCAGTCTGCAGGGCCGGGTAATTTCAGATGCAGGGAAGGCCGCTTCTATCAGCTACATCCTTGCCGGAAGTGAAGAAACGATGCTTTCCCTAAAAGCCGATCCTGAAACGCCGGGAGAGTTCACTTTCAATATTCCTGTAAAAAAGGGAGAAGAGCCCGGGTCTCGAAACTTCATACTCCGGGCAACCGACGGCTACGGGGGAGAAGCGGTTCTCGGTTCAGGTTTCTATGTCCAGGCCCCAGCGGATGAAAGCGGCAATATTCCCGATCCCCGCCTCGGGGACGAAGCGGTAAATCTGCCTCTTCCGTTCTTAAGAGAGAAGGACGGAGCTGCAATTCTCCGCCCCGGCCAGCCTCTTCAGGGCTGGACTTCGGGTGCTTCAGCCAGCGGAGCAAAATTGGAGCCTGAAAGCCCCTTGCTGCGTTTTCGGTCCAGCGGTACTTCCTTCACCATCGAAAATATGGCTCCGGGCTTAAGTGAACCGGTTAAGGTTGTTCTGGCCGACGGCAGTGAATCAAGAAGCCTTCTTCTACTTACAGATTTTGAATCTCCCAGATGGGAACTTGTCGGCCCGGAATACGGTGCATGGTCGTCTGGCAGGATGCAGATTTCAGGAACAGTTATTGATAAAGGCGGTGTGGCATCCGCATCCTGGGCC
>DEIH01000112.1:1735-32636 GCA_002352375.1 Spirochaeta sp. UBA2779 | reverse complement strand
TCCGAACCGGCTTCTTTGAGAACCTCTTCAGACCTGAACCCCCAGGATGCTCCGGCAAAGGAAACAGCTGCGTTGCGTGCCGTTTCAAGGTCAACAGGAGTATCCCCTACCATAAGTATAGAAGAAAGCGGACTATTTTGGGCCAGAAGATACTCATTCAACGCTGAAGGATCCGGTTTATGGGAAAATCTCGGGGTATAACCCAGAACCGCATCAAATATTCCGGGGGGAAAAAGTTCCTCCACCACCGACTGCGCCAATGCTTCAGGCTTGTTGGTATATACAATTATAGGAATTGAAACATTACCGAGATATTCCAGCAGTTCAGGGATTCCCGGATAAACATGGGAGAGCTTTGCAGGCCTTTTTGTATATTCATTTACAATTTCAGTTAGGATTCTCTGTAATTCCTCGTCAGGCACACCCTCAGGGAGTACAAGTTTCAGAGCTTGTTTAAGTCCCCAGCCGACATATCCCCTATAATTATCAACCGGATGTTCGGGGTAGCCTTCCATCCTCAGTCTTGAGTTGTATACATCCGCAATATCGGGGATGGAATCCACCAGAGTTCCATCAAGATCGAAAACAATCAGATTATAATTCATGAAAAAATCCTCCAGAAGGAGTCTATCCACGATGAGTATCGGTTAACAAGGTGAAGGGCTATGATGGGGAATCTATGGAAGTACTGTTTATTGAGACTTTTTACGGCGGTTCCCACAAAAGCTTCGCCGACCAATGGATTTCTCATTCTATTCATAATTACCATCTGCAGACACTGCCGCCCCGATTCTGGAAGTGGCGTCAGGCCGGCTCGGCCCTTTATCTTGCGGAAAAAATCCCGCCGCCTGAAGAAAAAAAATTCGATGCCGTTATTGTTAGCGGAATGATCGATCTGGGCCACCTGAAGGCATTCCGCCCCGATCTTCCTCCTGCTCTGCTGTACATTCATGAGAATCAGTTCGCCTATCCCCTGCAAGCTGGAGAACAACGGGACTTTCGATACGGATTAACAGACCTTGCCAATGTTCTTTCTGCTGAAACCGTTGTGTTCAACTCCATTTTCAATCGGGATACATTTTTTAAGGAATGCCGGGATTTGTTTCGGTTGCTGCCGGATGCGATTCCCCAGAATTCAGTCGATAAAGCAATTGGAAAATCTGAAGTTATTTATCCGGGGATTGATGTCAATGCTATCACTCAAAAGCTTCCCAACCCTGTTATAAAAGACAATGTACCTCTGATAATTTGGAATCACCGACATGAACACGATAAAAATCCCCAGACGGCCTTCCGGGTTTTAGAGAGACTCTCCAGGAGGAAGGTTCCCTTTAAACTGGCCCTTTTAGGAGAACGATTCAAAAAATCTCCCTCTGCCTTTGACAGAGCACGCAGGAAACTTTCAGAGCATATTGTTATTGATGATTTTCCCGGAAGAGATGAGTACTACCACTGGTTGAGCCGGGGAGATATTGTAATCAGCACAGCCATCCAGGAAAATTTCGGGCTTTCGATAATTGAAGCTGCTGCTGCAGGATGTCGGCCCCTGGTTCCACGGCGGCTGGCCTACCCGGAAGTACTGCCTATCTGGGCACAGGGGGCCTGTCTCTGGGGTGATGAGCAGGAACTGGAAGAAAAATTAGAAGCTCTTATCGGGCAGACAGAGAAACAAAGAAAAAGCCTCGCCCGGCCCTTAAGCTTATGGATGGGAAGATATAGCTGGGAAAATCAGGCAGAAAAGCTCGATAAAATGCTTACAAAAACCGCTTGGGAATCGTGGAGGAAACTCTAATTATGGCAGTTTTCTGGCTTTTAATCTCTCCATAGCCCAATGAGTATACCGCCGAACCTTTCTGTCAGGGTCGTCCTGCAGTGATTTTAAAATACTTTCACTGGCCGGACTAGCCAGTGATTCCAATGCCTGAGTTACTTTTACCCGCACTTCCCTATCCGGATCCCGGGCAGCCAGTACGATTCCACGATAAGCCGAAACAGTGGCTATCTGTGCCAGGAGCTCTGCAGCTTCCCTGCGGATCTGAGGTTTCCTGTGGGAAAGTTTACGGATAAGAATTTCTACAAAACCAGTACGGGTAAGTATGTCTGCAAGAAAGGGTTTAAGAGAAACAATATCTTCCCTTAAGAGACCCACAAGCGCTTCCTCTCCAGCTTCACCCATTACGGAAAAAACTTCAGCAATCCTGTCCCGGAGCAGCGCCTCAGAATCCTTAAAATGTTCCACCAATGCAACAATGGATTTTCTATCGGTTTTCTTTGCCATAGCGTGAACCAGTTCATTTTGAAGGGTATCCTCCCCATCAAGGAACCTTACCATTGCGGCAACTGAAGCCGTATTATCACTTACCGCAAGACCTTCCATGGAAGCCATTCTGACAGATAAAGACTCATCACTGTCGTTCAAAAGAGTCTCCAGTGTTTCCAGGAATTTCTCAGTACTTTTCCGGCCCGCGATTCTCGCCGCTTCCATGCGAACCTGTTCCACAGGATCCCGCAAGAGAGCCAGTGCCGGAGCACTGGCCTTCAGGTCTCCGGAATCAAAGAGGGCTCTCAAGCAGGCTATCCGGACATTCGGATCCGCATCGTTCAACCCCTCTCTGATTTCCTTTGTAAAGGAACTGATACCTGCAGCCGGCAGAACGGCAATCAATGCCGACCTGATTCCGGCATCCGGGGATGCGAGTATAAAACCAGCCCGCTGTTCCAGAGATTTCCTGTTCATCTTTCTGAGGTTCAATGCAAAATCTCCGGCCTGCTCCATCGGTAATATGGGAAGATTTTCCAGTATCGTCTGCAGAGTGTAATCAAGATGCCAGGCACCAAGGCATTTAAGTGCCCGCAGTCGAACACTGTGGCTGTGAAGAGATCGGTCGTCTTCAAGTATATCAAGAACCGGCCCGAGAAACATTGACGGGGATATTTGTGCCATTATTTCAAGAAAAGCCTCATCCGCATTAAAATCATCATCGTTGAGGAATTCCAGAAGCACATCCCGGAATACCGGTGCTTCTCCCGGGGGTAGTAAGGGAAGTACAAAACCCAGCATATCGGGGTCTTTCCGGCGTTTTCTCAGTTCATCCCGTATCAGGGTGCGCGCTCTCTCATCACCCCTGATACAGGCCAGACTGACAGCTGAACGGTACAGTTCTTCTTCATCAGCATCACGGATCGGATCCGTGCGGCCAAAAGCCTTTTCAGCAAGGCTCGAAATCAGGGCCGGGTTACCGCCCTCACTGAGTATTTTTGCTCCCAGGAGAAGAACATCCACCGAAACGGTGGTTTTCAGTTTTTCAAGAAACCCGGTAACATCTACCTGAACGGCTTTAATAAGCAGGTTCCTTCGCCGTTCCCAGTCTTCCCTGTCACCTCGATTGGCCTCGAGAAACAGTCTTTCCAAAGCTCCGGATTTTTCCAGAAATCTTGCGGCTACCAACCGGGCTTCAACGGCAGAGCCTTTTAACGCCGTGATTGCCGCATTTTCATCTTCTTTTGAGTCAGTTTTCAATAATTCAAGTACATGTATTGCCTGAAGAGCATCCATACCAGAAGGATTTAGCTTCCACCTGTTAGGAAAAGTGGCATCAATTCTCTTCCTGGCACTCTGGCGTACTTCGGGTACTGGATCGTCAAGAACCATGGTCATCAAGGCACCAAAAAGTTCATCAAGATTTTCATCGCCGGTTTTTTCTGCTGCAGTTCGACGCAGCAGGGGGTGGGAATCTGTAAAAGATTCCTTTAAAAGACGAAAAGATTTGGGGTCTTTGTCAAAAAGAAGTACCCGCAGGGTAAAATATCTAACCGGCCACTCTGGATCGCCTGAGAGTTCCCGCAGTTCGTCTAAACAATCGGAAAGAAGAGTCCATGCTTTTTTACCGTTGAAAACCCACCCTCCGGTGGAAAGCGCCATTTTCCTGATAAGAATTATCTCATGATTATCCTTGAGCCAGGCTTGTAGGATTCTGGCTATAGACTCTTTATGAAGCGCCAGCTTGAAGACGGTGAAAAGACCATCTTCGGGAGCCAGCTTCAGAAGTCTTTTAGCATCTTCTGTTCTTTTTCGGCTTTCAAGTCTCCTGATCAGGTGATCAGCCACACCAAAATGTGATATAACATCATCACCTTTTCTTCGGAGTAGAGCTTCTACCAACCCAGGCCGTGCAAGGAGCCGGGCGCTTATCCCCGCATCTGTCTCACCGGCTTCCATCCTTTTAACAGCTTTACTGATAAGATGGTTTCTCTTAACCAGAATAACCAGAACTACAAGTAACAGAACAAGCATAGCAACGGAGAAAATCAGTAGATTAAAAGGTACTGTTTTTAATAAATCCGTAATTGAATCAATCATATTACTCATCAGCTTATTCCTTTGACATTGAATATTTCGAGAGGTTTTTCTTTACCCTTTACCTTTACGGGTTTACGTTCTTCAAGCTTGAATTTATCCCCGATCAGATCTCTGGTTGCCCTGGTTATTATTATTTCTTCAGCTGAAGCGACACTCTCAAGACGTGCAGCAGTGTTAACAGTATCACCAAGAACGGTGTAATCCATCCGGCGTTTCGATCCTATATTTCCGGCAACCAACGGGCCGGATGACATCCCCACGGATATTTTCAGCTTTGAGGCATCCCCCCTGAAAAAAGTACGATCCCTGGAACGTACAAGCTCATGTATCTGAAGAGCGGAGGTTACAGCCAGTACGGCATCCTCCTCTTCAGACTTCATAGGTACTCCCCATGCAGCCATTATGCAGTCTCCGATAAACTTATCAATATAACCGTGGTTATTGATAACGAGTTCTACAGCTTCACTGAAGAATGCATTTAATACTTCAATTATATATTCAGGGTCCTTACCTTCTGAGAAAGCTGTATAACCGGTGATATCGGCAAAGAAGACAGTTGCCATTTTTTTATCTCCGCCGAGTTTTACCATTTCAGGGTTTTCAGTGAGGTTTTTCACCAAATCTTTTGAAAGATACCGGGAAAACATATTTTTGATTTCTCTTCGCTGTTCTACGGCAGTATCAGCCTGAGCTTTCAGGCTGCGTTCCCTGGTCTGATCGGTGAAAAGCAGTGTCAGACCTTCCTTACGGCCTTTCGTCCCAATTAAAGGGGCCAGGTTCAAGGCATAGTCCATATCTTCAGCACCGGTTTTTTTGAAAATACCTTCGATACCGGCATATTCCCTGCCGCTATTCACGGCCTTACCAACGGTATTGATAACTTTTTTACCAAGACCCGAACCGAAGAGATCTGAGAATCTGCCGCCAATATCATTATCATCGAGGGCAAAGGACTCTTTGGCTGATTCGTTAAAATAACGGACACGGCCCTCATCATCGGTGGTTATCAGAAGGTTAGTCATCGACTTGAAAATAGACTCCTGATACCGTTCGAGGGCTTCAATACGCTTCAGATACTCTTTAAGTTCATTCATCAAGCGGGCATTTTCCAACAATCCGCCGGCCAGACGATTCAGAGAATCAAGATAACGGAAGCGGTCGTTTCCATAGTGATTATTACTGCGGCTATTCAGAATAAGCACGCCGAGACGTCTTTTTCCGGCTTTCACGGGAAGAGCCATTCCGCTATTCATCCCGGGGGAAAGAAAAAGGCCCTCAAAAGGGCTTTCTTTTCTGGAAAGTAAGACAACAGCCTCTCCGCACTCCTCGAGGAACTCAATGAGTTCCATATCTGTGGGAATGACATCGGGCACATCTCTGATACCCCTGCGGTAGATAAGCTGCAATTTCCCACCAGAAGATTCAGGGTTGGTGTAAATGTAGAGGCAGGCCAGATCGGATCGGGAATAGTCGGCTGATTGTTCTACAAGCACCGAAACCAGACCTTTGAAGTCTGATTCAGCAGAAAGTCTGCCACTGGCTCTTACAAGTTCATTGAGAACTGTTTGACGTTCCATATTAATTTATTATATGCCTTTAGCCGTTAAAGTGGAAATGTAATATCAACTTTGGTGTTTTTTCCATTCCCAAGCGAAATGAGCGGAATACAGCGGGTTCGCCGCCAGCAGCGTACCGCAGGCAGAGCCGAGGAACGTTGCGACAAAAGCGAACTTGCGAGCAGTGAATAAGTTCATTCCCGAATGAGCGCCGGGAAAGCATGGTATCAGTAGAACCGCAGCTCTGCCCTGGTTCTACTGATACCATTCATTCTCAAAATTCTATGATGTTCAGCTAATCGTTTTTTAATTATCGGCGAATTTGAATAATCCGGTAACCGCTGTCCACAAACGGCCCAGATCGTCAATAACCGTAAGGGCTCGTCCATCATCCTCCACATTCATTACAGGATATATTTTCCCGGGAGTGAGTCTGTCCATGGCATCATGATACGGATTCTCCAAATCGTCAAAAAGATTCACGGCCTCATTTTCCTGGTACTTATCGAAGAAATCATCCTTTAAAGTGACATAAAAATGAGCAGAATCCATCAGTAATATTCCTTGAGTTCTTTGATGGCAGGAAAAGATTTCAGCCGGCCAATGGCTTTTTCCTGTATCTGTCTCACTCGTTCACGGGTAATTCCCAGCATTTTTCCGGTTTCTTCCAAAGTAAGAGGACCTTCACCCGAAAGTCCGAAACGAAGCTGAATAATTCGTTTTTCCCTAACGTTTAGCTGATTGAGAACCTGTCCAAGCGTATCCTGCAGGGTGGTATGAAACACCGATTCAACTGGTTCCACAGAATGCTCGTCTTTAATCAATTCTGCAAGCCGGGTTACATGGTCATCATCAACGGTGGTATCGAGGCTGGCTGTTTCTTGAGACAGCTGTTTTATATCTTTTATTTTTGAAACCGGCATGTGCATGTAATCTGCCAGTTCCTGCTCCGTGGGTTCCCTTCCATAATCCTGGGTTAACTGTTTAGATACAAAAAAAGTTTTTTTGATTGTATTCAGCATGTGGATGGGGATACGGATTACCCGGGCTTTGTCCGCCAGAGACTTGATAATAGCCTGACGTATCCACCAGGTACCATACGTGGAAAACCGGCATCCCCGCTTGTAGTCAAAGCGTTCAACTGCTTCAATCAGCCCGATATTACCCTCGTCAATCAAATCCAGAAGGTTCATTCCCCGATTCTGGTACTTTTTGGCAATTGACACTACCAGGCGAAGGTTGGACTTGATCATATGGTTCTTCTGTTCAAAGAGAAGTTCCACCATTTCAGTTTTTTTAGACTCAAGCTCATCTTTATCGACGGATTCCTTCAGAATCCTTTCGTCAATTTCCGCAATTTTTTCTTTAAATCCGGATATTTTCTGACCTATATCCTGCTCGGTATCAACTGTCAGCAATGAATAGTGTGAGATCTGTTTCAAATAAAGTGAAAGAGGATCCGTCTCTCCCTGGGATTCTACAGAATCCCCACTGCTGGAGAGGACTCCAGGTTCTTCAATTTCCGTCATGAATCCTCCAGAGGATTAACCACGGGGTGCTTCATCAGGTGAGATGGGAACACCCTCCCGGAATACTGAAAAGATCATATCCTGTTTCCCGCCGTCAAGGCCTGAGGAACCAAGTCTGCCGATCCTGCTCCCGGCTGTAACTGTCTGACCGACATTGACAAAAAGGTCTTCATTTCCGCCGTAGAGGTAAATATACCCCTTTGAATCAACCAGGACAACGTGTCCGAAACCCCTATACGGGCCGGTCCATACAACACTCCCGCCTGCAACAGCATGGACATAGCTCAAAGGGTCCGCTTCAATGGCCACCCCTTCCAGTTTTCCATCAAGAGGCTGCATATAACCAGCCACCGGCCACCAGGGAACATTTCGCACCGTAACAGCTGCCGGTTTATATTCCAGCTCCCGGGACTTCACAATGCTGCGACCTACCATTAAAGTTTCGCCCACTCTCAGTACCCGTGAAGTATCCCGGGAGTTCATCGACAGTAAAGCATCAACTTCAAGGTTGTATTTCCGTGCAATTCCATAATAGGTATCACCCTTTTGAACCGTGTACAGCGCTGATGAAGCACTGTTTGAATTCGAAAGTGATACACCCTGATTTTCATCTGAACCGGGAATAATCAGACGGGTTCCCACAGAAAGGCCCGAAGGATCAGAAATGTTGTTTTTATTCAGTAATTCATCAAGGCTCACGCCGTAGTGCCGAGCCAGAGAATACAAGGTTTCTCCCTGACTTATAATGTGCACAGAATCCGAATAGGCGGTTACAGCGGCAAAAACTGCGACGAGAATTATGAAGACGTAGAATTGAGGTTTTCTTCCCATACTCTCTCATCATCGGAAGAAATCCGAAATTGATAAAACCTGTGTTGAATAAAAAAATTCGGGCTGGTCAGATTTGAACTGACGGCCTCCTCGTCCCGAACGAGGCGCGCTCCCCCTGCGCTACAGCCCGATTTGGCGGAAGTGACGGGGATCGAACCCGCGATCTCCGGCTTGACAGGCCGGCGCGATAACCAGCTTCGCTACACCTCCGAACCGGAGTCACAATAGCGTAAACATTAAGGTGGCGTCAACAGAGCCTGCCGCATCGTTGACGTCTATCCCACGTGCATGGTATTTTCCTTTGGAGTTTCACTCAACACGGAAGGTTTCATGTCACCAAAGAAAAGCAATCACAATTTCAAAACAGAACAGACGAAAACAACTACCGGAAATAATGTACTCAAATACATCGGCCTGGCAGTTGTTGCATTGGCCCTGCTGGGACTTATCTTTTCCTCAGTTTTTTCAGGAAGAACCCGGGGGGGGAATCATTTCATTTTCGGTTCCTATGGAGGCCGAAATATTGAATACACCTACGATAACGCCTTCGGTCAGGCAGTTGAAAAAGCCATGGCCAATTACAACACCGGCGTTGATCAGAATAATCAGTTTTATACATTTATACGATATATGGCCTGGCAGGAGGCTTATACCTCTATTGTATTCAACACTGCTATTGCCTATCACCTTGATAAAAGCGGTTATGAACCCTCTTCAAGGGCTGTAGATCGGCAAATTATCGAGTTCGGCCGTTACCGTACCAATGGTGAGTTTGATGAGGCAAAATATATAGCTGCATCACAGTCAACAAAAGACGCTGATAGAAAAATGATGAGGGAACAGTTGACGTTGGCCACATGGGGACAGGATGTTCTTGACAGTCAGTACCATTCACAGGCTCAGCTTGATTTTCTCTGGGATATGAGATCCACAGAAAACAGTTATGACTACATCAGCATACCTTTTTCAGAGTTCCCCGAAGATAAGATTCTCGAATATGGAGTGAAGAACACAAAGCTGTTTACAAAACGGCCGGTTAGCCGAATTACCGCTTCCGATGAAGAAACAGCAAAAGAAGTTGTGAGCAAATACGAAGAAAAACGCCAGAATATGACGGCCTTTTCCGAAATTGCAGCCCAATATTCCCAGGACTCCTACAAAGACGACGGCGGCAACATGGGTGCAACAGACTACTATCTGATTTCCGACCTCATCGGTGCTGAGAATACAGATACCGTATTTGATCTGGATGAAGGAGATATTGCCGGTCCCTTTGAAACAGATTACGGCTGGATTTTGTTCAAAGCTGATGGACCTTCGGAGGCCGTTAATATTGCAGACCGTGTAGAGGATATACGTTCCTATATGCTTCAGAATGAAGTTGGGATGCTGGAAGATGCGATGATTGCAAAGGCTGAGGAACTCAGAGTTAAGGCCATTGCCGCAGGATCTTTCAAGGAAGCAATGACGCAGAATAATTTCCAGGTTCAGACTACAGCAGCCTTCCCGGTGAACTTCGCAGCAGATTCAATGCTGGGCGGAAGTCCGGAGAATTCGGACGATCCTGTGCTGAACGGAACAGCTTCCAGTGATGATTTCTGGAGCAATATTGTCCCACTCACTAATATCGGGGATGTTTCCCAACCAGTGGTTCTAAACAGTTCAGTGGCACTTTTCAGTCTTGTCGTTTCGGATACAGCTGAGAAGATGGATTACTGGCCCAGTCTGGTGGATTACGAAGTGGCACGCTCACGACAGACTGATTTTCAGACTGCAGTGGTAAATCCTGAATCCAAACTCTTCGATGATAAATTCAGCGAAGAATACAACCGGATTTTTCCGGATCAGGGATAAAATGATCGAACCCCGGCTCGAGGAAACCAGCCGGGGTAAGACGGTATATTCAAACGGCAGGTATCTGTATTCCAGGTACAATCCGCCACAACTTCCACTTCAGGCGGCAGAAACCGCACCCATAATTAACAGGTGTATCTATCTGGTACCATCTCCTCTCCTGGGCTATGGCCTTAACTATCTTGCAAGCCGCATACCTGATGATTCTATAATAATCACCATCGAACAGTCACAGGAAATTATGGCTCTTTGCTCTTCGGATTTACTGAATAATACTGGAGATTCCGAAGCTGATGATTCCCGGATAATCAATGTTCGCCTTTCAGACAGAGATTCTCTCCATGCTCTACTCTACTCACTGGGCCCTTGGAGGTTCCGAAGGGTTCAGAGAGTAAATTTAACCAGCGGTTCATCCCTTAATCCGGAGCTTTATGATGATTTAACAGCATTCCTAATGGAAGATCTGATTTCCTATTGGCGCAACCGTCACGCACTAAGCCGTCTGGGAAGGGAATGGGTAAGGCATACCTTTGCGAATCTTTCCCTGTTAGCAGATGGAAGTACTTCATTTCGGGATTTCAGAAGCCTTAAAGTCGATAGAATTCCTGTTGTTGCAGGGGCCGGTCCCTCCCTTGAATCATCTTTTGAGTTTCTAGCCCTGCATAGAGATAAGCTCTGGATAATGGCTGTTGATACAGCACTTCCGGCTCTGTTGGAAAGCTGTATTACCCCGGATATTGTTGCTGTTCTTGATACCCAGGCCTGGAACCTTCTTGATTTTCACGGCAGCTCTTCCAGTAAGATACCGGTTATTGCCGATATCACATCCTACCCTCCATGTCTTACCCATACCGGCGGCCCATGTTACCTGTACTCTTCAGAGTTTGCTGAACTTGATTTTCTCCATCGTTTAAAGTATTCAGGATTGAGAGATTTCATCATCCCTCCCCTGGGATCTGTGGGACTGGCCGCTCTTGAGATTATCAGCAGAATCAGTAGCGGACCTGTTTTTCTAACCGGGCTTGATTTTGCATACAGTCCGGGGAAATCTCATGCCCGGGGCAGCTCATTTCATCACTGGCAGTTATCCAGTTCAAGCAGAATGAAGCCCCATCCTGGATGGGAAGCGTCTGTTAAAAGACCCCGGATAAAGGGTTTAGATGCATGGGGCCTGCCCAGGGACAGCGATACAGTTCTCATGGGTTATGCGTCTTTATTGAAAGACCGGTATTCATCAGATAAAAGGTTTCATGTTCTGGAACCCGGAGGCCTGTATCTGGGGATACCTGTAATCAATTTTATTGAAGCAAGAGTTATTATTGAAGAAAATATGGGCGGGTTATCAGAAAATGGACCGGTAGTATTGTTACAGAAAAAAGCAGATTTATTTCTGAAGGAAGAACTTGAAGGCTTCTCCCGGGTTATTTCATCATGGGACGCCTATGCCGAAGGACATGGAAACGCAGCTGATGTTAAAAGAAGCCTTGAAGGAATGGATGAGGTGTTTGCTGATTTCCCCGACGAACCGCCTCTGCCGAAAGACGATGATTCTTTCCTGGTGCGCGCAGTCAGCCGGGTTCGTCAGCTTCAGCGTTACATAGAACGGCTTGGAACCTGAAACTTTGTTCTAGAATTTTCACTTCTGGGCGGCAGAGGTCAATCATCATCATCTGTACGCAGAACTGAAAGAAATGCGGACTGAGGAAGCTCCACATTCCCCACCATTTTCATTCGCTTTTTACCCTCTTTCTGCTTCTCAAGCAGCTTGCGTTTTCGGGATATGTCACCTCCATAACATTTAGCCGTAACATCTTTACGAAGAGCACTGATAGTTTCCCGGGCCACAATTGAACCGCCGATAGCGGCCTGAATGGGTATCTTGAACTGCTGGCGGGGAATCTCACCGCGGAGCTTCTTGCATACCTGACGCCCGCGTCTCTGGGCATTCTCACGGAAAACCAGCTGACTTAAAGCATCTACGGGCTCAGCGTTCACCAGAATGTCCATTTTTACCAGGTCGGTAACCTGATAATCGGTAACATCGTAGTCAAAAGAGGCATAACCCCGGCTGACAGATTTCAGTTTGTCATAGAAATCAAACAGTACTTCTGCAAGGGGCATATCGTATACAAGCTCCACCCTTTTTTCATCCAGGTAGGTCATGTTGGTCTGCACTCCCCGCTTGTTCATACAGAGGCTCATCAGTGGGCCCAGATAGTCTGAGGGGGTGATGATGGTTGCTTTGATATACGGCTCTTCGGTGGACGATATGGTTCCCGCGTCGGGAAACTGGGAAGGGTTGTCCAGAAAGTAGGGTTCTCCTTTTTCAGGGAAGATGCGATAGCGTACCGACGGACTGGTCAGGACAACATTCAAGCCGAATTCCCGCTCCAGACGTTCCTGTACAACTTCAAGATGCAGTAAACCGAGAAACCCGCAGCGAAAACCGAAACCAAGCGCGGCTGAGGCATCTTTTTCCCAGACTAATGATGCATCGTTGAGCTTAAGCTTTTCGAGACCGGTGTGCAGCTCCTGATACTGATCGGTGTCCACCGGATAAATAGAGGAAAACACCACAGGTTTTACATCCCGAAATCCTGAAAGAGGCTCAAAAGAGGGATTATTCGCATCTGTAACAGTATCTCCAACCCGGATGTCAGCGATGTTTTTGATACCGGCGATAAACCAGCCCACATCCCCGGCGGATAGAGAGCCTGTTCGTTTGAGGGCCAGGCGGAACTCACCGGCTTCTTCTATTTTATAATCGGCGCCTCCAGCCATAAGCCGAATGGTCTGCCCTTCCTTCAGGCTCCCTTCAAAAACCCGGACATGAATGATAACTCCACGGTAGGCATCGTAATGAGAGTCGAAAATCAGGGCTTTCAACCGGGCGTTCCGATCTCCCTTCGGCGGGGGTATATACTCCACCAGGGAGTTGAGCAGCTCGGCGATTCCTTCACCTGTTTTAGCGGAAACCGGGGCAGCCATGTCCCCCATGAGTCCCAGATCGTGGTCTATCTGGTGGCGAACCATGTCCAAATCGGCACTGGGGAGATCTATTTTGTTCACAACCGGCAGTATCTCCAGATCGTGTTCCAGGGCCATGTACATATTTGAGAGGGTTTGGGCCTCAACACCCTGGGAGGCATCGATTAACAACAGCGCCCCTTCACAGGAGCTGATGGCCCTGCTGACTTCGTATGAAAAGTCCACATGTCCCGGGGTGTCCACAAGATTAAGACGGTAGGTTTTACCATCGTCTGCGTCAAAGTCAACAGTAACGGCCTGACTCTTTATGGTAATTCCTCTTTCCTGCTCGATATCCATGGTATCCAGCATCTGGTTGTGAAACTCCCTGTCTGATACCAGTTTGGCATGCTGAAGGAAGCGGTCGGCCAGAGTGGACTTACCGTGATCGATATGCGCAATAATACAGAAATTACGGGTGAGTGACTGATCTGATGACATGAGAGGGATTATAGCGATACTTGAACTGTGTGTCGACGGATCAGAATACTGTGTTCACATCCAGGTAGGATGCAATCTGCACTGCAGACTCAAGAAATCCAGCCTTCCGGCTTTTAAGGACCAGTTGTATGGCAACTACATCAAACTCTTCATTGTGTATCCACTTACGCAGGGAGAAGCTATCCCCCACGGTAAATCCGGATTCATCAGCAACAGAACCTGGAAGTACCGAAGTAACCCGGTAATTCTGATTCAGTCCGCTGCCGCTGATTCGCTCCACAGTAAACCCGAATAGAGGTGTGAGAAGGTGCTCCCTTGCATCCCTGGTTAAAGCGGCTTTCAAGGGTATCTCCGGTCTGACTCCCAGAGCGGCAATCCCTTTTATCGACTCACCATCTCTCTCCCAGACGAGGGAGGTTAATGTGGCCGGTGCCCTGGAAATGAGGTATTCCTGAACACCCCGAATACTCGGAAATCTGTAGCCGTCGATGGTTTTAATAACATCACCTGGACGAAGGCCGGCATCCGCCGCCGGTGAGTCAGGAACGATGTAGGTTACTTCAATACGCCCGGCGGCATCCCAGGCAGATAATCCCAACCAGGAAAGATCCACCTGCCCCCCGTCGTACAACGAAGGGGTTATTTCTTTAACGTAAGGACCGGGTATGGCAAAATTGATTCCCTCGTAATTAGGTACCCCTGCGAAAACAACACCGATTACTTCCCCATCTTCATTCAAAAGCGGTCCACCGCTGTTTCCCGGGTTGATGGGAACGTCAATCTGCAATGAGCCGGCCATGGGTTGTATAGAACGGGCATAGGCGGAGACAGTTCCCGAAGTGAGGGTTCTGGTAAGACCTCCAGGAGACCCGATGGCATTCACCTTTGCACCCAAAGCAGGGGTATCTTCAGCAGAAAAGCTGAACACATAAGGAACATCCATCTCTGTTTTCAGCAGAGCCAGATCCAGATTCCTGTCCCATCCGATAACTTTAGCAGGAAACCTCTCTCCGGAATCATCATCAATTTTCACAAAAAGCCGGGAATATCCCTGATATGAGGGGTCTACCTCACTTTCAATAACGTGGTAGTTCGTTAACAGATACCCCTGTGAATCAATAAAAAAACCTGATCCGATACCCCGGTCGGGTACACCGACATTTCCCACAAGCCTGATGCCCCGGTTAACCCAGACGGTTACCGTTCCATCCACTAACGGCCCGAGACCCGGTGTCTGAGGAGTCTCTTCACCCAGGAGCTCTGCGGCCACCGATCGATGGCCGGCTTCTTTCAGTTTTTCTGCCAGCTCTTTTTTTAACGCCGGATCTACCTTATCGATATCGATTTCTGACTGTATCAGAGCTGCTGCGGCTCCGGTCTGATTTTTTTCAAGGTATTCATTAACACCTTCCAGAAACAGGTCTGCCTCGCTTATATCCCCGCTGAGATTCTCCAGTCCGAGAGTATCGAAAGAGCGGAGATAAACCAGAGACTTTCTCCAATCCCCATCGCTCCGGGCAGCCTTCCATTCAGCTTTCAGCCCCTCAAGTGCCTGATTGTACTTCTCCCTGGATTCAAAACCGTCTCTTTCCCGGCCGAGAATAAGGGGGAGCACCCTCAGGTTGTCGCCGGTTTCCAGAAGGTGATCGATGCGTTCCAGTGAGAAATCACTGAAGATTTCAGGGCCGCTCTTGATATCTGAGCTGGTGCTGCATGAAATCAATACCAGCAGTATGAGGACCGCAATTGCTGGAAAACAGGATTTAACTGTTACTCGTTGTTTCATTTTGTTATTGTTCCCATGGTGGCCAGTCTGCAGCATTCCAGGGCAGTAAATCTCCGGATCCTGCCTCAGTTACTAGTAGTTCTTTTGAATTCACATCCCCACTCGGCATGAGAAAGCGGCGGACATCAATCCATCCGTCGGAATCAAGATCCCAGACTTGAGTTTCAAGATACCTCTCAAGAGCCCAGTCTTTCAGATAAACCGGAGTTCCAGTCATTCCCGGATCCCAGGCCAACCCTACCATTTTCCCATTCTCATAGCGCTCATAAAGCTCCCAGAGAGTGCTTCCTTGAAAGGAACGGCGACCGGCAGCAGGAATGCCATTCCCATACAATATTTCGCGTATCCAGAGTAGATTCTCATGCTCTTTGTCAGAATAAGTTTTCTCAATAGCCCTGAGAGGATACCCGCCGGCAAGTAACGTTTCAGAGACACTGTAACTGCTGTTTCCGGGATTATTCGCTGTAAATTCAACAACACTGACTCCAGCCCAGAGTTTCTCTTCATCCCACACAGGAGCAACAGGTTTCATTGGTTCCAGCCAGAACCCCTGTTCTCCTTCCGCTTCCCAGGCGAAAGCCCCGGGGTTAATAGATAACTCAAGGGTAACATTCCCTTCCCTGTATGTAAGATGCAGTAAGGAGGGATAATTCGGTTCGTCGTAGATAAGACTCAGCATTCCGCTGCTGTCTGAATACTGGATGCGCCTGGGTCTGTTGTCCTTATAGCTGATATCCCACTCGAAAAGTCCATCCTGGTCTTCATCTATCTCGCGGCTCAGAGGTTTTCCATTCACAAAACGGATTCTCTCTTCAAGGTATCCATCGTAATCCGCATCGGATTCAAGAAAACCGGTAAATCCCGATAAGAGATTATCAACCTTCTGCTTCCCCGATTCTGAATCACCAATTCGCATTCGTCTGAGCAGGGCAAGATCGGCATTGCGCCCCTGCAGGACATCGATATCAGATTTAAGAAGTTTTATCATCTCCGGAGAGAGAAGTTCTGCCAGATTCCCTGTAGCAGCAACGTCAATTGTTCCGTAAAGCAGCCATGGGCCCAGGGCTGTTTCCAGAGTTTCCGGCCAGCGATTCCACGCAGCGGAAAGGGTGGATATAGAATTAGGATTACCTGACGCAATAGCAAGAGCCCGGAAGGCTGGCTGGGCACCTGAGGGGAATGATGAGCTTAAAACCTTAAGATCGGTACCTGGAACAGATAATGCTTCACCTTCAACCGCCATTTCACCGGCTTTTTCCTCCAGGCCGAGATACAAGGCCGCTCTTGCAGCCGCATAGAGGAGTACAGGGCTGTTACGAACTCCCAGGGGCCAGCTTGAATATCGATCGAGCAAACCCCGGTAGTCTTTCAGCTGAAGTGCCAGGGAAGACCATAGTACAGCCCGGTTCTCAAACTCCGTTATATCTGGGAATTCACCCCTTGAATGGTCTTCAAAGGATGCTGCAAGCAAGGTGTATGCCTGCCGGGCGGGAGATTCAACAGCATTGACTCTTTTATCGAGAATCAGCAATTCAGCCTTAAGGTACAGAGCATCTCTGCCGGGAGGATTCTGATACTCCAAGGCTATGTCCAGGGCATCGGCAGCCTGATTGAGCGTCGTCTGAGAATTGTTATTCTCGGAGTTCAGTAAACCGTATGCACGCTCCAGCCATACCCTGGCAATCACAGAATCCGGATTTTCACTGTTCTGAGCACAGAGGGGTATTGTTACCAAAATGATGGTGAGAAGAGCAAGGAAGTTCTTTACCATCATATCTTTTCTCACAATGTGGTTTCCTGTTGTTTTGCCTCAGGCATGTCCATTCCCCAGAGCTGACGGATATCGTTATCATTCAGAGTTTCTCTCTCGATTAGAGCTTCGGTAAGAGATTCCAGTTTTTTACGTTCTTTTTTCAGAATATTTCTGGCAGAATCAAGAGCGGTATTCAGGATATCCCGAATCTCCATATCAATAATTCTAGCCGTATCATCAGAATAATCAGCATGCTGAGCAATCTCTTTCCCGATAAAAATCGGTTCATCTGCTCCACCCAATGCAACAGGACCAAGTTTGCTCATGCCCCATTCACAAACCATCTTTCGAGCCAGATCGGTAGCCTGCCTGATATCGTTCTGTGCACCGGTAGTGGTTTCGTTAAAAATCAACTCTTCGGCAGCAAATCCACCGTAAAGGATTACAAGATGAGCTTTAATCCAGCCAATACCCTTACTGTACTGATCCTTCTCTGGCAGGCTGAAGGTAACTCCTAAGGCCCGTCCCCTGGGAATGATAGTTACTTTATGGATAGGATCGGATTTTTCCTGTTCGTAATGCAGAAGAGCATGACCGGCTTCATGATAAGCGGTCATTCTCCGGTCTTCTTCACTCATCACCATACTGTGTCGGGCAACTCCCATAAGAATCTTATCCCGAGCCTCTTCAAAATCGGCCATTTTCACTCGTTTCCGACCTTCTCTACCGGCGAAAAGAGCCGCTTCATTGACAATATTGGCAATATCAGCACCAGAGGATCCGGGTGTAGCCCTGGCCACAACCGAAAGTTTCACATCCTTGTCCATTGTGATTTTTTTGGCATGAATGAAAAGAATAGCCTCCCTTTCACGTACATCGGGCATGGCGACAACAACCTGCCGGTCGAATCTGCCCGGACGAAGAAGTGCAGGATCCAGTACATCGGGACGGTTTGTTGCGGCAATAACAATAACACCTTTATCCGTATCAAATCCATCCATTTCCACAAGCAGTTGGTTCAGAGTCTGTTCCCTCTCATCATGCCCCCCACCGTATCCGGCACCCCGGGTACGGCCGACAGCATCAATCTCGTCAATAAACAGAATACAAGGGGCATTTTTGCGGCCCTGATCGAACAGATCCCTTACTCGGCTGGCACCTACCCCCACAAACATCTCAACAAAATCAGAACCCGACATGTGAAAGAAGGGGACACCGGCTTCTCCTGCAACAGCTTTTGCCAACAGGGTTTTTCCTGTCCCCGGCTGTCCCACAAGAAGAACACCTTTGGGCAGCTTGGCTCCCAGGCGGGTAAATTTATCGGGGTTCTTTAAAAATTCGACTACTTCCTGAAGCTCAAACTTAGCTTCTTTCTGACCGGCAACATCGACAAAAGTAATGTTTACGCCGCTGGTGTCATAGAGTTTTGCTTTACTCTTTCCAAAGGACATAGCGCCCTTTCCCCCGCCCTGCATATTCCGGTACATCCAGAAAACAAACCCGAAAAGAAGCAGCACCGGAAGGATCTGAATTAAAACTGAACCGATGGAGACTCCTTTGGAACCGCCTTTTACCGTCACACCGCTTTGTTCAAGAGTTACAAGCAGGTTATCGTCAAAATAGGGAATTACAGTTCGAAACTTCACCTGTCGGTTTTGAGGATCGTAGCGCCGGCCCTGGATTTCCCTCATATCCAGAATAGTTACATCGTTTACATTCCCGGATTTTAACTCCTGCATGAACTGTGTGTAACTTATTTCCACTGCATTATCACCCCGGGTGACTGAAACAAAGAAAAAGAACAGCAGAACCAGACCCGCAAGAAGGAACAGGGCGGCTCTATTACCCATGTCAAACTTAAAATTGTTATTATTTTTATTGTTATTATCCGGCATAGGTTCCTTCTTTTACAGGTTCTATAAAAATATAGACTAATTTCCCCTGAGAGTCAGGGAAAATCTTTACAGGTTTCTTTTCTGTAATACAGCTTTTACCAAGTTTCAGGGATTTCTGTACCCCGGCAATCTGCAATTCCAGGGGCCAGTCCCCGGGGTACATTTTTATATACCTCAAACCGGGGTTCTCTGCTGAAACCTTTGCGAAAGAGGCCTTTGAGAAAGAGGCCTTAATACAGTAACCACCGAGAAAAGATTCAAAATCATCAATAATATCGGCATATTCCAGCAGAATACGTATCCATGAAACCCCTCTTCCACCAGAACGGCTCATTTTAACAACACCATCAGTTCTTTCAAGTTTCAGGCCAAAGGCGTTCCAGGATCTTTTTTTATTAATAGAAGATCTGGCCTCCTTCAGACTTTTCCAGGGTAACTGCCGGTCGGGAATCTGCGAATTTTCAAGATGATTAAAAGCATCCCAGAGAGAAAGGGCCTTCAAATATTCTGAGGCTGAATCCCAATCCTCTTCATTCCAACAGCAGTCATCTCCGGTTTTCATGCCGGGAAGCTGAGATGCAGCCGAATCGCTTAACGCTTTGGCGGCCTCTTTTGAACGTTCACCCAAAGTCTCCAGAGCCTTTCCCCATCCGGGAAAAATATCTGTAACCAGTGGTATCAATTCATTTCTCAATCTGTTTCGCCGGTATATATTCTCCATGTTGGTTCGGTCTTCCATCCAGGGAATATCTCTTGAAACCAGGTATTCCCTTAAATCCGAACGGGAAAGTCCCAGTAAAGGCCGGATAACTGTACTTGTATACTGACTGATACCGGATAAACCTTCAGGACCCGAACCGGATAGAAGTCGCATAAAAACCGTTTCCAGATTGTCATCTGCAGTATGCCCGAAAAGGGTATAGTCAGCAGCGATTTTCATTTTATGTTTATCAAGTAAATTTCTGCGAAAATACCGGGCTGCCTGCTCAGGACCACAGCCGTGCCTCAATTGAATGTCATCTACAGTATCCACCTCTGCAGTAAGTACTTCAAAAGGTATATCACGTTCTTTACAGAGTCTCACACAAAGCTGTACTTCAGCTTCTTCCTCTTCCTGTGATCTGATGCCGTGCATCACCTTCGCGGCGTTAAGGGATAGATTATAATTCACAGATTCCCTGAAAGCCAAATCCAGAAGAGCAACCGAATCGCCACCACCGGATAACGCAATAAGGCAAAAGGCATTTCGCGGCAGATTTATCCTCTTAAGAATATTCACGTCGATTGAGTTCTTCCATAATTCTGGAAACGGGTTTATCGGCCAGGCTCTTAACAGCATCAGCAGCTCTCACGCAGGCCTGAAGAATTTTAATGCTGTCATCAGCTTCAGGATTACCAAGAACATGATCTACAACACTCACACCCACTGCCGGCCTTCCAACACCGATATAAAGTCGATAAAAATCACCACTGCCCATTCTGTTGATAAAAGATTTCAAACCGTTATGCCCGGCATCTCCTCCTCCTTTCTTCAGTTTACAGACACCGGGGGGAAGGTCCATATTATCAACAAGTACAATTATATCCTCAGGTGTAACTCTATAACGCCGCATCACTGAGGGAATAATATCACCGGAATTGTTCATATACCCTGTAGAACGGATTAGAACTATGGATTTACGGTCTTTATAATTGAAAAGTCGTAAATGAAGATAAGATGCGAAAAGCCGCCTGCGTAAACGCATAGGCGGCTCCTGCATAATGAGGTTTGTGACATGATACCCGACATTATGTCTACTCAATTCATATCGAGTGCCGGGATTACCCAGGCCTATGATAAGGAACGGCGTCATAGACCGGGAGTTTTTATTCTTCGGCATCGGCCTCTTCGCCGTCTTCTTCGCCTTCACCCTCAATTTCGTCTTCTTCACCTTCTTCCTCAACCTCTTCAACAACGGCCTTGGCATGGGTGATAACTACGAGAGTTGAAGATGGATCGGTTCTGATTTCAACACCATCAGGAACCGGGATTCCACCGACATGAAGGGAGTCTCCGACATTCAGCTCTGAAACATCAACGATAAACACTTCAGGCATGTCTTTGGGCAGACAAACAACTTCAATCAGCTCAATCTTATGCTCCAGAATACCGCCTTCCAGAACACCGACAGGTGAACCTTCCAGACGTACAGGAACAAAGGTGGTAAGTTTCTTTCCGGCATGAATAGCATAGAAATCTATGTGACGAACTTTGCCGGACAGAATATCATCCTGAGTATCTTTGATGAGAACATTATGCTCATCCTTATCGATTTTCAGCTTAACAATCGTATTACCCGATATGTTCTGAAACCCTAAAGCCCATTCTCTTGCGTCAACACTGACAGCCTTGGGCTCACCTTCTCCATAGAGGACGGCGGGAATCCGTCCGTTCCTACGAAGTTCTCTGGCCGCTCCCTTATTGGAAGCTTCTCTTTTTTCTACGACCAGTTGCATACTATCCATGAGATTCTCGCTCCTCCGCCGTAACGGAATTTAATGCTTAACTAGGACGGCAGGGATCGAACCTGCGAATGCCGGGATCAAAACCCGGTGGCTTACCGCTTGCCGACGTCCTATCGGATTTGGTTTTCACTCTTTTTCAGTATTTTCCGCTTTCACCTGTGGTGGACTCAACGGCATCTTCCTCTTTTTCATACTCCTGTAGTATCCGATTCTGCAATCGGGTCCGAAAGGAAGTATTAATCGGATGAGCCACATCCTTGTATTCGCCGCTTTTAGTCTTACGGCTGGGCATAGCAATAAAAACGCCGTTTTCCCCCTCAATTATCTTCACGTTGTGAACAACGAAAGAGTCATCAAAAGTTACTGTAACGTAAGCTTTAAGCTTGCCGTCAGCGCTTACTTTTCTGATGCGGATATCAGTGATGTCCATGCCCGTCCTCCTGGAGCGGTTACCGATCTAGCATTATATTGATGGTTTGAAGGACTATCAAGGGGTGAGGACGGGATTGACGGTAGAGATTAAAAAATCTAGTGTAGAGATAGACTGTCAGTGGGAGCATTAAATGCAAACCGACGAGAACGACGTATTTGATGAGAGCGTTGATCCGTACGACCGAAGCATTGATTTTGAGTACGATGACGGTATAGCAGATCTGCCGTCAGACGAGCTGGATGATGCTGATGATGCCGACTGGGACAGTAACTATGAAGATGAACCCGAAACCGTAGCAGTGCAAACCGCATCATCGGATGAAATGGCCGATTATGATGCTCTGGAAGACTGAGTTGGCAGGTTTTAAATATTATTGAAACACTGCCTTGAGATTCTTCAGTTCTCCGATTCGGATTCCACCCCGGATTTCTTTTCACCAAAAATAACCTTTGCTTCAAACCAGCGTTCTTCCAGGGCATAAAAAGATCTGGCATCGGCATCCATCAGACTGACAACAATATCACCACCATCAATGATTCTCCAGGAACTCTCATTCGATTTTTTACCGACACTACCTGGTTCGATACCTTTTGCAGTTAATTCATCCTTCACAGCAAAACTCAAACCCTGCATCTGAATACGGCTGCTTACCGTTGCCAGGACCAGAAACGTAGCCCAGGAACATTCAGGTCCCATTTCCAATCCGAGAACATCTGTTGCATTTCGTTCTATCAGCACATTGCAGAGATCTATTGCATCATTACTTGACATAGCGTCCATCAAAATCCTTCCCCAGGATGATAGTAACATCTACCGTTTCATCCCTGTTTTCTTCTATCTGTGAATGTATCTGGCTGCAGCGAATCAGATCGGCAACACGTTTTGCCGCATCAGGATTACCTCGGCGGTCCAGAACAACCGTTCGTTCATAGTCATTTCGCTCGGCATTCATCACCGATGCGATTCGAAATCCATAACTTTTAAAAAGTTGTGCCGTTCTGGAAGCCAGCCCTGAAACACTGGTTCCATTAAGTATTTCTATTCTGATTGTTAATAGATCCTCACCCAGCACATATTCCTTTTCCAGAGTTTCCGAGATTCTCTGAATTGTTTCCTTAATCAATTTCCCATCGTAATATGGAAATAAGACAACTTTTCCATCAAGAGTTCTACTGTTTCCCAGTATTCCCTGTAAAACAATCCGGTCGACATCCATTGATGACACAGCCTGAATAAAAGTGGCAAAACTTCGATCATCAAAATCAGAATCAATCAGCTTCGGGATAAAAGGAAATACTTCATCCGACAGTAGAAAATCGCTTTTATCTCCCATCGCACGAAACCAGGCCTGAGTAATCCGGTGTTCCCGTTCAGTTCTCTCTGAACTCACTTCTCCCCGGGGATGGTATTCAATGTACGATCGGGCCTTTGCGCCATCCAGCTCCACACCCCCGGGAGGGAAGAGGTACCTGGTACCATCCACCGTGTCATCCACAGCGTTGGGGATAAAGACATCTATTCCTCCCAGAAAGTCTACCAAGCGTTCAAAATCCTGAGTATCCATTCGAAGAACAAAGTCAATATCAACACCCAGAAGGCCACCTGCAGCTTCCCGGTAAGCTTCCCAGTCTTCAGGATTGTAGATAGTTTCCAATCGGTCTACACGGTCCACAGAAGAAAGAAGAGTTCCCGTTTCATCGGGTATATCTACCAGTGCCGTGTTATGGGTAACCAGATTGTAGAACAGAACTTCGGTTAGCAGTGGCTTCTCACCATTATCGATAACAAGAAGGACACTCAGTGTTTCTTTCTTTTTCAAAGCATCGGTGAACAGGTCAATTCGAAGACTCAACACCGCCCAAACAACCAGGGCAGCCATAAGAATAATGATGAGGGCCAGATACCAGCTTGCATTTTCAGGTTGTCGTATCGACATAAAGAGCGTTCCTTTCGATGTAATCGGCCACTTCAGCTGGTAGAAACCGAACAGGATTACCCCTATCCGCAATTTCCTTTCGAATCTCCGTGGAGGAATAGGGCCAGAGCCTGTTCTCAAGTCTTATACAGGAAAATGGGAAATCCACATTTATATCCGGTAACCTGCGTGCCAGAATTATATTCACCATAGATGCAAGTTCATCAGCACTTTTCCAGCGGGAAAAGCCCCGGGCCAGATCGTCACCGATAATCAGCCCTGCCCCCCTATTAATAATTCCTGTACTGATGAGCTCTCTGACAGTATCAATACTGTAGGAGGAACCTCCCCTGTTTATCTCACCAACCCAGATATCTGCTCCATTAAAATCTTTCAATGCTAATTCAAGCATTGCAACCCTGTCTTTGTCCGATGCACCTCCGAGGTTTTTTTTCAATGGAGACCGAGCCGCCGGGATGAAAAGAATCCTTTGGTAACCAAGTTTCAAAACATCTTCAGCCAGAGCCAGATGACCATTATGAACAGGGTTGAATGAACCTCCCAGCAAGGCTGTCTTCACCGTACAGCAGATCCCCACTCGATAAAGGAATCGATCAGTTCATTCATCCCGTCTCGGGTATAAACAGAAACCCCCAGAACCTTTTCGTTGGGTAATGCGGACTTCAACATACTGAGTTTCTCACCTGATTCATCAAGATCGGTTTTTGAGCCCACAATAATACGTTGTTTGTCCGGGAGATGCTCATCAAACTTCTTAAGCTCTTCCTCAAGAATCCGGACCGCATGTCCCGGATCTTCCTCACCGAGATCGGTGATAAAGGCTAAAGAGCCCGAACGCCGGATATGACGAAGAAACTGATAACCAAGCCCCGCTCCATTGGAGGCACCTTCTATCAGTCCGGGAATATCTGCAATTACAACCTCCGTATCAACCCGGCGGAGAACGCCCAGACTCGGTATCTTTGTAGTAAAAGGATAAGCCCCGACTTTTGAGTTAGCAGCAGTAAGAGCGTTTATAAGGCTGGATTTGCCTGCACTGGGAAGGCCCACAAGACCGATATCGGCAATCAGCGCCAGTTCCAGTGAGAGATTCAGGGATGAACCTGGTTTGCCGTCCTGGGAATAAGTGGGTTTCTGATTTCTTGAAGTGCGGAAATGCCAGTTTCCCAAACCTCCGATACCGCCCTTGAGACAAACCCACGTTTCACCTTCTATGTCAGATGAAAAATCCCGGAGAGTGTCGCCTGTTTCAGTATGGCGAATAACGGTTCCCGGTGGAACATAAATGGTTAAATCATCACCGCTTTTACCGTGCATTTTACGGCCTCGGCCGGGTTCACCATGATTTGCTTTTAGTATGTGTTTACGTCTGAGATGGGCCAGGGTGGAGAGATTACGACGGGTGATGAAAATAACATCACCGCCTTTTCCTCCATCCCCGCCGTCCGGTCCGCCCATAGGGACGTATTTCTCACGACGGAAGGATGCACTACCTGCTCCTCCGTCGCCGGAGAACACCTCGAAACGGGTCTCGTCGACGAAGGAGGACATATGATGTCAGCTCTCAGTGACGATGGAGACGCGCTTTTTACCTTTTTTGAAATGGTAAAGCACGGTTCCTGTCAATTTTGCGAATAAAGTATCATCTTTCCCCCGGCCGACATTCTCGCCGGGATGGATGCGGGTTCCCCGCTGACGAATTAGAATGGTACCCGCCGTTACTTTCTGACCGCCGTAGCGTTTAACACCCAGTCTCTGGGCGTTTGAATCGCGGCCGTTCTTGGATGAACCGCCACCTTTCTTATGAGCCATTGTCTTTCTCCTCTAAACTCACCGTTATCGAACCGGGATACTCCTCGTCGATATCGGCCAGGGCCAACATCAGGGTATCTGTTACCCCACGCAGCCACTCATCCGTGTCTTCGGGGCGCTGTTTAATCACAAGGGAGAGGTTCCCCGGTTTCAGCGCTGCGCCGTCGACTGTCCATCCCGAACATGAGGCAACAAGACGTGCCGTTGTTCGAGCCAGCAGGGTTACCGCCGCACAGGCAGGATCGTCCCCTGAAAGGGTAAAACCCGCATGGCCTGAAAGGTTTAAACGGCTTAAACAGCCTTTACCGTCCAGTGCAACGACGATTTCTACCATCGCCTTATCCTTAACCGGTAATCTCGTTTACCTTGAGAAAGGAATACTTTTGACGATGTCCCTGACTGCGGTGATAACCTTTACGTCTTTTGAACTTCAGCACGTGTACTTTGGTTCCTTTTACAGTTCCACCGACGGTCGCCGTAATCTTGGCGCCTTTGACATAGGGTTGTCCAATCTTGGGACCCTTGTCGCCTGAAAGCATCAGTACAGATTCGAATTCCACCGTTTTACCAGCTTCTTCATTGAGAAGATCCACCTTAATCAGGCTTCCCTTCTCCACCTTGTACTGTTTGCCCTTGATTTCTACCAGAGCGTACATTGTTTGTCAGACCTCAGTCATATTAAAGTCACGCCTTTAAGGCGCACCGGCCATGTATAGCATCAGTGGGGACTTAGGGTCAACCGATGTCAATGATTTCCTTAAGTGTGATACCCCGCATTCAGCGAGGCCAGATTTTTCGGCCGGGGTACGGGATACCACTTTGCTTGCTACGTTTCTCGGCTGACGCCCGTGGTACGCAGCTGTGTCAGTCCCTTTCGCGTTTACATCGATTCAATATAGGGAATATTTAAAAGGTAAAAGCCGCTTTTCAGAGTTGTCAGCACCGCTCCGGCCAATGCCATACGGCTGGAAGCCAGTTCTGTATTGTCGGCTTTTGCGATGGGAACGTCGTGATAGTAACGGCTGAATTCTTTTGCAATTTCGTACAAACCTGCGGCAAGAATCGAAGGATCGAGTTTCTCTGCAGCCCGGAAAACAATTTCGGGAAACTCGGAAACCAGCCGGGAAAGATCCCACTCATCCGGGCGGTCTAAAAGTGCCGGATTTATTTCAGCCTCCAGTACCTCTTTGGGAGCTTTGGCAATCAGACCGCTCACACGGGCTACCATATACTGCAGATAGGGTCCGGTATTTCCATTGAAAGCCAGAGATTCCTCAGGATTGAAAATCATATCCTTGGCAGGCGAAACCTGAAGAAGGAAATAATGCAGAGCAGCGATGGCAATCTTCTCGGCAGTAGCCGGAGCATCACCCACATCATTCTCACGTCCCTTTTCCTTAATCTCATCAAGGGCCAGGGAGGATAGTTTATCAATCAGATCATCAGCATCAACAACAGTACCCTCCCGGGACTTCATCTTGCCCTCGGGAAGATTTACCATGCCGTAAGAAAGATGCCGTAATTTATCCGCCCACGAAAAACCCAGCTTCTGCAGGGTGTAAAAGAGCACACGGAAATGGTATTCCTGTTCATTTCCCACCACGTAAATCAACTGGTCGAAGGGCCACTCATCGTGGCGGCTTATGGCGGTTCCCAAATCCTGAGTGATGTACACTGAAGTACCATCAGAACGGAGAAGCACCTTGGTATCAAGGCCTATTTCACTCATATCAAGACGTACTGAGCCATCATCGTCTTTGTAGAAAACACCGGACTCCAGACCTTTTAATACCTGATCCTTTCCCATGAGATAGGTTTCACTTTCTCTGTAAAAACGGTCGAAGCTCACACCTGTTCTCTCATATGTGGCATTGATTCCCGAAAGGGCCCAACCGTTCATGGTTTTCCAGAGTTCCCGAACCTCTTTATCTCCGGCCTCCCAAGCTTGCAGCATGGACTGAGCTTGTTCATCAGCGCTCTTTTCCTCTTTGGCCCACTGAGAATACTTTACGTATAAATCACCGACAAAACGGTCACTTTTTATGCCCAGGCTTTCGGGAGTTTCACCTTTACCGAACTTCTGATAGGCCAGCATGGACTTACAGATATGAACACCACGGTCGTTAACCAGGTTCACTTTCTGCACATCAGCACCTCGGGAGCCAATGATTCTGGCACAGCTTTCACCGAGAATGTCGTTTCTTAAATGACCCAGATGAAGAGGCTTGTTGGTGTTGGGGCTGGAGAATTCAACCATCACTTTTCGGCCGGTTAATTCATCCCCCGAGCCCCATTTATCACCGAAGGATTCAATATTTTCCAGTAAACGGGAGATGGCAGCAGCCCTGTCAATACGGATATTCAGATATGGCCCGGCAACTGAAACTCCAGCCTCTTCCCCCCCCAGTTCACCGGCAATTTCTCCTGCCAGAGCCGGCGGAGCTTTTTTAAAATCTTTGGCAAAGGGAAAGAGCGGGTAAGATAAATCACCCATGCTGCTATCAGGCGGTTTACCGACGCTAAGGCGCTTTGAAAAACTTTTCGAATCAATACCGGCTGTACCCGCCATATTTTCAAGAACAGAGAGAACTCTCCCGGTCCACATAGCTTTAATATCTTTCAACTTAAAGTCTCCTGCCCGCATTCGATCACATAAGGGTAATGAGGGTCAAGAAAGTGAGCGTTTCTCTTCCAGATCGACAAGGTCGGTTAAGAGATTGGAGCTGTTATCAACAATATTCAATACTTCCTGAAGATTGATGCGGAATGTACTGTTACCCTGTCCTCCGATTTCCGCCATATTTGATAGAGTATCGTAACTTCCGCCATTACCGGCCAGTATACCTTTAAGGATCCGTGCCATTGCCGTTAAATCACCGATCAGGGGAATCACTATATTTTGACTATCCCGGTCCATTTGGAGAATCAGATCCTGGAGTCTACTTACCGTATCCTCTCCGGTGGAAGCCTCCCGACGCAGTTCCGCATGACGTATTCCGTATTCACCCTCGGGGCGCAGACGGTTCTCAAAACTCCGTATTTTATCGGGTATTTTCAGAAATCTCCCAAAAACCTCATCGTACTCCCGTCGGTTGTCTTTTTTGTAGAATTTCCCGTCTATCTTAACCAGGTTCAGGGCGTGATAGAGACGTCCCTGAAATATATCAAGAAACAAAGTCCGGACCGCCGCAAAGCTCGATTCATGCCGTGGCTGAATATTATCCGGGAATTCCACACCACGGTAGCCGGGAACCGGGGAAATTAGATCCAGCCCCCAGAGCACTGTTAATCCCCGAAGAATCTCAAAAAGGCGCTTCCTGTCAGACCACACATGGTATTTAATCATCAAACGTTCTCTCCAGAACGTTTTGAAAACTCTGAACCAGTCGTCCCCTCCGGCCACCGGCCTGGGGGCATATTGGATATCTTCTGCAAGTGTTTTCAGCAAGTTGGTCCATGGAATCTCGGAATTGATTTTCCTCACGATATCCAGGGCTGCCGATGCACGGTCCATTCTTTCGGTAAGTTCCATTTCCAGCCGGTCATCACTATCAGAGATTCGGTCCTGAAGTTCAAAAAGAAACAATGTTTCCAGCAGGGTTGTCGATGGAGGGGACTTAAACGCATGAAGGGCATCCCCCAGTTCCAGCAGAGGGTCTTTCAGTTTGTGAAGGGAAGCCGGTCCTCCGGCACCATGTTCCCCTGGAGGAAAGAGATTGAGGATTCTTTCATACGGGTATCTGACAAGAGTTTTCAACCGGGCCAAGGTGGTCGTATGAGCGGACATGCGTCGGCGGCGGTCGGGTACGATATCTCCCATTATTCCATCGAATATGGAATCCATCTGCCGTTTGATTTCCACCGGCAGAGCGTCTGGGGTAACATTTGACAGTTTTTCGGGATCCGGTTCGTTCTCAAGGCGAATCTCAATATCTTCAAACTCCAATTTCCCCAGGAGTGCATAAAAATCCGGTTTGTCTCCTTCCATCGCCCTTAACAGAGGACGGCGGAAAACATCCATTGCCGATCGGAGTTTTGCAATTGACTGATACATTTTGGGGCTTACAAGTTCCCGATGGTATTCTATGAGGCCTGAAGAGGCTTTCTCCACTTTTCTCTGAATTTTATGAAGAAGATACTCCTCGGTCATCTTATGCCGGCTGCGGCCGGTGAACAAACCGATCAGAATTATCCTGATACGGGCAAAAAATGAGAGCTCTGCAAATTCCCGATCAAGAACTACTTGCTGACCGGTAGAAGCATCATCCAGACGCATCGGTTCTTCGGTAAGATCCTGAGTATCTCCGATTTTCATTAAAAGAGACCGTCTCTCGTCCCGGGATATTTCACGGGCGAGGCGGTCGAAAACAGATTCCATATCTATAAGAATATCACTAAACTTCAATTACGTCGAAATTTTGTGAGCCGGGAAGTGGATTTACCGTGATTTTTTTCATTTTCATGTATCTGATACCGTGTACCGCAGCAGCTGCGGCACTGGTTGTTGTTGTATAGGCAATTTTCCGGGCCACCGCCTCGGTACGCATATCTTCACCATCAATCTGACTGTAACGGCCGCTGGGGGTGTTGATGAGCAGCTGAATTCTCCCCGATCTCATGTGGTCGACGACGTTTGGATGCCCCTCGTGTACTTTGAGTATCACCTCTGGAAAGAGGCCTTGCTCAAAAAGAAAGTTAGCCGTCCCCCTGGTGGCACAAATATCAAATCCGAGTTCAGAGAGCTCTTTTGCAACAGAAAGAATGGTTTCCCTGTCCCTCCTGTTCACTGAAATAAAAACTCTGCCTTCAATGGGCAGGCGGGAGTTCACCGCATCCTGAACCTTTGCAAAGGCTTCACCGAATGTGGCGCCCGTTCCGATGGACTCTCCTGTTGATTTCATCTCCGGCCCCAGAACCGGATCCAACCCCGTAAAGCGGTCGAAAGAAAATACCGCTTCTTTAACCGCCCAACCTGTAAGACAGCGTCCTTCACCGATTCCATTTTTATCAACCAGACCCTGGGAAAACAGTGATATGCCTTCCCATATTTTGACAGCGGCAGCGATAATATCCACTCCAGAGGCCTTACTTAAAAATGGTACAGTCCTGGAGGCCCTGGGGTTCACCTCAATCAGATAAAGGGTGTTGTCCTTTACAGCAAACTGAATATTCAAAAAACCGAC
>DEIH01000112.1:0-1616 GCA_002352375.1 Spirochaeta sp. UBA2779 | reverse complement strand
GCCGCTGAATCTCCTGAATGGATTCCCGCTGCTTCTATATGCTGAAGTATGCCGCCGATGTAGATATTTTCCCCGTCGCAGATCGCATCCAGATCGTATTCGAATGCATCTTCAAGAAACTGATCCACCAGCACCGGCCGCTGAAGGGATATGGGAATATTCCGGGAAAGAAACTTCTCCAGCTCCTCCTGGTTGTAGGCAATCATCATACTTCGGCCGCCTAAGACAAAGGACGGCCGCAGGAGAACCGGGAAACCGATCTGCCGGGCAAAAATAACCACATCCTCCCGGGAAAAGGCACTACGATTCTCCGGCTGCCTGAGGCCCATTTTATCAACAGCCTCGGCAAAGAGCTGCCTGTCTTCACTCCGGCGGATCTGGTGAACACTGGTGCCGACAATTTCCGCCCCGGCATCCTGAAGCTCTTCGGCCATGTTCAGCGGAGTCTGGCCTCCCAGCTGAACCACTACCCTGTCGGCATTCTCTTTAGCCAGCACATCTTTTACATGCTCTGCGGTAAGAGGTTCCAGATAGAGACGACTGGAAGTGTTGTAATCTGTGGATACGGTTTCAGGATTGCTGTTCACCATGATTGTTTTATTACCAAGCTTCTGCCAGGCCATGGAGGCCAGAGTGCAGCAGGTATCGAACTCCAGTCCCTGGCCGATGCGGTTGGGGCCGGATGAAATAATAATCACACCCTCAGAGCCGATGGGTTTCCCCTCATCGGTTTCATCCCAGGTGGAGTAAAAATACGGGGTAGCGGCTTCAAACTCCCCGGCACAGGTATCTACCAGATGATAACTCGGTTTCAGATTTTCTTTTACTCTGAGCTGCCCGAGGTCATCAACAGAAAAACCGGAAACAAGGGCAATTCTCTCATCCGACAGACCGGCCCGTTTGGACTCGATATACAACCGGGCATCAAGTCCGGAAGCTTCAAGGCGGCTCTCAAGCTCCACCTGCAGAGTAAGCTGATACAAGAACCAGGGATCGAATCCCGACTTTTCTACAACTGCATCCAGCGCCTGGGAACCCTCTCGTTTGAGAGCGGAAAAAGCGGCCATCAGTCGGTGGGGATGGGCACTCCCCAAGATGGCATTTTCCTCATCTTCAGAAATACCGAGCTCAGTAAACCCGTCAAAACCGGCCTCCGCAGCCCGGATAGCTTTGTTCATCGCTTCAAGAGCTGTACGCCCCAGGGCTAGAGATTCCCCCACGGATTTCATCTGAGTACCCAGAGCCTCGTAGGCTGTAGGAAACTTTTCACTTTCAAAACGGGGAACCTTCACCGCGCAGTAATCCAGAGCCGGCTCGAAGGCCAGGGTCGTTTTACCCGTAATTTCATTGAGCACCTCATCCAGGGTGTAGCCCACCGCCAGTTTGGCCGACCCCCGGGCGATAGGAAACCCTGTGGCTTTAGACGCCAGGGCCGAAGACCGGGAAACCCGTGGATTCATCTCGATAACAACCATGCGACCTGTACCCGGCTGAACGGCGAACTGCACGTTGGACCCTCCGCAGTCCACACCGATGGCCCGGAGTATATCAATAGCGGCAGTCCTCATTTTCTGATATTCAACATCCGAGAGAGTCTGAGCCGGAGCGATGGTAAT
>DEIH01000076.1:6325-9444 GCA_002352375.1 Spirochaeta sp. UBA2779 | reverse complement strand
GCGTTAGAAGCCGCAAAAAAGGCGGATATCCCTGTCTTTGTTGTCGACGCACCTGTCTATGATGACAAGCTTGTTGTCTCAACAATAGTTTCTGATAATCATGAAGCCGGGAAATTAGCTGGGTTGGACCTTCTTGCCCGTCTTGATAACGGGAATATTGTTATTCTCGATCATCCTACAAATAAACCCTCAATCGACCGCATTCTCGGCTTTCTTGAAATCCTGCAAACACATCCGGAATTTACTGTTGTTTCACGATTAAGTGCCTTTGGAACTCTGGAAGGAGCGTTACCTCAAATGGAGAATGCACTTCAGGCTCATAATAAAATTGATGTGGTTTTCGGAAGTAACGATCCAACGAGCCTTGGTGCTATTGCGGCTCTAGTCGGAGCAAAAAGACTTTCAAAAACTCTGGTATACAGTGTTGACGGCTCACCTGAAGGAAAAGAAATGATCAAATCCGGATTAATGACAGGATCTTCTGCTCAATCCCCTCGTGAAATAGGACGTATTGCAGTTAAATTAATGTATAAACATCTGGGGGGGGAAACAGTACCTGCAACCCAGTTTGTGCCTGTAACCCTGATTACACAGGACAATGTTGACGAATTCCCTGCTGACGAGTGGCAGTAAAAACTGAAGGAGAGCTCTTTGACTTATAATTTTTTATTGGATGACGGCGGTACTCCATTAACCATAAAAAAAATCAGCAGGCGAGTCATGAATGCTGCCCGCTATTATACTGTTCCCCTGGGTGCCTTGGTATTCTTTTGCATAATAATGACCATCGCAAGTCCGAACTTCCTTAAAATAGACAACCTGCTGAATATTCTGAGACAGGTATCAATCAATGGAATGCTGGCTTTGGCTATGACTTTCGTCATCCTCACCGGGGGTATAGACCTTTCTGTCGGGGCATTATTGGCCTTTACCGGAACCCTGGCAGCCGGCATTATTTCAAAAAATAACTTCCCTGTTCCACTTGCTATTTTTATTGCACTATCGGCCGGAACCATGGTAGGTGCAATTAACGGTATTATCATTTCAACCAGTAAAATAGCACCATTTATTGTTACTTTAGCAACAATGAACGTTATAAGAGGTTTGGCATACATATATACCGGAGGACTCCCTATACGAGTGGTAATGCCTTCCTTTAACAGAATTGGTCAGGGGTATATCGGGCCAATTCCTAATCCTGTTATTTATTTCTTAATTCTTTACGTAATTCTTGATTTTATGTTGAAAAGAACATCTTTCGGTCGACATGTCTATTCAATCGGTGATAGTCCTGATGCCTCATGGTTTGCCGGAATAAACGTTAATCGTACAAAATTTTTTGTTTACACACTGACTGGATTCGTCACTGCAATTGCAGGAATCGTTCTTTCTTCACGTATGTATTCAGGTCAACCGACAGCTGGTCAGGGATATGAGCTCGATGCTGTTGCTGCCTGTGTCCTTGGAGGAGCAAGTATGTCCGGGGGAACCGGACGATTAACAGGAACATTATACGGAGCTCTTGTAATCGGTGTCTTGAATAATGGGTTGAATATCCTGAATATCAACTCCTTCTGGCAACTTGTTGCAAAAGGACTGGTAATTCTTCTTGCCTTATACCTTGATGACTGGAAAAAACGCAGTATGGAATAAATGGCATCAATCCCGTTTTCTTCCTACCCGGAACGTGTCAATAACAACTGCGATGATTATCACGATACCTCTAATCACCAATTGCCAGAAAAATGAAATATTCATAATTGTAAGACCATTATTCAACACAGCGATAATCAACGCCCCGAGAAGTGTTCCAAAGATGCCACCCATTCCTCCAGTCATACTGGTACCACCCAGAATTACCGCCGCTATGGCATCAAGTTCATAACCCTGCCCCAATAAACCGTTTGCACTGTATAGACGGCTTGAAAGCATTACACCCGCCAGACCGGACAACAATCCGCTGATTCCATAAACAATCAGCATAATCTTCCAAAGTTTGATTCCAGTTAACCTGGCGGCCTGGGCATTACCACCTACCGCATAGATTCGCACACCTGTTACGGTTCTCTTCAATAAAAACCAGGTAAGACCGATTACAACAAGAGCTATTACCGATAACCAGGGAACAGGTCCCAGATAATTATTTCCAATCCAGGAAAACCCCAAATCATTATTGATTACCGTGGTTCCTCCAGCCAGCAGATATGCCGCACCTCGAAAAGCTGTCATAGTACCGAGGGTTACAATAAATGGAGGCAGACCGAGAAAGGCAATAAGACTACCATTGATGATGCCGATAAAAAGGCCGAATAAAAGACCCACAGGAACGCCAAGATGCCCCATAACAGGACTTAAAGAAGTTACAAGAGAAATCACCGCCGTTGATGCCAGGATAGAACCAACAGAAAGATCTATTCCTCCTGTCAAAATCACCAATGTCATTCCGGCCGCAAGAACTATATTTATCGAGGCCTGCCTTAAAACATTTGTCAGATTATTACCAGAAAGAAAGTTCGGATTTAAAAAGGAAAAAAATATAACGATAAGAATTAAAATCGGTAAAATACCAAGGCTTTTCATTAAGGACGAATACTTTTGATTGCTGAGTTTTTTCATATTTTACCTGCTGTTTTCTTATAAGTGTAATTAGGATTTTTTGCTCCGGTTGCATAATACATGATGTTTTCCTGAGATATTTCAGCTTTATTGCTGATCTCACTTACAATACTGCCTTCTCTCATAATTAATACTCTTTGTGCTACACCGACAATTTCAGGTAATTCACTGGAAATAAAGATAATAGCAACTCCCTGAGAGGCCAGTTCACCCATAATTTTGTAAATTTCACTTTTTGCACCAACATCTACTCCCCGAGTAGGTTCGTCAAGAATCAACACTTTTGGTTTAATTGCAAGCCAGCGTGCCAGCAGTACTTTTTGCTGATTTCCACCGGAAAGTGATTCAACCGAAACCGAAGTTGAAGCTGCTCTGACATTCAGATCTGACATCGGACCCTTAGCATAATTAACACTTGTAGAATGTTTAAGAAATCCCGCTTTTGAGAGACTTCCAAGAACATTCATACTGATGTTATCACCAACACTCATCTGCAAAAAAAG
>DEIH01000076.1:0-6222 GCA_002352375.1 Spirochaeta sp. UBA2779 | reverse complement strand
TTTATCTATTCCAAAAATCAATCGGGACATTTCCGTTCGTCCAGCTCCAACCAAACCGGCAAGTCCAAGGATTTCACCAGCACCAACTGAAAAGGATGATTCCTTTACCGTTTTTCCATCGGAAATGTTTTCAACAATAAAAGTTCCCGGACGAATATTTGTACTGATTTTATGCTCATAAAAATCTTCCAGAGAACGACCGACCATCATTGTGACTATGGTATCAGGATTTATGTCCTCTTTATCCAAAGTCCCGACATATTGTCCGTCTCGAAGAATACTTACCCTGTCTGCAATCCTGATAACCTCATTCATCCTGTGACTGATATATATAACAGCAATGCCCTTGTCCCGAAGAGAGAAAACTACCTCAAATAGCTTATCGGTTTCCCTGTCGCTTAAAGCTGCTGTGGGTTCGTCCATTATTAATATACGGCTCTGATGATTAAGAGCCCTGGCTATTTCTATTTGCTGCTGCTCGGCAATGCTGAGTGTACCTGCCCGGGTTTCAGGCGAGAAGGCAGCTCCAAGAGTCCCCAGGATTCCTCTAGATATCCGATTCATCTCTGGGCGATTTACAATGCCGAAGCGTGATTTTTCACTACCAAGAAAAATATTTTCTGAAACCGTTATATTCGGTGCAACACTTAATTCCTGATAAATAAGATTAATTCCCTGATTAATTGCATCCTGCGGACTGGAAATAAAAACTTCTTTACCATCAAGAGCGATACGTCCTTCATCCGCATGATATACACCTGCAAGAATTTTCATCAGAGTGCTCTTGCCTGCACCATTCTCGCCCATAACTACATGGACTTCTCCCTCACTAACCTCTAAATTTACATCATCCAGAGCTTTAACCCCTGGAAAACTTTTACTTAGATGCTCAATCTGAAGGATGCTCTCTCTTTTATCCATGAACCGTCCTATTATAATAAAGTCCGGGAGAATTATACTCTCCCGGATCCAATAATTACTACTTACTGGTCCAACCCTTAAAAGATGCTACATTTTCTTTTGTAATCAACGTAACAGGAATAAGAATTGTGGTTTCTGCAGGAGGATTACCCTGCATTACGTCCCAACCTACTTCAACGGCCATTTTAGCCATTGCATAAGGATCCTGGGCGGGGGTGGCTTCAAAAATACTATCGGGATCTGCTAAAACAACTTCCGCATCAGGAGAACCATCTACACCAACAACAAACATTTCAGATTCTCGACGAGCCTGCTTGATAGCCAGCTCACAACCGATTCCAGTAGGATCGTTGATTGCAAATACTGCATCAATCTCAGGGAACGCTGTAAGAAGATCTGTCATAACACGTAATCCGCCATCACGGCTTCCACCGGCATTCTGATTATCAGAGAGAATTTTGATTCCCGGGTTTTTTGCAAATACATCCATAGCACCCTGAACACGGTCAGTTACAGCAGTTACAGGAGGTCCGTTTACGATAACAATACTGCCTTTACCATCAAGTTTCTTGGCAATATATTCACCTGCCTGAACTCCTGCATCATAGTTATTTGAAGTTACAGTAGCATCTACACCGCCTTCAGCGCCAACATCTGCAGCAATAACAATAACGCCTGCTTCTTTTGCTCTGCGTACTGCCGGTGCAATACCTTTGAAGTCAACAGCATTCAAGATGATAATCTGTGCACCATTGGCAATAAAAGTATCAATCTGATTAACCTGTTTGTTAAGGTCGTACTGAGCATTCTCGATCATAACCTTGACATCTTCGCCGCCGATTTTTTTTGCAGCTGCTTCGGCTCCAAGAGTCATCTGGTAAAAAAACGGATTTCCGATATCACCTAGAGTTACACCAACAACTTTAAGTTGTGATGAATCGGAAGATGTGTCTGAACCACCATTGGCAAAAACACTACCAACAACAAGAAGGGCTAATAGAACCATGAGGATCTTTTTCATGAAGATCTCCTTTTAAGATTTGTTAACAATATTGTTATGTTATAACTTCTAATATGTCAATGTTTAATTTACAATTCATAACAAACAGATCCAAAAAGGATAAACAGGTCCTCCACTCCCAGCACAATTACTGTTTTATATACCTACATTACAACAAAATAAAAAAGTCTATTGAATATTTATTTGTAAGATATCCATTTTCCATCAATGCGCATAATGTCAATGATAAACTTTCGAAATTCTCAATTTTCTCATTAATCCACCCGTATGGTTATTACAAATTGAAGAATTTCTTTAAATCTTTCTCAGCGCCGCTCTCTGAGCTTCAGCTATAACAGCAATCCCCTCATCTGCCGCCGAAAGCAGTTCATCCAGCTGAGGGCGGCTGAAAGTACCTTTCTCACCGGTACCCTGAATCTCCACATAGTTTCCATCCAGACTCACCACATTCATATCCACCCCGGCATTGCGGTCTGCATGATAATCAAGATCGCAGACTATTTTGCCCTCAACAATTCCAACACTCACAGCTGCCACCTGGCCGAGCAGCCAGTCCTCTGGTATTCCGGATTTTCCGACAAGAACTCCCAGTGCATCTACAAGCGCCATCCATCCCCCGCTGATGGCCGTTGTCCGGGTTCCTCCGTCAGCCTGAATCACATCGCAGTCCACCGTCAGGGTAACCTCCGGCAGGGCATTCAAGTTAACCGCAGCACGCAAAGAACGGCCGATGAGCCGCTGAATCTCCACCGAACGGCCGTCTCTCCTGGCACCGTCCCGTTTTTTCCGGCCTACAGAAACGCTTCCAGGGAGCATAGAGTACTCTGCGGTCAGCCAGCCTCCGGATTTAACATAAGGCGGGGTTCCCTCTTCAATGGTACAGGTGCAGAGCACTCTGGTGTTGCCGAAAGAGGCCAGGCACGACCCGGCGGGGTTCATAACATAATTACGTTCAAAACGGATCGGCCGGGTTACAGCATTCCCCGAACTGCCGGATTTTTCATCCATCAAAGAAACTTAACTGCCGTTCCGTAGGCAATCACTTCCGCCGCTCCCTGCATCACGGCACTGGAAGCGTAGCGGACATTCACCACCGCATCAGCCTCCATTTCTTCGGCTTCCGCCACCATACGTTTGGTTGCCAGAGCCCGGGCTGAATTCAGCATTTCCGAATAAGCCGTTAATTCACCGCCAACAAGAGTTTTCAGACCGCTCATCAAGTCTTTACCCACATGCCGGGACTGTACGGTACTGCCCTTTACAATACCCAGCATTTCCAGTTTTTTTCCGCTGATATTTTCAGTATTCACCAAGATCATCTTCTTCCCCCTCATCAATCTCTTTCTTTCGTCTTAACGCCGTTATTACCATCATCACCATAATGGGAATCAGGATCAGAAAAACAACCCCCAGCAAACCCCATCGGATAATTCCCGGAACTTCCCCATCCTGTCCAAGTCCCCAGAGAACAACAACAGCGTACCATCCGGTTAGAATGAGAATTATAACTGTAATCACCCAGGTGATGATTATCTTCTTCCTCTTCACAAACCAAACCTCCGATTATTTTCATTATAGCCTTACGGCACATCATTTTAATAACTATTCCGGCAAAACCGAACCAACCCATTAAGTCCACCACCGGAAAAACATGAAAACAACGTCCGTCATTTACATCATACCAACAAAAATCCTGTATATTTCTAACATAATTAAAAACTTGCCCGCAAACCACAGGAGGGTTATTCTAAAACCATGATTACAAAGAAGATGACGTTAAAAGACATACTGTTCAATTCCGTGGATCGCTGGCCCGAGAATCCGGCCACCGGATCTGTAGGGGTTAAATCCAGAACCTACAACGGCCTGCTGGAAGATGCTGCCGCCTGGAGCTCCTGGCTCCTCACCCTGGGCCTTGAAAAAGGCGACCGGGTAACCATTCTCGCCGAGAGCCTCCCCGAGTGGGGTGCTGCCTATTTCGGCATCAGTGCCGCAGGCTATGTGGCGGTTCCCATTCTCCCGGATTTTGCCGAAAAACAAATATCCAATATTATAAGTCACGCGGAAATCAAAGCTGCCATCGTGTCCAAAAAATTATCAGAAACAATCCAGAGCGCGATAAACGACTCCCAAACCCTGCCCGGCAACCTGCCCCTGGCCCTTATTGAATCAAAAGAAATCCTCGCCGGTCCCGGTAAAGGCAGCACCATCTCTCTGCCGGAAAATCCCCGAGCCTTTTTCGAAAACCCCCTTCAGCCCGACGACATCGCTGTAATACTCTACACCTCGGGCACCACCGGTACCTCCAAGGGTGTTACCCTCACCCACAACGCCATCGCATGGAATGCCGTTGCGGCAATCCGGGAAGGCCTGGGTGAAAACCCCCAGGGGGTCCGTCACTTATCAGTCCTCCCCCTGGCCCATACCTATGAATGCACCCTGGGTCTGGTGGGAGTCCTTTCCACAGGCGGAGAAATCAAATACCTCGATGGCCCGCCAACCGCATCCCGGCTGATGAAAGCTCTGGGTGAGGTTAAGCCCACCATGATGCTTACAGTTCCCCTCCTGATGGAAAAAATCTACCGCTCCAAGGTGGCAGGCCCACTGAAAGCCAAACCCATCGGCAAAATTCTTTACGCCGTCCCACCGGTCCGCAAAATCATTCATAAAATTGCCGGAAAGAAAATCCTCGAACTCTTCGGGGGAAATATCCGCTTCTACGGCATCGGCGGTGCCCCCCTGCCCATAGATGTGGAACAGTTCCTCGTCGAGGGGAAGTTCCCCTATTCGGTGGGTTACGGCCTCACGGAAACAGCCCCCCTTCTGGCCGGCGGCGACCCTGCAGATATGAAGTTCCGCTCCACCGGAAACATCCTCCCGGGAATATCCCTTCGAATTGCCAACCCGGACATGGAAACAGGTATCGGCGAAATACAGGCCAAAGGGCCCAGTATCATGAACGGCTACTGGAAAGACGAAGAAAAAACAGCCGAGGTATTCACCGAAGACAGTTGGTTCCGCACCGGCGATCTCGGCTCACTGGACGGTAAGATTCTCTACATTAAAGGCCGGCTGAAAGACGTACTCCTGGGATCCAACGGGGAGAACATCTATCCCGACGAAGTGGAATCGGTGATTAACGGTCATAACTACGTCTCAGAATCCCTGGCCTACATTAAGGACGGACAACTGGTGGCCCGCATCCTGCTGGATACCGAGAAAATCACGGCCGAAATAAAACATCTGAGGCTCGCCGGGGCAGAAAAAGTCACAGCATGGAAAAACGAATTGATGGACCACATCCGCAAAGAAACCAACAAACATCTGGGCCGAAATTCTAAAATTCAGTCCTTCGTTGAGCAGATAAAACCCTTTGAAAAAACACCCTCATTGAAGATAAAGCGTTTTCTCTATACTGTAAAAAAGAAGTAGCAGGCTCCGCTGTGTCAGGTCGGAGCAAAGCCGGTAAGTTACTCGACCATCTTACCGGTTCTTCCAGCACAAAATATGTACTCAATCAGATCATCGGGGAATACGGACATCTTTCCGAGTTCCGCATCGACCGCAGTAATAAAACCATTTCCGCATCCCTTCTGTTGAATGGGGAGAACCAGCTGATCGACCTGTACATCAAAGATTACGCCGTTGTAAAAACAGACCATTCTACCAGCCTGCTCATAAAAGAGGCCGAGTCTGGAAGGCCCTGGCTGAACGCCGTTCTCAGAAACCACGTTGTCAACCGCCCATGGCATGTCCCGGACGACAAGGCTGCTTTTATAATCGATCTTCTGGGATAGTTCAATTGACCTCTGCCGCCCTGTGAATTAATCAATTCTTAACCAAGATGTAATGTTCCGGTAAGCTCCGTGTAATGTTCAAAGCTTATGTTAACTACAGGAGGAGAATTACATGAACACAAACACTCACAAAATTATCAACTTCTCAATCGCCGCATTACTCATTGCCGCTCTGTCTCTGGGTGGAGGTATTCTCGGGTCCCGAATAACACAGAACAACACCCGAAGTGAAACTGTTTTTCAGGACAGCGTTCAGCCGGCCTCAGTTACAACCCTGCGCTCTGGAGACAGTGATGCCGTGGCCCGGGCCTTTCAGGATAAATTCCGGGACATCGCCGCCACAACCTTACCCGAAGTGGTGGAAGTGAACGTTACCAGCACTGTCACACAGCCGGCCTTCAGTTCTCCTTTTGATTTCTTTTTCGGTAAACCCGGTGGCAAGCCCCAGGAAAGAGAGTACCAGCAGAGGGGGCTCGGCTCAGG
>DEIH01000217.1 GCA_002352375.1 Spirochaeta sp. UBA2779 | reverse complement strand
CTCAACTGCCTTACCGGACCGATTGCAAGTATTGGCGAATACCTTCAATGGGGAGCCGAAAGAGCAGCCTGGGAAATCAACCAGGCCGGAGGAATCAACGGAGTACCTGTTAAAGTAACCGGAATCGACACAGCAATGAGTCCTGAAACAGGAACTGTGGAAATGGCGAAACTGACTGAGACCGCCCTGGTAGCCATGGGGCCTGTTCCCGAGCCTGTCATCATGGCAGCAATGCCGATTGCCGTCAGATCCGGTCTGTACTCATTTACCGCAACCACGTCCTTCGAGTATGCAGAGAAGTTCTTCCCCTGGTCGATTTCCTGGTTCTCACCCACCGATGAAAAATTACCCCCTGTAGTAACTGCATGGGCAAAAAAAAGTCCAGACATTAAAAATGTTGTTCAGTTTGTTGAAAACTACGGTGCCTGGCCGGGAATGGCTGCAGCCCACGTTATTGGACTGGAAGCTGCCGGGGTGAACGTACTAGATCAGATTGATGTACCCAGCGATGCGGTTGCTTTCGGACCTCTGGTTGTTAAAGCTCTGGCTGAAAATCCCGATGGTATTGTTTTTGCCGCCAATGCAGAGAAAGTAGCTAAAATTATTCTGGAACTCCAGAGCCGGGGATGGGAAGATAATTCCAAACTTCTCGTTTTTTCCAGTGCTGATGACGGCGCACTCTACACAACTGGAGGAGATAATCTGAACGGTGTAATGATCTATAACTATGTCGATCCGGGTCTGGATACACCCCGATGGCAGGAATTCAGAGAAGCTTTCAAAGCTGATCATGAGGGTATGGAGCCCTTCAGTCTTTCACCCAACTATTACGATGCTGTCTACATGATTAAAGAAGCCATCGAGAATACCGGTGTTACCGGCGATCCTTCAAAACTTAAAGAAGAAAGAATTCTCATCAGAGATTACTGTAACAACGTACAGAATTTCCAGGGCCTGTTCTTCGACTGGTCGAACAAAGACGGCGTTCCCCTGGACAAACCTCTCTTCCTCTTCCAGATCGAAAACGGACAGAAAGTTCTTGTTGAGAAAGTTATTCCTTCCAATAAATAGTTTTTCTGATCGTTTGTAAAAAAAAGGGGCAGGTTCAATCCTGCCTCTTTTTTTATTCAACGGAGAGTTAAATTTCAATAAACTTCATAGCCCTATGTACCTCCACAGCGGCATCATTATTATCAACCCATTCACTTCTATAGCCGAGACAGTTACAAAGAAAATCCGTGTTCTGTATTCTTATCTGTTATCTGTGATGAACATGGCCGGATATTGAATATTTCATATTATGATATTTAAGTACCAGTCTGCCATTCTCCGCACTCTCGAGAAATACGTTCAGGTATTCCCATATAGGTGGTGGATTCTGAACTGTAGAATTCTTTACTGGAAAATCATGCGTAACAACAAGAACCTTTTTATGCTGTCCTGCCATATGCCTTTTAATCCTTCACTCTCTCACTCTTCACTTACTTAGATATCGATACGCTGTCAGAAGGTAAAGCTTTGCGGATTCAATCAATTCGTCAATCTCAACATACTCATCTGTCTGATGGGGGATATGCCGGGGGCCGGGGCCGTTAACAAGACAGGGGATTCCTTTCAGATCCCTGAGAAAAGTCCCATCGGTGGCTCCCGGAACACCGTTGTACACAGCCTGTTTTCCTGTCACATCCTGAAAAACCGATGCTGCAGAAACAACGATGGGTTCATCTTTCCCCATACTTACAACCGGTTTGTCTGCCAGATATTCTACAGAAACATTGAAATTCGGATCCCGGCTGCCCAGATCCTCAATAATCGATGCCAGAGACTTTTTTATCCCGCTGTGTTTCTGACCCGGAATTGTCCGTATATCAACATAGGCAACAGCTTCTCCTGGCATCACATTCAGCTGGGGAGGCTCGGGGGGAGGGGGGGACTGAATAACAGTGAAGGTAACAGATGGCCATCCCAGATACTCATCTTTCCCGAATTTTTCTTTCTGCTGGGTTTCAAACTCTTCAAAAGCAACAATAATCTTTGCCAGTCTGGTATTCGGATTTATTCCTGTCAGGGGCATGGCGCCATGGGCCATTTTTCCATGGACTGTCAGTTTAATCCGCAGGGCACCTTTCATACTGATGCAGAGCTGATTCTCCTCGGGCTCCGAAACCAGACAGGCATCTACATTATCAGCATGGCCTTTTCTTATGAAATCCTGCACCCCTAGCATGAGATCTTCTTCATCACAGAGTATCCCCAAAAGTATTGAGCCATTGAAATCTGCTCCGGATTTCAGAACTGCTTTAGCTGTCAGAAGATTGACTGCAACACCGGCCTTCATATCGCAGGAACCCCGGCCGTATATTTTTCCATCTTCCACATCAGCGGCAAAGGGAGGGTGTTTCCAGAGGGATGGATCGCCTTCAGAAACAACATCTGTATGTCCTTCAAACATCAGAGTTTTTCCAGGTTTACCGGAGTCTATCCTGAGAATTATATTTTCTCTTCCCGGTTTTACCGCATTAATTTCAGGCTCCATCCCAAGTTCTTTACGTATCCACTCTGTAATAAAATTGACAACCTGAGCTTCCGTATTACCTGTTTCCGGCCTGATTACCGAGTCAATTTTAACAAGGCTCCTGGTAAGTTCAACAAGCTCATCTTTATCAATAAAAGTGAGAAGCTTCTTTTCGTATTCACTGAGCATCTGCAGCCATCCTCTCCCGGTTAATAACTTCCATGGATTTAACAAGTCTGGCAATAAGGCTGTTGTGCGGAGTCTCAATTCCCAGCTTCACCCCCTCTCTGACAATGGCATTGTTGATAAAATCTATTTCCGTCAGGCTCCCACGGTCAAAATCCTGAAGCATGGAAGATCTGTTCAACGCTGTTTTTCCCGATACATCGTAAACAACCTGAAGAGGATCCGGGTAACTGAGCTTAATCTCTTTTTTCTCAGCTACCATTACAGCTTCTCTAACGAGATCGGCCATGATTGTTTTCAAGCCGGGATAATTAAGGATTTTACCGTTTTCCAGCCCCGAAACAGCTGTAACTGCGTTGATACCGACGTTGATTAT
>DEIH01000259.1:2661-3333 GCA_002352375.1 Spirochaeta sp. UBA2779 | reverse complement strand
CACTGATAAAGAGGAGATTTTCGGTCTTCGGGTTCTCTCCCAGGGGGAAACACCGGGCCTTGGAGGGCGTATATCCGAAAAGACTTTTCAGAATTCTTTTTCCGGGCTTTTTATCAAACCTGAAGTGAAGGTTGTTAAATTTGCAACCCGGTCCAACGAGGTGGATGCCATTTCCGGGGCAACCAAAACGAGTCAGGCTCTTGAGAATCTGATAAACAGGGGACTGGAAAATCTGGAAAGAGAGTCGGATTTTCTTTTTTCTGAGGGCGGGAATTGATTATGGGTGATTCGGTAAATCTCAGAGTCCCGAAAAAAGGATACCGTCTGTTTAAAACAAAAAACTGGATGGTGTTCAAAGAAGGAGTCTGGCATAACAATCCCATCTTCGGGATGATGCTGGGACTCTGTTCCACGTTGGCTGTTACAAATCTAGTGAGCAATGCCCTGGTAATGAGTATTGCCGTTACTCTGGTGCTGGTGGTGAATTCCGCCATCATCAGTTCTCTGCGGAATCTCATACCTGAAAGGGTCCGTATGATCGCCTACATGCTCATCATCTCCAGTCTGGTGATTACCGTGGATATGGTTCTGAAAATAGTACTGCCTGAAGCCAGTAAAGCCCTGGGGCCCTATGTTGCCTTGATTATTACAAACTGCATACTCATGGGCCGG
>DEIH01000259.1:0-2556 GCA_002352375.1 Spirochaeta sp. UBA2779 | reverse complement strand
CCGTTCTTCCCGATCAATTTCCCCATGTGGCTCTTTTTACCATACCTCCCGGTGCTTTCTTCGCATTGGGCACATTTATTCTCATCATCAATACAATTCGAAGCAGGGGGGAGAAGTCATGAGTCTATTTCTCCTTCTCTTTGCATCGGTTATCACCAGTAACATCGCCCTTTCTTATTTTCTGGGAATGTGCCCCTTTGTCACTATTTCTAAAAAAATAGATGTGGCAGCCGGTATGGGTATAGCCGTTACCATGGTGATGACTTTAACTGCTTCGGCAAACTGGCTGATTCAGAATCTGCTTCTGGTGCCTTTGGGGCTGGAATTCCTGCAGTTTCTGGTTTTCATCGTTACCATTGCCACCATTGTTCAGATACTGGAAATTGTAATTGATCGGTACTTTCCCGTTATGTATCTATCTTTTGGGATTTTTCTGCCGCTGATAACCGTCAACTGCGCCATTCTGGGAATCTCATTGTTTATGGTACTCAGATCCTACGGCTTTATTGAAACGGTGCTCTATTCATTCGGTTCGGGTGTGGGATGGCTGCTGGCGATTGTTACCATGGGCGGCCTGAGAAGAAACCTGGTTTTTTCCAAACCACTGGCTAATTTTGGCGACCCGGGAATTACCGCTATCATCGCCGGTATCATGGCCCTGGGTTTCATCGGTTTTACCGGGGTAAGCGGCTGATGATATTAAAAGCCCTTATTTTTTCGAATTCATTTGCTCTGATCATTGCATTTCTTCTGATATTCATGGACCGGGTAATTAACAACTACGGTCCCTGCACCCTTACTATCAATGATGATAAAGAAGTCCAGGCACGGGGGGGAACAACTCTCCTGCGTAATCTTTTTGAAAGTAAATATTTTATCCCTTCAGCCTGCGGAGGTAAGGGAACCTGCGGTTACTGCAAGCTCATAGTGAGTGAGGGCGGAGGCAGCATACTGCCGACAGAAGAACTGATGCTCAGTTCTGCAGAGAAGAAGCAGGGATACCGTTTAACATGCCAGTTAAAGGTTAAAAACGATCTGAAACTGCACATTCCCGAAGAGTACCTGAACATCCAGGAGTATGAGGGGAAAATTGTAATTTCTGATCCTGTCACTTCGGATATCCGGAGGGTTGGAATCGCCCTTTCCACAGAGGATGAGATTATATACAAGCCGGGTCAATATGTTCAGATAAAGATTCCCGGCTCCGGGGAGAGCGACTACAGGGCCTATTCCATGGCCAGCTGTCCCGTTGAAAAAAAACAGATTGAAATCAACGTCAAACTTATTCCCGACGGGGTTGGGTCGGGGTATATCCATTCCCTCTCTGTAGGCGACGAGCTGGATTTCTCAGGACCCTATGGAGACTTTTATTTAAGAGAGGATTCTCACAGGGATATTATCTGTGTTGCCGGGGGAGTGGGCCTGGCCCCTATCAAGTCCATTCTTCTTCATTGGCAGAGGCATAATCTCAATAGAACTCTCTGGCTCTTCTACGGCGCCCGTGGTACTGAAGATCTCTACGATCATGAAATATTTGCCGAACTGAATGAGCGGGAAGCAGAGCTTAAATATTTCCCGGCTCTCTCGGAACCCGATGAAAGCTGGACGGGTGAAATCGGTTTTATCCACAGTGTTATGGATAAAGCTCTTCCCGGAGATATCAATGGTGAAGCTTATCTCTGCGGTCCGCCCATTATGATAGACGCTGTCACTTCTGTCCTTGTTTCCAAGGGTGTGGGTGAAGAAAGGATCTGGTATGACAAATTCTAAGGATAATTTTCTGTCCATTGCCGACTTTTTGAAACTCGCAGTGGAATTTGAAGAGGATTCAGCCCTGTTTTACAGGAAAATGCTGACATCAAACCTTGCCAAACCGGTGAAGGCCCTTGCCGAACTTCTGGAGAAGCAGGAAGAGGCTCATGCGAAGGTTTTAAGAGAATATGAGATTGGTGAGAATCGTGCATTTCTTCAGTTCCCACCGGATTTTAAACTATCCATGCCGGAAGAGTACAAAGAAGGAATGTCAGTATCTGAGCTAATTATCCTGGCCATCGCCAGAGAAGAATATGCCCGAAGTATGTACAGCAATGCCGCGGCTTCTGTGTCCGGCAGTTTCAAGGATTTCATCGGGGGACTGGCTCTTTTTGAAGCCGAGCATGCCCAGAAGCTCAGAAGTCTCAGGGATTATTATTGATATGAGGAGGAAACAGGTGAGGTTATGTGTACTACTGGTTTTAGGAACCATGCTGTTACTGACGGTATCGTGTTCGATTGACGAGAATCAGGCCCTGGTACTCAGTACTTCTGATTCTGTTGTCAGCTCAAATTCAAAACGCTGCCTGGAGTGTCATACAAAAAAAACTCCGGGTATTGTCAGCAGCTGGAACGAAAGCGGACATAGTGAAGCCGGTGTCGGCTGCGCTGAATGTCATTCTGCCGACGAAGGGGATGTTGATGGTTTTGAACACTTTGATGCATTTATTTCCACCATTGTTTCCCCCACAGATTGTGCTGAATGCCATGCTCTGGAAACGGATCAGTTTATCAATTCTCACC
>DEIH01000261.1 GCA_002352375.1 Spirochaeta sp. UBA2779 | reverse complement strand
GGACGACCTCCTGGTGCGATGGGGCGGGGATGAGTTTCTGATTGTCTCGGAATCCGGGATTAAAGGCGCACAGCGGGTGGCTGATGAAATTCGGAAACGGCATGCTGAAATTGAAAGCCGGGTTACCTTGAGTATGGGTATCGCTATAGCTGACGAAAACGATATTCCTGAATCGCTGTTGAAGAAAGCCGATCAGGCCCTTTACGAGGCAAAAGAAGGCGGCAGGGATAAAACCGTGGTACTCAGGGCGGGAGAGGTCACTTAGAAAAATAAACTAATATAATTAGTTTGTACTAATTAATAAGTTGTATTATAGTTAAGATAGGAGATTTAAAATGGCTGACTTGAAAACCGCGTACATGGGTATCCCGCTGGAGAATCCGGTTATTGCCGGTGCCTCGGAATTAACATCGAATATGAACTCGATCAAGAAGATTGAGGAAGCTGGTGCAGGTGCACTGGTTATCAAAAGTCTGTTTGAAGAGCAGATACAGCTGGAGCGGGCCCGGTTTGATGAGGAGCAGCATCAGTACGACGGTATGAACGCCGAGATGACCAATCTCTATCCTGAGATGGAGCATTCGGGTCCTGAAGAGCATCTGATGTGGGTGCGTAAAGCAAAAGAAGCAGTTTCCATACCTGTAATTGCCAGTTTGAACGCTGTAAATCGGGAAACATGGGTTGAATGGGCGAAAAAGCTTGAAGAAACCGGTGTTGATGGGTTGGAATTGAATTTCTTTGCCAATCCTGAGCTTCAGGAAGGGGATGGGGCTTCGATAGAGAAGGATCAGATGGCGGTTGTAGCCGAGGTTGCCAGGGCGGTTAAACTCCCGGTAGCTATAAAGATGGGACTTTTCTACACAGCACCTCTTACAGTGGCCAAAGGGTTTGCCAAATCAGGCGCTAAGGGTCTTGTAATGTTCAATAAGTTCTTTCAGCCGGACATCGACCCAGCTTCTGAAACCAACATAATACCCTTGAATCTGAGTGTGAATACCGCAAGCCGGCTGCCCCTGCGGTATTCGGGGCTACTCTTCGGAGAGACCGATGCAAGCATCTGTGCTTCCAGCGGAATTATGGACGGTCTGGATGCGGCGAAGATGCTGCTGGCCGGTGCCGATGTAGTTCAGGTGGTAAGTACGCTCTACAGAAATAAAATTACCCAGATCGGGCGTATCGTGAACGATCTGAACAAATGGATGGACGGCAAGGGATATGCTTCTCTTGATGATTTCCGGGGAAAGATGAGCCGGAAGAACGCCGCAGACCCCTGGGTTTACAAACGGGCTCAGTATGCGAAGCTGCTGATGAAACCGGATCCTCTGGGGATTATCCGATAAAAGAGGGAACAAATGACAACTTTTAAACTCGGTGAAAGCAGTCTTGACGGGGTGGAAGTGCCCAGGATTGCCCTCGGTTGTATGAGGATGGAAGAGCGTTCAGCTGCTGAGGTTCAGAAGCTGATTGAAGTTTCCATGGATTTTGGAATTAACTTTTTCGATCATGCGGATATCTACGGAGACGGCCTGTCGGAAGAGATTTTTACCGAGGCTTTTAAGGCTGCAGGTTTATCCCGGGACAAGGTTTATCTTCAGTCGAAATGCGGTATACGGGATGGAATGTTCGACTTCTCCCGGGAGCATATACTCTCTTCTGTAGATGGGATATTAAGCAGATTGAAAACAAACTATCTGGATGTTCTTCTTCTTCATCGGCCGGATGCCCTGATGGAACCAGATGAGGTGGCTGAAGCCTTCTCGTCCCTCAAAAAATCGGGAAAAGTCCGCTTATTTGGTGTAAGCAACATGAATCCCGGGCAGATGACATTGCTTCAGCAGGCTTTGCCTATGAAAATTATTGCCAATCAGTTGCAGCTGAGCTTAACCAACACAGGAATGATTGACAGCGGTTTCAACGTGAACATGAGTGTTGACGGGGCTTTTGTTAAAGACGGCGGGGTACTGGAATACTGCAGGCTCAACGATATTACGGTTCAGCCATGGTCTCCCTTTCAATATGGATATTTTGAAGGTGTGTTTATCGGCAGTAAAAAGTATCCTGAGCTGAATGCAGAGCTGGAGAGAGTGGCCGGAGAGCATGGAGTAACAGCTTCGGCCGTCGCTGTTTCATGGCTGCTCAGGCATCCTGCGGTTATGCAGCCTGTTGTCGGAACCACCAACCCTCAGCGTCTTGAGGATATTTCCCGGGCAGTTGATTTTACCCTGTCCCGGGAGGAGTGGTACCGGCTCTATTTATCTGCGGGGAATGTGCTTCCTTAAGAGTTTTACAAAGAATTGATATAATCGGCGGCATCCATTGGAGAGCCGGTTATGACATTTCGCTTTGCATCGAAGGTGTATGATTTCTCAACCGGTGCCACAATCCAGCTTTGTGTTGGATTAAGATCTTCCAACGCAGTCCAAAAACCTTTACCGACATCCGGTGCAACAGAAGCTTTTAACTCAATACATATCCGATTAATTCCCCTTTCCAGAACCAGATCTATTTCATTTCCTTTCTCTGTTCTGAAAAATGATGCTTTCCAACGGGGAGATATGGAGGATAGTATATTTTCTAAAGCAAAACTCTCCCAGGATGACCCGAAAGCCGGATGAGAAAACAAAGAATTCCATGAGTCTACTTCCAGCAGAGAATGCAGTATTCCGGAATCCCTTATATATACTTTAGGAGCTTTAACAAGCCGTTTTTTAAGATTTGAATGCAAAGGTTCGAGAACTCTGATCATATAGGTGTTTTTGAGAATACTAATGTACTTTTTGACAGTATTGCTTGAGATTCCCAACGAGCCGGCGAGTTTTGAATAGTTTAAAACCTGGCCGTTACTATGGGCCAGCATAATCCACAACCTGCCTGCTGTCTCCGTATTGATGGTAAGGCCCATCGCAGGAATATCTCTTTCGAGAAATGTTCGAGTAAAATTCAGTCGCCAGTTGAAGCTTGCTTCAACACTGCCGGCAAGATAACTCCTGGGGAATCCTCCTCTGAGCCAGAGTTCTCTACCTGAACTTGTAAAACCTGCTTTATTGGTTTCTGACAATAACAGGGGTGTAAGTTCAAGAAATGAGATTCGTCCCGCCAGAGATTCAGAGCTTTGCCGTATCAGTTCAGGAGAGGCGGATCCGAGTATAAGAAATTGTCCATTACGTTTCCGCCGATCAACTTCATATCTGATTACCGGAAACAGGTTGGGGATTTTTTGAATCTCATCCAGGCAGATCAGATTAGTATCGTTCTGGTGAAAGAAGGCTTCAGGATCACGAAGCATCCTGATATCTGCTGGACGTTCTAGATCCAGGAATACCTTATTGATTTGTTTTTCCAGATAATATCCGGCAAGTGTTGATTTTCCGCATTGTCTCGGACCTAATAAAGCTACAACCGGGGATAATTTCAATTGAACTTTGAGTTCTGAAATTAGTTTTCTGGCGATTAAACCTCTCATATATGCATTATGATTGCAGATTTGAGAACTTTAATCAAGCGGCCAGAGTTCAGATGAAGGTTCACAACCCCCCTATCAGCTGGCGACACCCTCAGCCGCTTCCCTCTCCAACTCGGTATAGGCTACTTTTCCCACCCGGGTAAGGGGTAATTCTCTTCGGAATACAATGTCCTTCGGCATACTCCAGCGGTTCAGCTTGTCCGCTGCCCATTGGAGAATCTCCGCTTCCAGCTCTTCTTCCGGGCAGCCCTCCGAGGGAACCACATAAGCCCGGATAACATTCATCTTGTAGGGATCCGGCACCCCGACAACACAGACAGCCTTTACCGATCCATGGCCCCGGAGAACCTCCTCCACCTGAGGCGGATAAACGGCAATCCCCGAAACTTTCACCATGCGTTTGAGCCGCATCTTGAAATAAACAAAACCGTCGGCATCCATGGAACACAAGTCCCCGGTGTGTACCCAGTCCAGGCCGTCCTCATGCCGGCGTATCACTTCGGCGGTTTCCTCTCTCTGGTTCATATAACCGATCATATTTGTCGGTCCGGTGATGCAGAGTTCCCCCTCTTCTCCAACGGGAAGTTCCTCAGTGGTATCAGGACTTACCACCTTGGCCCATATACCCGGAAGGGGAATGCCGATTGATTCCCGGCGGTACTCGCCTATGGGTAGAACTGTGCAGGCGGTAACCGTCTCGGTGAGGCCGTAACCTTCAATCAGTTCCACCGAGGCCCCGCCGGCTTGAAGCACTTCATCAAAACGCTTTTTAACCGTTTCCGGCACCTTATCGCCCCCGCCGAAACATCCTTTCAGAGCGGAGAAATCCACCTTGCCGATTTTCGGATGAACACTTAAGGCTTCAAAGAGGGTTGGCACCCCTGCCATGAACTGGGGTGTTTTCTTCAGCAGCACCTTAACCACTTCCTCGGCGGAGAATTTCGGAACAAGAATGCAGCAGCCTCCCCGGGTGAGAAAGAGATTGGCGGTAACTCCCAGACCGAAGCCGTGGAAGAGAGGCAGTATGGTGAGAACCTTATCCCCCGGTTCCACCCCGCCTGGGATCTGCCAGTTCAGGCCCTGGGTGAGAGCGTTGAAGTTCCAGTCCGAGAGCATGATGCCCTTGGGGGTGCCGGTGGTTCCTCCGCTGTAGAGAATTACCGACATGTCTTTCGGATCCCGATTGAAGGGAGCAGAATTATGAGAGCCCGAAGCGCCATAATCCATCGCTGTCATTAAAACATCCCAGCTCACTACTTTGTCTTCCGGGGGAACTTTTTTAATCTTCCGGCCTTTGGTAATCACAAACGCCGCTTTTAGAAGGGGAGGCATGTGCTCCTGTATCCGGCAATGAATGGCCTTCTCTACTGCCGACCCTTCCAGTGCCGGCCCCACCCGGGGCCAGAAAGCGTCCAGGGTGAGCATCCATTTCGACCCGGAAATGTCCAGAAAAGTTTTAATTTCCTCACTCACGGAAAGGGGGTGAATCATGCTGGCAACGGCCCCAAGCTTGTTCAGAGCATAAAAGGCAAAAAGGGCCTGAGGGCAGTT
>DEIH01000105.1:3856-4815 GCA_002352375.1 Spirochaeta sp. UBA2779 | reverse complement strand
CATAAAGGGAAGCAATGTGATCTCTTTGATCCCCTCCTCTTCAAGCACGGGAAATACGTCCTCCAGTTCGGGAAATCCTTCCACTGTGCCCAGAAAGATCCGGTCGTTTTGCCTGTTCAGGTAGTATTGGAAGGCCGGATAATGGATGTTAGCGTGGTGGTGGGTTCCGTGTCCCATGAACACGAGGGCCTCATGTTTGCCCGTGAGTGACCCAAATTCCTTTTCAATGAAACGGCTCATACGAAGATTATCCTCATGAGTTGTCAACAGGGGAGTGCCCAGACGGACTTCCTGCAAACCTTTCGGGATATGGTAAAAGGCCCAAACCGTCCTGGCCAGGTTCTCGAATTCTTCTCCGGGGATCATATGCAGGGACTGAACGGCCACGTGAGTGAAGCCCTCAGCTCCCATTTTTGCCAGGGCTTCGGCCGGCGAATCAATGCTTGTTCCCTGGCTACGCAGTTTGTTCCGGATAATGTTCGAAGTATAGGCCCAGCGTATCTCTGTTTCCGGGAATGCCTGTCTGACTTTCTCCTCAATATGCCAGAAAGCCTCTTGGGCTCTGGGAATACTGGTACCAAAAGTCACCAGCAGTATCCCGTTATTTGGCTCCGAATCGTCCCGGGAATGTGTTTGCGAAAGGAGTGATACGGATGCTGCCATAATGATTACAAGACTTAGAAAAGATTTCATATTTTTCTGGTTTTACGCCGGAACCATCTGACCGACAGTGCCAGTCCGGTTATACTGATTGCCAGTCCCCCGAGCGAAAGGAAGATGAGGAGTGTTTTGCGCAGGGGCTCGGCCTTTTTCAGAGCGGGAAAATCGAAGGTGTGGAGCGCACGGTACAACCAGCGCCTGATCCGGGAGTTACGGGTAGTCCGTCGTACTTCCTCACCGATGTCGGGGTTAATGTACAGGCAGGTTGCCGCCGCATCTTCGAAACAGAGTTTGTAGAC
>DEIH01000105.1:0-3832 GCA_002352375.1 Spirochaeta sp. UBA2779 | reverse complement strand
TTCCAGGAGGGTGATGGTGACGGGGATTTCCCCGAACAGCTGCCCGGTACACTCTTTTACATCCTCCATGGAGAGGGGTGAAGCTTTATGGATCTGATCACGGTCCCGGGCATAGATTGCTGGTACCCGGTATTGATCGTAGTAGACCCAGTAGCTGGGTTTTCCGCCAACCGTCTTCCATTCAATTCGCCGAATTCCTTCTTTTTGCTCAAGTGCGGAACTTAGCATGGCCGGGGTAAGCCGGGCATGTCCTTTCAGCTTCAGCTCCTGGTTCCACTCGATGAGGACCTTTTCCTTCTTTTTCACACCGGCCATCCAGTCGGGAACATCCACCATGGAAAAAAATCCGCTTAGTAAAAAGGTGAAAAGGAATATCCCGAAAAAGAGACCAGCCAGGTGATGCCACCTGTACCAGGGCTTTCTGAAGGGACTGAGCTTCCCCTTCTTTTTCGAGAGGAATACAATACCCATATAGAATCCGCTTATGGAAACCACCAGTCCAAACAGAGCAAGGATGATGACCACGTTGCGCCAGACATCTATTTTGAGGCGCAGGTTTTTGAAATAGATCCAGTGCGGAATGGCCCCGAAACGCGCCGCCCATCTTTTTTTACTGTTTGTCTCCTGGATAATTTCGCCACTAACTGCGGAGACATAGAGTACAGTTCTATCGCAGTCATCCATGCTACACTTGTAGAAAGGAAGCAAAGGAATGTAATAGCTCCAGGGGATCCACTGGTCCGTTTCTTCGAGGAGTTGGATCTCCGCTACCGGCTCTCCATTGAATGAGCTGCAAAGTTCCCTTGCATATTTTTCCGTGAACAGGGGCAGTGGCTCAAGGCTACAGGCATCGATAACCCGTTGCGATTCCCTGTCCGTATACAAACGGTACACCGGTTTGTCATCGCACAATTCCAGACATACCCTGCCCCGGAAATCTTCCGGCGGAGCCTGCAAAGCGGTGAATTGACCAGGAGAAAAGGTGGACAGGTGAAGAAAGCTGTCTTCCCTGGGGGCGTGTGGGAATCCCTGGAATATCATGACTATTCCGGAGATGAACCAGAACATAATTAACAGGCTCAGGAATGAGCCTGAAATGCTGTGAATCCGGATGATATTTCTCTTTATTTTTCCCGCCATCTTAGTGAGCAAAATCAAGTTTAAGACCGATGAAATAAGTGCGTCCCGGACTGAGGCTTGCGTAATGAGAACCGAAAGGACTGTTATCTACAAAATCAAAGAGGTTGTCGATACCAGCAGATAGTTCCAGGATGAATTTCCCAAGACCGGTGAAGCGGTGATTTGTGGTCAATTTCCAGAGCCTATATGCCCTGGCGTTCCCGTCGTCGTAGAATTTTTCATCCTGGATGCGTCCCAGGATATTAGCGTTCAGGGAATAGACCTTCCATAAGTGATCATAGACCAGACGAAGATTGCCATAGTTCATGGGCACCCCTTCCAGCCGGAGATCATTGGTAAGATCCATGGCATCCACAAAGCTGTAGCCGCCCCCGAAGGTGAATCCGTATCCCATATGGACATTGGCCATGAAATCGATGCCCCTGGAACGAACCTGATCCACATTGTAATTCCGGCGCCTGCGCTTGATCCCGTTCTCTTCATCTCCCGGCTGAAGATCCACAGATTCATAAGCGATCAGTCCGTCTACCCTGTTAACATATCCTGTGATGCCGGTGGACAGGTAATTGTTGTTATACTCCACTCCGGCCGAGTAAAACCGGGATTTCTGGGACTCAAGGTCCGTATTCCCAAGGTACAGGGTTCCCCTTTTCTCGTACCTGATGTAGAGTTCTTTCAGCGTAGGAGCCTTGAATCCATGTCCGTAGGTGGCTCTCAGGTTGAAATCCTTCAGACGGTACATCAGGGAAACCTTGGGAGTCAGGCCGGATCCGAATTCCTTGTGATTCACATAGCGCAGGCCGGCCACAATGTCAAGCTGCTTCAGCACGGTGAGTTCGTCCTGGGCATAGAACGACATGGTATAGGCATGTGCCTCACCTTCTTCCAGCCGGTTGGCCGAGATCATGCATTCGTTTTTGTAATCGGCTCCCAGGGTCAGCTTATTGTTTTCCGGGAAGGTATTTATGTATTTCAGCATTACATTGTCCAGCTGCTGATCGTTGTTGATGGATTTATCGCCGCTTACATAATCCTGGTAGTCCTGGTTGTACTTATAGTAGTATTTGTACCTGTCCTGGTGATAGTCCAGGGAAATATAGTCATCGGTCTTAAAATGGTATTTCGCTCCTCCTCCAAACGTCCTGTCCTCATAATAGTATCCGTAGGATTTAACAGTTTCCGGGAAGAAGAGGTCTTTCTGATAAAAAGACCCGCTGATATTGAGTTCCAGTTTATCGGTTGCCTGCACCGTAAGATTAGAACCCAGGGACCGGTCTCTGTATTTATTCTGGGCCATGGCATCAGTTTCCACCAGGGTGTCGTCGTCCTCTTCGAATTCGCTCAATTGCCAGCCATCACATCCCTTAGTGGCAAAACTGCTATTCCAGGAGATTCGCCCCAGGTTGAGATTCAGTAGATTACTCTGCTGGCAGGTCTTATAGGAACGGTACCTGCTGGTGTTGGAGAAATGCAACTTTTGCCGTGACTTTTTGGTGATAATATTCACCACACCGGCAATGGCATCGGATCCGTAAAGAAGGGAAGATGCTCCTTTGAGTACTTCTATGCGTTCCACCTGATCGGGATTAATCCGGTTCAGGTCATTCATTCCCCCTACGTCTCCATACATTCTTTTCCCGTCGATCAGGATCAGTATGAAGTTATTGTCCAATCCGTTCAGATGAATGAAGGAACCCATCGTTGAGGGAGAAAATACGAAGGAAGGACTCAGCTTGGTCATCAGTTCCGTGAAATCGGCCGCCCCAGTGGATTCGACCGCCTTGTTGCTGAATACCTCCGTCGGGACCGGGGCGTTTTTCAAGCTGTGGGCCGTACCAGTCCCGGTAATGACAATTTCACCCAGATTATTCACTGCCTCCTCCAGGGTGAAGTCCATGGTGTTACTGCCTTCGGACAACTGAATATCCATTTGCTGACTGTGAAATCCGGAAAAGGATACCACCACCGTGTATTTTCCGGGTTGCAGATTCTTCATCAAGAATTCGCCCTTGTTGTTAGTGGCTGTTCCAAGGGTGGTTCCCTGTAAAAAGACATTGGCCCCAAGAAGGGGCATGTTTTCCACCTGGTTTACCAGGCCGGAAAACTCAGCATTTTGTGCACTGACCAGTGCCAGTGGCAACAGCAACATCGTCGCTACAAGTATTATTTTTTGCTCAAGCAAACTACTAAAGATTTATAAGTTCACTTTGCAATTCCGTACTTGAAAAAGTGGTGAAAGCTGCCCTGGACAACCTGTCACATCACTTCTTACCCGGAAGCAAAATGTTACACAAATCCAATGGCAGGTCTTCTGACTTATCCTGGTTTCTATGCCTTCCCATGCGCCTCGGGCGCACAGTGGTTGTAGAAAGAAACCGTGATCCGCCACGGGCGGACCAGACTTACAGCAGCGGGAACTGTTGCAGATTTTCACTGCATTCCCTATTAATCCATAACAGCACAAAGACTTGTGCATCAAGGAACCATTGTTGCTACAAAAATAGTAAAAAATACTCATGAACAAAAGAGCTTTGGCAATTACAGAATAAATATTTCACAAGCGTAAATTACTGGTTTTTAAGGGCCTCGAAAAACGACAGCCTTGCAAGAAGGAGAATACGCTCATGTAGAAACATTGTCTTATAGTAAAAACAACTATATTTGTTCTGATGTTGGTGATGAATAGTCTTTT
>DEIH01000013.1 GCA_002352375.1 Spirochaeta sp. UBA2779 | reverse complement strand
TCATTTCGCTTGGGAATAAAAAACTTAAACAATATAATAACCATCCAGTATCGTCTCATCATACATGAGGTATGTGTGTTTATCGAGTATTTTCAGCGAAGATTGTGAAACCCGACAAGTCCGAGAGACTCTCCCATCCTTATGGTGGAGGCTGAATTGTTCAGTGTGTAAAGATGGATTCCCGGGGCCCCCCGGTCCAGCAGATCACGCATCTGTTCTGTAGCCCAATGGGTCCCTGCCATTTCAACACCCTCATCGGTTTCCGCCCTGTTTACCGCGCGGATTAAACCTGAGGGAAAGCGGGTTCTCGGAGCCAGTTTGGCCATGTGATTCATATTTGATAATCCAGTAACAGGCATTATCCCCGCAATAACCGGAACGTTAATACCGGCAATGATACAACGATCGACAAAATCATAATAATCGCGATTATCGAAAAAAAGCTGCGTAACGATGTAATCTGCACCTGCATCCACTTTTTCTTTGAGATAAACAAGTTCTTCCAGACGGTTAACCGATGAAGGATGCCCTTCAGGAAATCCTGAAACACCGATACCCATCCCCGGATAATTATCTTTGATAAAGGAAACCAGATCTGAAGCATGGGGAAAAGCCCCGGGAGGTTTGCTTCTACCGACAATTCTATCCGATGGCGTATCCCCTTTGAGGGCCAGGATATTATGAACCCCACTCTCGGCATACCTGTCAAGAATAGATTTCATTTCATCCCGGCTGTGGCCGACACAGGTTAAATGGGCCACAATTTCTGCATCGGTTTCCCGTACAAGCTGGGTTACCAGTTTATGGGTGTGTTCCCGGGTGGCACCGCCAGCCCCATAGGTGACACTGATATAGGCAGGATTAAGATGGTTTAATTTTGTTATAGTCTGGTAAAGTCTCTCCCATCCCGGAGGGTTTTTCGGAGGAAAGAACTCGTAACTGACCGCGGTTTTCCCTTCGCTTAATATCTCTTTAATCAGCATGTTCGGGTACTCTCTTTTGCAGTTTTGTTTCTACAACAAGATACAGTAGTGTTCCACGATGGTCCATCACCGGGAATTTCAGTAAGATGAGCCCATGATCCGATTAAACAACAACTACAGCAAGCTGCAGGCCAGCTACCTATTTGTCGAAATTTCCCGGCGGGTAAATGCCCATGCCGAAAACCACCCTGAAGGGAACCTTATTAAACTGGGAATCGGGGATGTTACCAACCCCCTGCCCTCTTCAATTATCAGGGCATTCCACAAAGGGGTGGATGAACAGGCTGAGTCCGATAGCTTCAAGGGGTACGGACCGGAGCAGGGGTACGCATTCTTAAGAGAGGCAATTGCCGAGGCCGATTATACCTCCCGGGGATGTCGGATATCCGCCGATGATATCTTTGTCTCTGACGGGGCAAAGTGCGATACAGGGAACTTTCAAGAACTCTTTGCAGATGATGTTACCATCGCCGTTCCCGATCCGGTGTATCCGGTTTACGTGGACACCAATGTGATGGCCGGTCGTACCGGAGAGGCCAAAGACGGTCGATACGAGGGACTTATCTATCTGGAAGGCACCCAAGAGAATAATTTTGTCCCCTCACCCGGGGATCTGCCCGAAAGTGGAGCAGATCTGGTGTACCTCTGCTTCCCCAACAACCCCACCGGGGCTACAGCGTCCAGAGAGCAACTTGGAGAATGGGTTGATTGGGCTTCAGACCGGGGGTCAATTATACTATTCGACGCCGCATACGAGGCCTTTGTTATCAATCCCGATATTCCCAAAAGTATCTACGAAATTCGGGGAGCTGAAAAATGCGCCGTTGAGTTCCGCAGCTTCTCGAAAACCGCAGGATTCACCGGCACCCGCTGTGCCTACACCGTGGTACCCGACAGCATCGAAATTGACGGGGTAAAACTCCGGGACATGTGGAACCGCCGGCACTCCACCAAATTCAACGGTGTCTCCTATCCGGTACAGAAAGCCGCCGCAGCGGTTTATGCCCCGGAAGGGAAAAAAGAAACCAGGAAATTGATAGAAGGTTACCTTGAGAATGCAAAAATCATCCGCAAGGCCATGAAAAAGGTGGGTTATAAAACCTGGGGTGGGGTGAACAGCCCCTACATCTGGGTTAAAACCGGGGAGGATTCCTGGGACACCTTCGACAAGCTGCTCAATGAAGCCGATGTGGTAGTTACTCCGGGAAGCGGATTCGGGAGAATGGGAGAAGGATTTATCAGAATCAGTGCATTTAACTCCAGAGAGAATGTAGAAGAGGCTATCCACCGAATCCTCAAAGCACTCAAATGAGACTTGGAGGGACACAGGGATGAAAAAAGCCTCGGGAGCAGAAGTTGGACAAACCCCTGTAAAATCCCGAATTGCCCGGATGGTAGACCGAAAGGTTGAGGACTTTGTTCCCCAGGGAACCCCGCTTTTTAAACCTGATGGGAACTCCCGTGAGGGCCGCATTGTTCCTGAAGTGGTGGTAACCTACGGCAGCCGGAAACATCTTGCCAGGAACATCATCAAGGTACTGCCCAAAATGGTAAGTGCTATCAAAAACCGTTCGGCTGGGTTTCGCGACTTAAAGAATAACCCTTCAGCCTCAGAGGCCGGGAAACATGCAGAACCAGAGTTATTTGGAGAACTGGAGGAATTCGCTCATTCTCTGGGTTGTGAAAGAATCGGATACACGAAAGTACCCCATTACCTGGTTTTCTCAAACTACAAAACCCTCAGCGAGAACGCCATCATCCTCACCATAGCCATGGATAAAAAGAAAATGGGCAAAGCCCCTTCCATCACCGCAGGCCGGGAAGTATGGCGCACCTACGACAGCCTGGGCTCCATTGTGAATAAAATTGCTGCTTTTCTGAGGGAAAGGGGATTTGCCGCCCAGGCCGGTTCTCCTCTGGGAGGAGAGGCCAACTACCCCCGGCTGGCCCAGCGGGCCGGTTTAGGATACATCGGGAAACAGGGGGTGCTTATTTCTCCGGGGTTGGGACCCAGCCAGAGAATTGCCACCGTTTATACAAGTATTGAAAATCTCCCACTCACCGGCACAGAAGCGAATTCCCACGCCTGGATTGCCGAATTCTGCGAAAGCTGCAACCGCTGTGTCGATAAATGCCCGGCTGGAGCTATCTATAAAGAAAAACCCCTGATAGAAGACGGAGGCCCCAAGCACATCGATCATATAAAATGCGCCATGCCCTTTTCAAAAACTATGGGCTGTTCGGTGTGCATCGCCGAATGCGTGTTCTTCAAGGGAGATTATGAGAAAATCAAGGCGGGGTTTTTCAAACGCTGAAGGTTCCACCAGCCGATTCTCCCTGTATCTTCAAAGGGTTATTTCCGCCCGGTAAGCTTGAT
>DEIH01000183.1 GCA_002352375.1 Spirochaeta sp. UBA2779 | reverse complement strand
GTGGGGGATGTTGTTTACATAAGGGAGGGCGGAGGTGATAAGTCGTTTCTTCATAACGAGCAACATAGTACGCTTGGAGGGGGGGCGGGTCAATGTGGGGAGAGTATATCCCTCCTGGCATGGGAAGGGCCCCGGCTTGCCTGGCGGTGCCTTTAGCATCCGACGGCTTCACTGAGTCTCCTTTTCTCTCTGAATTACTTATGAAATCCAGAATATTAGTCTTATTGTTCTTGTGATTAAAGTTGCACATCAAAGTTTCGTGTATAAGGACTTTTAGCAGGGGCCGGTACAGCGGACAATCTCACCACAGATGCATATATTGCCGCTATGGCAATTCAGTAGGACTGCACAGTGTATTCAGCCGATACTGATTTTGCCCGTTTCTCAGGAGTCAGGTGGAAACATCCATAATTTTGTTTACAAGTTTTTACTCTTTAGGCGGCAGAGGTCAACAAAAAATATCAGTTACAAAAGCCTCCCCCGTCCATATAATGAGCAATGCAGACGATGATGACCATGATGAAATTTTTCATTCTGCTCACCCCTCAAAGTTTCAGACGCAATGCCAAAGCCCGCCCTCTGGGAAAAAAACGCCTGGAAGAGGGAATGAACCATCCGACTATTGAAATGAATCTGGAGAACCTTCTCATCTGTATGAGAAACTGCGGAACCTGCCCGAGTTTTCCGGGGAATGAGATGGAAGCACTGTTCTGTGCTTCAGGAAAAAGCAATTCCGAAATCATTCAGAACTGATGCAACTGCGTATCCTGTCCGTTATACGATCTGTGCAGCAGTAATAATACCGCCTATTTCTGCAAAAACAGGATCTATGCCGCTCCCGGTGAGAAAGATGGTAATTTATCTGATTCCAAAGACTGCAACAGCTATCTGTCCCAGTTCATCGGAAAAAACATTCCGGAGAAATCAGCTGGGGAGCAAGACTCCAATTCATAAGAAATCACAGAGAAATCCGTTGATGTCACCATGGATTTTATCGGAGATAAAGAGATACATACCAAATCAGACATCCCCATTCTAAAAGCTTCCCTTGACGGCGGGATAGACCACACCCACGTCTGTGGAGGACGGGCCAGATGTTCAACCTGCCGGGTAATCGTTACCGAAGGTGTAGAACACAGCCGGCCGAGAAATGAAAAAGAAGCCAGACTGGCGGCCGTCAAAGGGTTCTCTGATGATGTCAGGCTGGCCTGTCAGACAACAGTTGAAGACAATATCAAACTCAGACGTCTTGTTCATGATTATGAAGATATTGCCAATGCTATTAATGAGGGGAGAGGTTCTGTTAACGATGCGGGTCATGAGATTGAAGCAACGATACTTTTTTCAGATATCAGATCGTTTACTTCTTTTTCAGAAAGATCGCTCCCCTATGATATTGTCCACATCCTGAATCGATACTTCGATACAATCGGCGGAATGATAGATGCCAACAAAGGTTACATTGATAAGTATATGGGTGATGGGATTATGGCCATTTTCGGCTTAGATGAAAATTCGAATGAGAACCCGTCATATCAGGCGGTAAAAGCGGCCTGTGATATGGCGGAAGCTCTTAAAGAGTTCAACAGTTACCTTGAAAACCGTTTCGATCATGAGTTCCGTATCGGAATCGGCGTTCATACCGGAAAAGTGATTGTCGGTAATCTGGGTTACAGAAAAAAGAAGGAGTTCACGGCCATCGGCGATACGGTGAATACGGCCTCCAGAATTGAATCCCTGAACAAAAAAACAGGCTCTTCAATCCTGGTATCCCAGCAGACTTTTAAAATGGTTAAGAACGATTTCAAATGGAAGAACAAATACAAGTCCAAAGTAAAAGGAAAAACAGAACCTGTTATTGTCTATGAACCGGATTTTATATGAATTGACCTGATTCCCGGAGAATGAGAAACTACAAGAACATTTTGCTAAGGAGCCCCCCGAATGCAAGCCATGCCTCTTTCTCTTCTTATCACAGTTATATTGACAGCATTTTGTATACTTCTCTCGTTCTTCTACGGCCTGTTCACCCGGAATTACTCTACGGTGGACCGGCTCTGGTCGGTTCTTCCCGCTGTATTTGTATTAATCTGGCTGCCCGGATTCATAGACAACCCCCGATTTATCATTGCCGGCATCATTGTTATCGCCTGGTCTATCCGACTAACAAGGAATTTCGCCCTCAAAGGCGGATTTCGGATGGAACATGGACGTTTTTCCGGTGAAGACTACCGCTGGGAGGTGATGAGGGAAAGGATTCCAGACCGCATGGCCTTTGAGCTTTTTAATTTTTTCTTTATTTCACTGTTCCAGCTTTTACTTATTTTTGCTTTCAGCCTCCCTCTCTATCTGGCAGGAAGTTCAGGAAAACCCCTGGGAACCGGTGATTTTATTCTCTTTGCCGTTCATATTCTGTTTCTTGTCCTTGAAACTACCGCTGATGAACAGCAGTTTTCCTATTATTCCAGGCGAGCGGGACTTAAGAACGATTCATCAGGTACAGAGGATACAGCGATTACAAGGAGAGTAAATCTGGGCTTTAACACCTTTGGTCTGTGGAAATTCTCAAGGCATCCTAATTATGTCGGAGAAATGGGCGGTTGGATTGTTGTTTCCTTATATCCGGTAAGTGCAGGCTTGACTTGGTTTCCAGCAGGCCTGGCTTCAGTTGTTTTAGTTGCACTTTTTATCGGAAGTACAATTCTGGCCGAAGATATTACCGGGGGGAAGTATCCAGCCTATAGCGCGTGGAAGAAATCCACACCTCCCTGGATTCCATTCACACTCCCCTTCCGCATGAAAGCCCGGAAAGATTTCTGGAATATCCACATGAATTGAAGAAACACCGTTTCCGAACCGCTCTCCCCGGAAGCCGACTGAAAATTCTTCTTGCCACGGAGTCATCAGGCTGTCACTCTTTCGGTGTGAAGCTCCTCACCAGGATTCTGGTTCTTTCTTTTTTGCTGACCTCTTGCGCCACACGGGGGCTGCATCCTCCAGAACGTACTGAGATATCCGAAACTGTCAATTCGGAGCCCTGGAAAGAAGAAAGGAAAGAAGCGATTCCCGGAGAGCAGAAGTCCGTTGCAGAGACAGCGGCCGAACCGGTGGAAACGACACCGGAGCCTGCTCCTGCCCCAGCTCCAACGCCGAAAGAACAACCTGCCGTCAGAGAAGTGGAAATTATTCAGGAATCAGCCCCTGCAGTTTCCCCGGTTAGTCCTTCAGCACTGTATGCCGGCCGACTTCAAACTTACCCGGCTGAAGAAACAGAAAGAGAAGTAACTTTTCGAATCTTCCCCCTGAATTCTCTCATTCAGAGGGCTGACGGTGATACTTTACTGGAAATTAAAGCCGTTTCCAGAGAGAAGGACAGGGTTGTTTATAATTTGAAAGCTGGAGCTGTTCTGTTAAGCGCTCCGGGATACATACCGCAGATTGTAAACTTATCACAGTACTCGGATATCGTTGAAACAAAACTTGAACGCCGTTCCGGCCCCCTGATTCGGGTAGGAGAGATTTCCACCGGCTACCAACCTAAGAGCGTCCGCTTTGCCCCGGATGGTAAGTCACTATTTATTGCCAACCTGGGAGACTTCACAGCCCTGAGTCAATTCAATCTGAACCCGTTGTCTCAAATCCGCACGTTCCAGGTTCCACAAGAATACCGCAGGGATTCC
>DEIH01000084.1:12638-26845 GCA_002352375.1 Spirochaeta sp. UBA2779 | reverse complement strand
CCGAATCCATCGTAACCAATCATGCTGGCATCGACTGCTTTGCCATTACCTGCATTACAAAATGGCAACGGGAATCCAGAGGGGAAAGCATCCACATGAGAGCGTGCTGGATATCGCCAGGCGCGCCTCTTCAAAAAAGGGCCTTCCGTTTCCCAAAATACAAACATCGAAAAAAAATTTATTCATATAGCACCTGGTGTAGTGGCTTATGACGAAACTTCCCCAAGCCGTGCTGATTCTTTAATTCTGGCCCCCGGTATTTGAACTCGTAACCGCCAGACATTGGGCGATCACCTGAGGGAACGTCTCCATATCAATTGGTTTAGTGATGTAGTCCTCAAAACCAGCATCCATCGCGGCTTTAATGTCCGCTCTCATAGCATATGAACTGATTGCGATTATAGGGATTTGTTCAAATTCATCCTGTTCTCTCAAAGTGCGGGCGGCGGTGATTCCATTCATACCGGGAAGTTGTATGTCCATGAGGATGAGATCGGGCCGCTCATCGCGTGCCAGAAGAATTCCGCTCTCCGCATCGCTGGCCTCTAAAACCCGGTATTCCTCCAGTTGCAGGATCGTTCTAACCAACTTCATGTTGAGATTATCATCTTCGATAATCAGGATTTTTTTTCTTTTCTGATCAATTGGATCCTCGCTGCGATGATCATGTTCCGATGATGCGTGGACAACTTCTTTCAGAATATTCAGGACCGTACCATCAATCTTACCGGCCGAAACTTCTTCCTGCAAAATCTGAACCGCTTTCTCCCGGCTCATTGCCAGTCGGTATGGTCTATTCGTTGTCATAGCATCATACATGTCCACAACCGTGGTGATACGGGTTTCAATGGAGAGTGCATCAACGGACAGGCCGTCCGGGTACGATGATCCATCTAACTTCTCATGGTGATGCCGCACAATGTCCAGTGCCTTCCCGAGGCTTCGTTTGAGTGGAATGCAGATCTTATAGCCAAGCTCTGTGTGGGATTTCATAAGATCCCATTCATTCTCCGAGAGAGGACCTTCCTTATTCAGCACGGATCCGGAAATACCAATCTTTCCAATGTCATGCAGAATGCCGCCAAGCCTCAGAGCTGATATGGAGTTGCTGGTTAGTCCCATTCGCCTTCCAACTTCGGCAGCAATAGTGGCGACCCGCTCGGTATGTCCCTGGGTGTAGCTGTCTTTGGCCTCAATTGCATTTATCAAGGTAAACAGAACACTTTCAATGGTCGTGTATTCCCGGTTCATCTTTCGCACTCGGAGGAGTGACTTGGTTCGTGCAATGAGTTCAAATCTGTCCAGAGGTTTTGTGAGAAAGTCATCTGCTCCGCTGTCAATTCCTTTAACCCGCTGCTCGGTTTCTGTATGCGCTGTAATCAGCACAAAGGGTATCATCTGGGTAGACTCTGCTGATTTCACGCGTCGGCAAAACTCATAGCCATCCATTCCCGGCATTCTGACATCAGAGAGGATGAGATCAATCTGTCCTTTTCGGATTCGTTGGAGAGCGTCGTCAGCGGACGAGGTTTCCACAATTTCATACCCCGGCTCGGTCAGGAACGCTCTGAGCAGTTTGCGGTTCTGATCGTCGTCGTCCACCACCATGATCGTGTACAATTCCACCTCACCGCCAAAGGCGTCCGGTTCGTAAAGATTTATACGATCCTGCCCCCTGAGCTTTGCCACGTTAAGCGCTGAGAATGCATTAGTCAGCAACTCATCTGCAGTTGTACCGCAATTGGGATATGTCGCAATCCCGGCGCTGATTGTCACTCCTGATTTCGTACTCTGGGAAATGGCATGTTTTACTCGCTCTATAACCTGCCGTGCGTCCACACCCGATATGTCATGAAGAAGAATCCCAAAGACGTCATCTCGCATATGCCCGGCGATGTCGTCGTTGCGAAGCGTATGCAGCACAGCAATACCGGCCAGCCGGAGGAACCTGTCACCCTTGGTATAGCCATCTCTATGATTTAACGTATCAAACCGATCCACATCCAGTAATACGAGTGAGAAGATGTCTGTTTCGGGGTTTGAACACTTCACAGTGTCTGACAATACATCTTGGAATATACTGTGTCGGTAGAGTTTGGTGAGTTCATCAATGGCCGATATGTCGGTTTCCTGCTTATAAGCCGAAGCCAACGTATTCACTGCGGCAATTCGGCTGTTCATCTGTTCTTTCCTACTCATCAGATGATCGTCCTCGGTTGTATTGGGATGTTGAACGTAAATGTTGAACCTGTACCGAGTCCTTCACTTGCGGCCCAGAGATTACCTCCGTGCAGCCCAATAAAACGCTGGCACAAAGCTAGTCCAAGCCCGGTTCCTCCCTGTCCGACCTGGTGTTCTCCTGCGATTCTCTCAAAATCATCAAACACTCGTTCCAGGTTTTTCGGATCCAGCCCAATGCCGTTATCTGTCACGCTGATGTACACGGTCTCGTCCGACACCTCCGACATGCCGCCTGAAAGAGTCACCATATCACCGTTATTGGTGAACTTGACGGCATTCTGGAGGAGATTATAGAGTACCTGCCGTATCATTCGTTCATCAATGATAATGCTGTCCGGAAGATTACCGCTGGATACCTCTAGTTGAATACCTTTCTGTTCAGCCTGGTCTTCTACTATTCTGAGCGACTCATGGAGCAGCGATCGGGGATCAACTTCACCGTATTCCAGCTCAGATTTACCGGCTTCCACCCGAGAGAGGTCGAGGATGTCGTTGATGATTGCCAAAAGATGCCGGCCGCTGGAAACCACGTCTCCCAGATACTCCAATTGCGCGGGATTCAACTCTCCGACTTTTTCGCTGAGAACGATTTCCGTGAAGCCGATGACATGGTTCATCGGGGTTCTCAGTTCATGGCTCATATTCGCAAGGAATTGGCTCTTGGCCTGATTCGCACGATGTGCCTCCAAAGTTGCCGATTGCATCTCGGCAACGGCCTCCATCCTCTGTTGAATCTCCCCACGAAGCCGGTCGTTCGTCGTCGACAGGTTTGACTGTGTTTCAGTCAGATTATTCACAGTGGTTTGCAGAGTTTCCGTCTGTTCGGCAAGTGCCTCATCTGCGTCGCTGCGCATTTTCTCATAAATGAAAGAGAACAATGTCACCACAACGAATGATGCGATGAATCGAATCTCAAAGGCCCGGGGATATTCGGCCCACCCGTTCACCAACGGACCAACAAAGAAGTACACGATTGCGAGGGTCAGCAGAGAAATAGATGCGATCAAGCCCTTTCGAGTACTGAGCAGAAAGGTGGCCATCAGGGGATAGGCGAAGAACCAGACGTACGCGGTTTGGTCTTCACCGCCGGACATCAGGAGATAGAGGAACAACATCCCGATGAGAATGACACCGGCGTGGGATGCGGCATTGTAGCGTCCGGTTGTCCAGAAGAATGCCAGAAGCAAAACGAGCGTCAGGGCTGCCGAATAATCAATAAGAGCGAGGGTTCTCACGTCGCGAATCCCAGCAAAGGTACCGAGAATCACCAGGAAGATTATCCCTACAATGCACAGTCCGTTCACGAGTCCACCCCGGCGTCGCGCCTCGAGTGAAGGGTTTGAGCGTGTGCCGAGAGATAGAAATTGACTGAAGATGTTTATTCTCAAAACGCTCCCATCCATAACATATTCATCATTATATAGAATATTCATTCATTTATCACCTAAAAAAAATGGGTCGAAGATCATTATCTGTTGCATAATCAGAAGTCAGGAGAGACGGCTGCCAACCTGCTTACTGAATCCTAGATTTCCGTTATTATTGATCGCCGAACCTTCGTGAACAGCTATAGAAATTTTATATATGAGTGAGTCTTTCATAATTCATCCACCTCAGAAACTGTCTCGGTGCGTTCCCTCAGAAATAGGTTTTCCAGATTGAAACTTTTGATTGAAATAGAGAAAAAAACTGGTTAGCGTATATCGTGATGCTCCACTAGATATTGCAGATTGACAGAGGCTTCCAGGTTTTAAGTGTGTTAGAATGGGAAGGAAGAGGCGAAGCTGTTAAATACGGCACTCATCGCTCAATGCAGGTGAGCTTGATCGTTCTGCAGTGATAAAAAAAGGCCAAAAAATGCATGATATATATCCAATAGGAATAATACATTCACCTCATAAATCAATTAACGATATGCCTATACAACCCAAAGGGGCATCAGATGTTGTTGGGCACATAATAATATATGATGAATATATTGACGGATTGCAGGATCTTGATGGCTTTAGCCATATATATCTTTTGTATAACTTTCATAAGGCAACACGAACAGAGATGCATGTCACCCCCTTTATGGACAAACAAACAAGGGGAGTCTTTGCCACACGTTCTCCGCTAAGACCAAATCATATTGGCATTTCTATTGTTAAGTTAATGAGAGTCGAAAGTAATAGAGTTTTTGTTAAAGGAATTGATATACTTGATGAAACACCATTATTAGATATCAAACCATATATAGAAAAATTTGATACCGTGCAAGATAGTGTTTCTGGTTGGTTACAAGCCAGTGATGAAGAAATTAAAAAGAAACGTTCTGATAAGAGATTCAGTTAATATTAATATCCGAAAATCTAAAGCATGAAGATAAGCTTTGGAAGTCAGAAACCTGCCTGCAGGGAAGATATCTGGAATTCTGCTATTGTCCGGGATATTCCTAAAGGAAAGCCCCTCTGCCGGGAAGGGGATGACCGTGAGAATCTGCCTATGGTTATTTCCGGATCTCTGAGAGTTTTCAAATCTGCTGAAAACGACCGGGAAGTAACTCTCTACCCCGTTTCTCCCGGTTCATGCTGCGTCTTAAGTGCTGCCTGGGATACTTAAAGATTCCAATTTCCCAGCCAACCTGAGCTTGGAGGCCGTGTACAGTTTCGAACCGAATGACTGCTTGTTGTTGTATTCGGGATTATCCGATAGTAAGCTGTCGATGTGAGGTTTATACGGATCGAGTTTACTCGGGAAATTCCGAACCCTTCGATTTCGTGGCGATTCGTTCAGATAGTAATAAACTGTTCTTTCTGAGCATCCGATTTCATCGGTGATTTGACTGACTGTCATTCCTTGCCGACGTAATAAATGAGCTTCATGCATACTAGTTCCAGCATTTGGGGGCAGCTCCTTGGGGTTGTAGAGTGGTTACTCAAACCTTCGGATGCTTGCCCCTTTTTCTTTCGCCGGACCCTGCAATTTGATTCCGGTGTTTTACTGCAATTTAACTCCATTGCTTACAGCTGAAATCAGTGGTAACATTTTTTACAGCATCAATCAGAATCTGTCCCTTTACCTGGCACTTAAAACCAGCACCAACCGTTTCTGATTAATACAGCTTATTGCTTCAATATTTGACACAACTATTGAAGCAATCTACCATGGAACCGATTACATGAGGTTTACTATGGATAGAAACAAGCTGAAAACATGGAAAAGTGAGATGACTTCTCATCTCACCGATGAACTTCTGCCCTTCTGGGCACTACGCTGCTGGGACGGGGAAAACGGCGGATATCTCACACAGTTTGATACCGAAGGTAATGATGCCGGCACCGATGAAAAATCACTGTTGGCTCATATGAGAACCATCTTCTCCCTCTCTCTGGCACACCAGTATGGACACGACCCCGACGGTTCCATTCTTGAACTTGCCAAAAAAGGGGTTGATTTTGCCATTGAAAACTACTGGGATAAGAAAAATGGCGGTTTCTACTGGCTGTTCAACAGGAAGAATGAGGTTCTGATCGATAAAAAGATTATATACGGACATAGTTTCGCTATTTATGCCCTGGCTACATACACGTCTGTTTCAAAAAACCCTATCGGCCTGGAATATGCCGAGAAATGTTTCAATCTGTTGCAAATATACGCTTCAGAAACTTCATATGGCGGGTACCTTGAGATGTTTGAACGAGACTGGAGCCTCTGCGGGACTGATTCCGGTGGCGGAGACCGAAAAACTCTGGATGTCCACATGCACCTGATGGAAGCTTTCACCGCCCTTTTTGAATGCAGTGGAAAAGAAATACATAAAAGGAAGCTCGAAGAGGTTATCAGCCTTCTTACCCATCGCATCATGCACCCGGTGTATGGAACCGGGATTCCCCAGTTCTACAAGGATTGGTCTGTAGCTCCTCAGATTAAATTTGATGTAATCTGGGGCTGGGACCGGTTTACCGGAGAGGAACAGATAAAAGCCCATGATGATAACACTTCCTACGGGCACAACGTCGAGTTCTTCTGGCTGCTGCTTGCTGCCATGAAGGTTCTGGACATCAATCCCCATAATTATGATGAACTATTCTCCAAGATTCTCAACCATGCCCTGGGTACCGGGGTGGACTGGGAATTCGGAGGGGTTTACGTGGAAGGCTCTCATAACGGGAAAGACGTCTACGATAATGCCAAAGAATTCTGGCAGCAGGCGGAATTTCTAACCGGTATGCTCGATGCCTATCAACTGTATAAAAATGAAAAATACCTGGAAGTTTATGAGAATATTCACACTTTTCTGATGAAGCAGGGAATCAAACATGAAGTAGGTGAATGGTGGCCCCTGCTATCCCGGGAAGGCAAACCCATATGGACCCATATGAGTCATTCCTGGAAGGTAAATTATCACTCGATAAGAGCTGCTGTACTGGCTATCAGCCGCCTGGAAAATATTCTGGATAACAAAACATAAGTATGTTAATGTGAATTGACAATGGTTCAGGTTCATGCTATTTTTTGTAACCGGTTACACCGCCATGATTATTTGGAGTGGTATCCCCTATGAATGATGAAATTTTAAATGTCGAAAATATCTGTAAGAGTTTCTCAACAGTTGAAGTTCTTCACAGTATTTCCTTCGGAATCCGACGGGGAGAAATCCTCGGTATCATCGGTGAGAATGGAGCTGGAAAGTCAACTATGATGAAAATCCTGAGCGGAGTATATGAACTAAGCTCAGGCCAGATCTTTTTTGAAGGAAAACCAGTTCAAATTGACTCCCCCCAGGATGCTAAAAGTATGGGGATTAGTATTATTCCTCAGGAATTCAACCTGATTAACGACTTATCAGTGTACAACAACGTGTTTCTTGGCTCAGAACTGCTGAAAAAGAACGGATTTCTTGATAAAACTGCTATGAAAAAGAGAACACGGGAACTCCTGTCTTCCCTGGAAGTGGAGATATCCCCGGATGCACAGATTGGAGACTTGAGTGCCGCCGAAAAGCAGATGGTGGAAATCAGTAAAGCAATTGCATTTAAATCCCGTATCCTCATTATGGATGAACCGACATCCGTACTGACAAGTCATGAAATCAACATCCTTTTCAACCTGATGCGCAAGCTGAAGGAGAAGGGTCTGACAATCGTATATATTTCCCACAAACTCAAAGAAGTTAAAGAAATCTGTGACAGGGTAATGGTTCTCCGTGACGGAAACTTTGTTCTTGATGAAGAGATAAATAAAATCTCCCCTGAAAAAATGGCCCAGAGCATGGTTGGCCGGGAACTCTCCCAGATTTTCCCCGAAAAGATAAAACCCGAGGAAAAGATAGTATTTGAAGTTAAGAACATCACCGTTCCCGATGTTATCAACAATATCAGCTTCAACCTGAAGAAAGGTGAAATTCTAGGTTTGGGCGGGCTGGTTGGAGCCGGTAGAACCGAAGTTTCCGAAGCTATAATGGGTATAAGAAAAATCTCTGAAGGTGAGATTTATATAAATGGGAAAAACCTGAAAATCAAAAACCCTGAAGGTGCGGTTAAGGCCGGACTGAGCTATTTATCAGAGGACAGACAGGGAAGTGGAATTATCACATCATTTTCCGTTGCTCATAACACAACCCTGGTATCCCTCCCAGCCTATTCAGATAATCCAGCCCAATGGATTGATAAACCCGGTGAACTTGAGACAGCAGAGAAATATAAAAACCTGTTCAATCTGAAAACAGCCTCACTGCAGACACCATTGGAATTCTTAAGCGGGGGTAATCAGCAAAAAGTCTCCATGTCCAAGAGTATCGATACCAAACCCCAGGTTCTCATTGTCGATGAACCCACCCGAGGTATTGATGTTTCAGCAAAACAGGAGATTTATCACTTCATTCACGATCTTGTGCAGAACAATGTCTCATGTATCTTCATATCTTCGGAGATGGAAGAACTCATAGGAATGTGTCACCGGGTTGTTGTGATGAAAGATGGGGAAGTAACAGGAACCCTTGAAGATACAAAAATAACAGAGGAAGAGATAATGTTATTGGCAACTGGAATTACCGAGGAGGATGCCTGATATGGATGCAGCTGAAGGTGAGAAAAATACAAATATCTTCATGAGAATATTGAATGCAGTAAACTGGCAGAAGAACGCTTCGTTTATAGCCCTGGTGTTCCTGGTTATACTCTCATCGTTTCTAAGCCCTTACTTTCTAAAACCCCAGAACCTCATAAATATAATGAGACAGGTGTCTTATACCGGGATTATTGCCCTGGGGATGACCTTTGTCATTGTTACAGCTGGAATAGATCTTTCTGTCGGCTCAGTTGTGGCATTCACCGGGTCGGTTGTTATCCTGACAATGAACGCTTATCTCAATGTGTATAACAATGAAGTATTTGCCATCGTTATAGGATTTCTGGTCGGATTGGGAGTAGGAGGTTTAGCAGGTGCTTTTAATGCCGTGATGATAACAAGAGGCAAGATAGTTCCTTTTATCGCAACGCTGGGTTCCATGGCCATATTCAGATCCTTAAGTCTTTTCATCGGAAATGCAGGAGAAATCCAATCCCACAATGAACTCTACGGAAGTTTCGGTATGGGTTCCTTCCTGATGATACCAGTTCCTGTATTCTTTTTACTTGGACTGGGTTTTGTACTGAATCTGATACTGAACAACACCCGGTACGGCCGCTATCTCAGTGCTGTTGGTTCCAATCAGAAGGTTGCTCTGTTTTCCGCCATCAATGTTAATAAAATCAAATTCATCGCCTACACTCTTACCGGTGTTCTTGTGGGCATCTCAGCCATTTTACTCGGATCGCGTTTTAATGCAGTCAGTACTTCCAATATGGGACTGGCTTTTGAGCTGGATGCTATCGCCGCCGTTATTATCGGCGGTACGGTAATGGCCGGCGGCAGGGGTACCATCTGGGGCACCATATTCGGCGCCCTGATACTCGGGGTAATCAACAACATGCTCAACATGGTAGGTGTCTCCCCCTATCTCCAGGGTACGGTGAAAGGCCTGGTTATCATTGCCGCAGTCTACGTTCAGAAACAGAAACAATAGGGCAGAACAGGGAAAAAATAATGGAAGTAAAACCAAAACTATATGCAGCACCTCATCCTCAACCACTGAATACCGTCTTTCCGGCCGAACTTATGACCGAACTGAATGATACAGTAGAGCTGAACTATCAGGGAGATGGTCCGGTTGACTATTCTCTGATGGATGCTTCTATCGATAATAATACAGCAGCCCTTATCGGCCAGATGGATCTCCCAAAAGAGCGCCTTGAGAGAATGCCCTCATTGAGGGCTGTATTCAATGTGGAAGGAAATTTTTACCAGAATATCGACTACGATTACTGTTTTAAAAATAATATTCATGTTCTGAATTGTGGAGGAGCCTACTCACAGGCCGTTGCCGAAATGTCTTTAGGAATGGCCCTGGACCTGGCTCGGGGAATAACCCGGGAAGACCGAAGTTTCAGATCAGGTAAAGAAATTTATCTGGCAGATGGATGCCGGGATTCGGTGCTGCTCTCGGGTTCGAATGTCGGCTTTATCGGATTTGGTAACCTGGGGCGGGCCATGCTTACCCTGATCCGGCCCTTCGGCTGCCGAATCCATATCTACGATCCATGGGTTCCTGATACCGTTATTGAAGCCCAGGGCTGCCTTCCCGTCTCTCTGGAAGAAGTACTCTCTCTTAACCGGTTTATCTTTGTTTTTGCCGGTGTTACCCGGGAAAATCAGGGATTCCTCAACAAAACAATGCTGGAGAAGATAAACAGAGATGCTTTTTTTCTACTGATGAGCCGGGCAGCGGTTGTCGACTTCAATGCCTTGAACGCCCTGACATCTTCGGGACATTTTTCTGCGGCCGTTGATGTATTTCCCGAAGAACCTGTCAGTCCTGGCCACACCGTTAGAAAAAATGAGCATATGATTCTCTCCGCTCATAGGGCTGGTGGGATTCCACAGGCCTTCAGTCTGATCGGCAGGATGGTACTGGACGATCTCAAACTCATTCTTCGCGGCCTGCCTCCGGTAAGGATGCAGAGGGCCCAGTGGGAAACTGTAAAGAGTTTTGCCAGTAAACCAGCTGGCTGATATTAAATTAATGTATACAGCTGATTGGCAGCTGAAACATATAAAAACTATTTGGAGGACCAAATGAAAAAAATTTTGTTTCTGGCATTACTTGTAGTGCTGGTAGCCGGAGTGGCTTTTCTTGCCGGATGTGCAAAAAAAGAAGTACCTGTCGCAGCAGCTCCTGTGGCTGTAGCTGCAGATACAGAGGCATCTGAAATTACACCTGCAAAGAATTACTCAGGTAAGATTGGTATTTCTCTGCCGACAGCTACTCACGGTTACATGGGCCGGGTTAACTGGTGGGTACAGAAAGCCGTCGGTGACTGGGAAGCCAGCAATCCCGATCTTGAGTTCCTTGTTGTTGCAGCTGACAGCGTTACCAAACAGGCAGCAGATATTGAAGATCTGATGATTAAGGAAATCGACGCTTTGGTTTGTTTCCCCTTTGACTCCTCTCTTACATCTGTTATTGAGAAAGTCTACAACTCCGGTGTCTATACAGTCGTTCTTGACAGAGGTGCCACCAAGCCTGTTTATGATGTTTATCTGTCCAATGATGACGAAGGTTATACCCGGAAGGGAACCCAGTGGATTGCCGAGCAGCTTGGCAACAAGGGTAAAATCGTAATCATCGAAGGTATCCCATGCGAGATTAATACAATACGTGTTGATACCATCAAAGCTACTGCAGCCAAATACAACTTGGAAGTTCTTGATTCCCAGCCTGGTATGTGGAACCCCGAAAAAGCTCTTGCTGTTATGGAAAACTACCTGCAGAAATATCCCGAAATTGATGCGGTATACACAGCAGATGATGACATGATGAAAGGCGCCCTTCAGGCTTACAAAGAGTCCGGCCGTGATGACATCAAGATTTTTCTTGGCGGCGGTGCAGATAAGGAAGTCCTGAAGTGGATTATGGATGATTCCAACCCATTGGTAAAAGCTAATGTAACCTATCCGCCCGATGCCATAGCAACAGGTATCGGCCTTGCTGTTATGGGCCTGAACAATCAGGTTTTTGAGGGTTTCTACCAGAAGAAACTCCCCATCCGCATTATCCTGGCAGCCGAGCTGGTTACCAAAGAAAACGCCGAGCAGTATTACGTTGCTGACGAGCTGAATTTTAAATAGTCAGATTCTTGTATGAGAAAGAAGCTGCCTGTACCCTGCAGGCAGCTTTTTTATATTTATGGAGATGAGTATGAAATAAATAAAAAGCCCGGCAGAGATGGGCCGATGAGTACAATGTCTATCTGGCCTTTGAACTTCATCCCGGTGAAGATCTCCATGACGGTACTTCGTTTGAATTGTTCCTCGGGGCGGCAGGGGGTCATCTAAAAATAAAGATTCTTTACCACCCTTCCCATTTTGTCCTTCATTGCCTGGACTACATCAGTATTATTGAGTTTACGGAGATAAAATAAAAGCTTTTGATGACTTTGCAGGCGGATCGGTGGATAATAAAATAATACAAAAAATTCTGGGACTGTAAAGTTTCAGAGAAAAAAGGACAGACTATGTACACAGCAACAATGGTATACCCGGTTAAAGAGGAATTCATGGAAGATTTCATCCGGCTATGGGGAAAGAGCATCCAGAATCTCGCCATAGACCAGCCGGGATATGTCCGGATGCAGCTGCTTACCCGGGAAGGTGAGGCTATGGCCCTGGGTACATGGACCGAGAAATCCCATGCGGAAGATTTCATGGCTCTGGGGGCATTTAAAAACCTGATGGCAGCAATTAAAGATATGCTGAACGGCGATCCCAAACCCACAATCTGGAATCTCAGTTCTTACGCCAGCCGCTAATTCGGGGGATGCGGTCTGATTTGTGAAACCGTTCATAAATTGCCCGATATTATTTACGCTGCGCTTTCATCATATACAGCAATTTATACGGTCTCTTACAAATTACACCTGGTTGTTGTAGGTTTTATCCTTATATGAAAGATTCTTCTGTTAAATCTATTGTGCTGGTGGCCGCCTTTACCTCTCTCATCATTGTGGGGGCTATTTTCAGCTTCCCGGCACCCTGGAACCCCGTTGTTCCTCTAACCCTGGCCACTCTCTTTGTAATACTTACCGGCATGCTTTTAGGGCCCTGGCTGGGGCTTTCAGCGGTGGGGCTCTACCTCTTTCTGGGTATTATCGGTCTACCGGTGTTCTCCGGAGCAAGGGGCGGTTTTCAGATTATTGCCGGACCCACCGGCGGATTTCTTCTAGGTTATCTTCCCTCCGTCTTTCTTGCCGGTATCATTGTTCGTCTCGGTAAAAGCAGTCTTGCCTTCCTCATTGCCGCTGCCGTTATCGCAACTCTTGCCATATATCTTCCCGGACTTCCCTGGATGCACTACCAGCTGATGGGATTCGTCGAGGACTGGTCATGGGCCTCCACCTGGGGCAAATACACCGCACCCTTTCTCATCGGTGATGCACTTAAAGCCGCCGCTGCTGTTCTTATTGCTAGGTTTCTCAAGGACCGTATCTCTTGAGCTCTCCACTACTGGAAACCCATTCCCTTTGCTATACATTCCCCGACGGAACAAAGGCTCTGGATGATGTGAATTTGATTTTTCATGCCGGCTCCTTTGTGGTACTTGCCGGGGCTAACGGCAGCGGTAAAACGGTGTTTATGCGGCACTTAAACGGTCTGGCCCGGCCGACATCCGGTGAGGTTTTTCTCCATGGGAAATCTATTTTGAGTGACCTCTCCCGCGCCCGCCGCAGTATCGGTCTGGTATTCCAGGATGCCGATGCCCAGATAGTCGGGCAAACCGTAGCCAAAGACGCCGCTTTCGGACCGGAGAATCTGCGGCTGCCCCGTCATGAAATAGATAAACGGGTACAAAAAGCTCTTTTATCCACAGGCCTGGTTGGTTTCGATGAACGCCGCCCTCACACCCTTTCCGGGGGTGAGAAAAGACGCCTGGCCGTAGCCGGAGTCCTAACCATGGAACCTGAAATGCTGGTGCTGGATGAGCCCTTCACCGGCCTTGACTGGCCGGGCTGTGCCGATCTTCTGGCCGTACTGGAGAATCTTCATTTATCGGGGAAAACGATACTGCTGATTACCCACGATCTGGACAAAGTACTCGCCCAGGCAGACCGGTTGATACTGATGGAATCCGGTTGTATCCGGGCCGACGGCAGTCCCCTGGAAATAATCGGCGAAGTGGAGAAAAGGGGTATACGCCGACCAGCCGGAGAAATTGCCGATATGAGCTGGAAACAACGGCAGTGAGAGAACTTGAGTTTTTCCATTATCATTCCGGCGCCAGTATCTGGCATCGCCACGACCCCCGGCTCAAGCTCCTGGAACTCTCCCTCTGGAGCATCATGGCTCTGGCATCATCCCCTGAGGTGATGGGAATTATCGCACTGATACTGATCGTACTTCTGGGAATATCGGGAACCCGGATATCCAGAATGAGAAAGCCTCTTCTTTTCTGGGCTATTATGGCCTTTACCATCATTCTGACTGCCGGTTTAAACGACAACACAGGCAGCTCGGACAAGCTGTTAATCGGCAGCTGCAGCTTACCCTTCTATCCGGGGGGGCTGGTGAGAGGCGCACTCCGAGCCGCCCGGCTACTCACCGTTCTGATGGCAGGTCAGCTGCTCTCAGCCACCACCGATCCATCAGATCTTGCCGCCGCCTTGAGAAAAATCCTTTTCTTCCTCCCCTCCTCCTGGTCGTCCTCTCTGGCTACGGCAATTTCTCTTACCCTGGCCTTTATTCCCCGTATTCTGGATGAAGCTGCAATAATCAGAGACGCCGCATTCAGCCGGGGCCTGGGAAGCCGGCGCTCCCCTCTCCGCCGATTGGTGTCCCTGGGGCTCCCCATGGCCGAGGCCACCCTCCGCCGAATCGATTTAACCACCGAA
>DEIH01000084.1:6355-12610 GCA_002352375.1 Spirochaeta sp. UBA2779 | reverse complement strand
ATTCTTCCGCCTTTTGCTCTGATTGCGGCAATCCATTGCCACCTTACCTACATTCCTGTATGTTCCATTCATGGTTAATGGAAGACACTACCGTCGTCGAATACAGGAACTCACCCTTCTCTTTGAAATCAGCCAGATACTGGAGGGCAGTATCAATCTGGATCAGGTTGTCTCACAAGTTCTGGAAGCTATTGCCGACCATATGGGAATGCACAGGGGAACTGTTACCCTCTTAAACCGTCAATCAAAAGAAATACGAATATCCGCCGCCTACGGCCTGACAGGTAAGGAGCAGGCCCGGGGCCGATACAAGCTGGGGGAAGGAATTACCGGACAGGTGGTACAGACAGGCCGACCGATGATCGTTCCCGATATTTCCGCAGAACCTGAGTTTCTGGATAAAACCGGAGCACGTTCAGAGGACACCTCAACAGCCTTTATATGTGTTCCTATTAAAATTGACCAGGAAACCTGCGGAGCCCTTTCAAGCGACCGTCTCTTCGGTGATGAGATTGCATTGGATGAAGATGTCCGCCTTCTCACGATAATCGGCAGTATGATAGCCCGGGCTGTAGAACTGCGGCGGAATGGTGAGGAGGCTCAGAGAGCCCTGGAGAAAGAGAATGCCAGACTTCAGGAGGCCTTACGGGAATCTTTCCAGCCGAAAAACATGATAGGCAGCACCCGTTCCATGAAGCAGGTGTACGAACTCCTCAGGCAGGTGGCTCCCAGTGAAGCGACGGTCCTGATTCGCGGTGAAAGCGGAACCGGTAAGGAGCTTATCGCCAACGCCCTTCATTACAACAGTCCCCGTTCGGGAAAAAGTTTTATAAAGGTGAACTGTGCCGCCCTGCCTGAAGGAGTTATAGAATCAGAGCTCTTCGGACATGAGGAGGGAGCTTTCACCGGGGCAGTTAAAACCCGGAAAGGCCGGTTTGAAATGGCCGACGGCGGCACCATATTTCTGGATGAAATCGGCGATCTATCCCCCCTACTCCAGGTAAAGCTTCTCCGGGTTCTCCAGGAAAGGGAAATTGAGCGAGTCGGCGGAGATAAAACAATTCCAGTAGACCTGCGGATTATTGCCGCAACCAACCGCCCCCTGGAAGAAGAGATTGCACTTGGCACATTCCGAGAAGATTTATTCTACAGGCTGAATGTTTTTCCCATTCATCTGCCCCCATTAAGGGAGCGCCATGGGGACATCATGCTCCTGGCCGATCACTTTGTTGAAAAATACTCCAAAAAGAACCGTAATAATGTCAAACGTATTTCAAGTTCATCTATCGATCTTCTTACCAGCTACCACTGGCCGGGTAACGTCAGAGAAGTGGAGAACTGCATCGAGAGGGCGGTACTGCTCTCCACCGACGGTGTTATCCATGCCTATCACCTTCCTCCCAGTCTTCAGTCTGCTGAATCCACCGGAACCGGACTGGCATCCACCCTGCCTGAAGCATTGGATAAACTTGAGAAAGAACTGCTCATGGAGGCGCTGAAGTCATCCCGGGGAAACCGTGCCGAAGCAGCCAGAAAGCTGGGGATATCCGAGCGGATTATGGGATTACGGGTGGATAAGTTCAAAATTAATTCAAAAAAGTACCGCTAGAAAACCTGGCTGTTAGTAATAACTATCTGATATAAAATCCATCACTTTTTCCTCCATCTCCGGGAAGAAAGGATTGTACCGCAGCCTTTGAAAATCAATACCGGTTCTCAGCACCGCTTTTTCACCCTTAAGGTTTAATCCACCAATCAGAGAATCTTCCCCGTAAACAGCATCCTCCGGTGATATGGGAACACTCAGGTGGGAAACAGCATAAATAGATTCAGGCCAGATGCCATCACCGGGTATCATACGAATCATATCTTTCACACGATCACCGGGAATCATATCCTGCGACCAGTTCAGAACATCATCCGAGAGTATCGGCTGGTACCGTCTATTCACATCAAAAATAAAAAGCTGACTCTCCACCGGTGCTATCCTGTCAAAAAGTTCATACACCTTCTGTGGGAGTACTGTGGCATCAAGACGGGATTGAAAAGCTATCATAGACGGAACCTTTTCCCGATATTCCTCCCGGGATGAAACCTTCTTCACAAGTTTCCAGTTCATCTTCGCCAGCTCGTAAATCTGAAATCCGATGTTAAATGACCAGGAAGTATAGCGGTAGGGGTCGTATTCCGGCTCGATACTCTGCCATTTAAACTTATTAAGGAATGGAATCCAATTGAAAATCCTGGGGATTTTTGTAAGCTTTGCATAAGGTGTAATTCCGAATGCCGGGGAAAAAAACAAAAGCTTATCGGGCAGATGATTACCGCCTTCAATTATCTGTTCCAGGGTATACCGAACATTAAGAGCAGCACCTGTTGAGAATCCACCCATTATGAAGATACCCGATCCCCGACTGATTATTTCCTTTTGAACAAACCCCGCGGCAAACTCAACCGCTTGATACCAATCCTGCCAGCGAACATCAATCAGAGCTGAGGGAACCGTTCCATGACCGGGAAGCCGCAGACCGATTACATAATACCCGTCATCTGAAAGAAACTCCCCTATCCTGCGCATGTGGTAAGGAGAATCAGAAAGCCCATGAACAAGCAGAACACCGCCCTTGAACTCATCTCCCCGGGGGTAAAGAATAAAAGAGCTGTTCTGATTATCACCATCGATTACTGGAGAAAAGACATCACCTTTGGTGTATCTTGTAAATTTCTGAGTTGAGTCTTCTGCAAGAGACGTATAGATATTACTAATATAGTCCTGCTCAGCAGTCAGATATTCCTCAAAAGAAGAATAGTCATCTTCTGTTAAATTATCAGGAGGAAAACTCATGTAATGCCAGGGCTGCAGATCCGGCTGCCTCCCGGCATTCACACCAAGCAATGTTATAAAAAGTATAAGAAGAACAAGGGCCAGTAGCCCTGCATATTTCAAAATTTTATTCATATTTACTGAATTATTAATCACTCAAATCAGGAATAAACCTATCCTACCGCGACCGTTCCCGCCTGGACTCCCGGCGTATTTCCATTTTTTTGTAATACTCTGCGGACTTCTTTATCTGGGAGATGTCAGAGGAGTAGAGCTTATTATCCACTACGGTGAGATCTTTACTCTCCAGGAGGGTGGCGATTGCCCCGCGGCCGGAATCTTTGGCCAGTCCCACCATGTTAATCAAATCGTTTGGCCCGAACCCGAAGGTATGTGACTGACGGGAAGTCAGATCCATGCGTTCCTTCTCCAGCTCTAAAACCAGACTGTCATAAAGTCTGCCCACAGGGTCATCAATCAGAGTATTCCGGAGCTGACGGTTCAGATTCCAGATGCGTTCAGCAAGGGAGGACGTAAGCCTGGCAATAATTTTCGGCTGCTCGACAACCATGCCTTTGAAGTTGGCCCGATTTACCGCCATGAGAATAGAATCTTCATGGGCAATGGCCGATGCACTTCGGGGTTTATTCTCAAGCAGTGCCATCTCACCGAAAATATCACCACTCTTCAAAAGAGCCAGAAGCACTTCGTTGTTGTTTACAATTTTTGTTATCCGAATGCTGCCCTTCTGGATAATAAACAGTTCAGGGCCGCTTTCACCCTCGGCAAACAGCATTGTATCCTTGGGATACTGACGGATAAATTTTGAAGTATCAGGATTTAAATTAGCCGTTTTGGCATAGGGTTTGATTTTAGCCATTCTCTGCTTGGCAATGGCAGCATTGGATCCCCTGGGATTGGTGATGCAGTATTTGTAGTAGGCATAGAAGGCCTGATTGAACTGACTCTGCCTGGCGTAGTATTCCCCCACCTGAAAAAGGTGGCGTTCATCCACTTCCACTGAGCTTTTAAATGTAAGCCGTGTAAGGGCCTGGTCCAGTAACCTCACTTGTCGGGAGAATCCATTTATTATTTTCATTGCAACCGGTGTATTCCGCTCGATTAAGAGAGAGTACTGGTCCGAACGGACTGTAATCAAGGTGCAGTCATCCATGGCAACCGCATTATCGATGTGGGCGTGATTACTCATAGTTGAGACAACACCGAAGAAATCGCCGGGATTGAGGATAGCTTCATCCTCTTCCTCAGGTATATCCAGATCTTTTTCTATCCGGACGCGGCCTGATCGGATTATGTAAAACAGACTGGCGTTTTTACCCTCAATCGTGATATATGCGCCTCTGTTGTAAGTTACCAGTCCCAGCTGTAAGGGATTACCCATGCCGTCTCCAAAAGGAAAGAAACAATTGATGCCCTCATTCTAAGGAGCAGGAGCATCCATCGTCAAGCAATTAGCTTATTGTTATTACTGTTCCCCACCTTGTCACATTTTTCTACAGTACTCTCTGATAGTAATTACAATATGTAATCACACCACCCTAACGGCTTTAAAAGCCGGTTACAAAGCTTTATAACAAGCTTGGGGACACTCGTATCATGCTACAGTCCGGGGTACACCGGGAAACGGTCGCAAAGAGTTTTTACCTTTTCTGCAATACTTTTCAGTTTCCCTTCATCTCCGCTGCTTTTCAGAGCATCGATCATGTATCCGGCAACTTCAGACATTTCGTTGGTTTTCAAACCCCGGCTGGTAATGGCTGGAGTTCCAACTCGAATACCGGAGCTGATTCTGGGCGGCTTGGGATCAAAAGGAATGGCATTTTTATTCACAGTCATACCGGCTATATCCAGCCATGTCTCGGCATCCTTACCCGTAACATCCAGAGGTCCGAGGTCAACAAGCATCAGATGATTATCTGTACCCCCGGATACCAGCCTTACACCACCGTCGGTAAGTGCCTTGGCCAGTGCCTGGGCATTTTCTTTAACCTGTTTCTGATAAACTTTGAAGTCCGGCTGCAGAGCTTCCTTGAAGGCGACTGCCTTGGCTGCAATGATGTGCATCAGGGGACCGCCCTGTGTACCGGGAAAAATAACACTGTTGATAATCTCGCCGATTCTCTTTGTTCTGCCGGACTTGGGAGCCACGATGCCCATATCGTTCTCAATATCTTTACCCACAAGGATCATACCGCCCCGGGGGCCTCTGAGGGTTTTGTGAGTGGTTGTTGTGGTAATATGAGAATACTGAAGAGGGGATGGATGCTCACCGGCGGCTACAAGACCGGCGATATGAGCCATATCTGTAATCAGAAGAGCGCCTGATTCGTCGGCAATGGCACGGAATTTTTCAAAATCCAGAACCCGGGGGTAAGCCGAGGCACCGGCAACGATAATCCGGGGTTTATGCTCAAGGGCCAATTTGCGCAGCTCATCATAATCGATGGTTTCAGTTTCCCTGCTCACTCCGTAACTGACGATATTGAAATCTTTCCCCGAGAAACTGACTGGTGAACCATGGGTAAGGTGACCGCCATGGGCCAGACTCATTCCAAGTAGAGTATCACCGTGGTTCATCACCGCCCGGTAAGCGGACATATTAGCCTGGCTACCCGCATGAGGCTGTACATTGGCAAACTCGGCACCAAAAAGTTTTTTGGCTCTTTCGATTGCCAGAGTTTCAGCTACATCCACAAACTCACATCCACCATAATACCGTTTGGAGGGGTATCCTTCAGCGTATTTATTGGTAAGAACCGATCCGGCAGCTTCAAGGACCGCCCGGGAAACAAGATTTTCCGAAGCGATGAGTTCCAGCCTGTCTCTCTGCCGAGAGAGCTCATCGGTCATGGCTGCATGCAGTTCAGGGTCGATTTCGGCAATGGTTCTGTTATCAGGCATAATTTTTTAAGCCTCCGGAGGGACTATTTTTAGGTTATAAAAAGAATATCCTGCATTGTAAGAGCTGGCAAGAAGATAAAGATAATATTTACAATATATAGGGAGTGGTAAGTCTAATAAGAAGCTGTAACCCGGGGAGTCGGCCAGGAGCTTTTATAACTCTCAATATTACCCGAAATCTCTTCCCAGACATCCTGAAGAGAATAAAAACTCTGAGGTATCTTTAATTCGGGATTCGGCTGTAAAGGTTTTTCCGAAAGAATACCCCGGGAAAAAGCTATATGCCGATTGTCCAGGCTGCCGAAATAAAAGCCGGCATCATCTTCACCATCCCCGTCGCCCAGAGCAGGATCGATGGGAACCCAGCCCACACCTTCCATCCAGACTTCAGCCCACCACCAGGAATGGGTTTCACCCTGGATATTCACAAGGATTCCTCCAACAGGTCTTGCAGGTATTCCTGCGGCCCGGGCCAGAGAAACAAAGAGGAAGCTATAGCCCTCGCTGTC
>DEIH01000084.1:625-6232 GCA_002352375.1 Spirochaeta sp. UBA2779 | reverse complement strand
CGGGCACTTGTCCTGGGAACAAGATCGGGTTTCATCCAACTATCACTTTCAAGGGCCGAGACAAGATCCGGCCGAGTTGAATCAAAGGGTTTGATTGATTCCGAATTAATAACTGTATGTACTGCTTTAACGGGAATTACAATCTGCCGGGATACAAAAGGAGTATCCCCTGGAGCCAGTTCGTCCAGACGATACAACCCAAGATTCCCATCCTCTCTCAAAGGATGGGAGGCTCCTTCCCCGACAGACTCCAGAACAACGGCCCTCCCCTGCCCCGTTCCAATCTGAGGTGCGGGAATCAACAGATACAGAGAATTTCCAGGAAAAGCTCCTATACGGTCGATTAGAACATCCTGACGAATCGACCACTGAATCTCATCCCCATACTCGAAATAACCCGCACCAGAGTGAATCTCAATAGAAATGGGGTTACTGAAAAATCCGTCTTTGTGCAGATAAATATTCCCGGAAGAAGAGCCCTGAGGGAGCCAGAATTGAACCGTACTGTCAGTCCAAATCTTGATAACACCAGCTTCCACGTACCGGGAAAGGTTTGGTTTCTCGGTGCCCAGCAGAGTAGAGGAATCAGACCGGTTCACCCAGATCTGCCCCCCGTTCCGTTTATCCCCGAATCCATCGCCATGAATGGTTACCAGAGTTCCCGGCCCGCCAACAGGAGGTTCGGCATACTCTATAAAGGGTGCTCCTGGGAGCCATGGGCCGTAATCAACCTTGGGAAATCGAGAAGCATCTCCCAGTACAAAGCCCCGGGACGTCCCGGACCTGGTTTTAACCTTTACCAGCACGGCACCATCACTCCGTGGAACCCGGGCCAGAATGCGATTATCACTCCATTCAATAATGCCCGTGGAGGTGAGGGGGGACGAACCGATATACAGCCTGGAACCTTCTATACCATCACCAAAGAACTTACCGCTAATCTCAAGCTTGTCCCCGGGACCGGCTACAAGATGATCCATTCCGGTAATTACAGGTTTTCTCTGGTAACGGAGGAATAAAATAAGGAAGATTCCAAGGGCAAGACCGAACAAAACCGCCGGTACCCAATGGAGAATTGATTTTTTACGCATACTCACTGAATCAGGGGTCCTCCCCCGAAAGATCGAATTGAGCTGAGGAGTTAAAGGCCGACTCCAGGGTATCCCGGGCAGCATCATCCAGAGTTTCCAGATAGGGAATTACATTAATCGACATTCTCACTTCCACAGGGCTATCATCATCACCGTCTTCCGCCCGGCCCAATGGATAGTAATACACTTCATCGCGATACAATACGGGCAGAGAGGAAAGAGCACTGGAATACTCTCCCCCAACCCAGGTTTCACTACGGGCAACAAGCAGGAGTTTTCCATCTTCTGCCGGATAAAGAGTGAAGTTAACCTTCAGTTTTGAATCATCACCTTCAAGACTCACCTCCACAGCTCTGCCGGGAATAGTAATTTTTTCAACTCTGGTATTCCAAAGCTGTGAATCACCATCGGGGGAGGTGACATCCACATCCACCGAGAATAAAAGGGCGTCTTTTAAAAGTTTATCGGCATTGAGAGAAGCTGAATCATCCTGCGCTGAAAGCGGTATTACCATACAGAGAGACAGAAGGAGAACAGAAAGAAAAAGACTTCCGGAAAGTGGATGCTTATCTCTCAAGGGGCTCCCTCAAAGCTATCGGATTTAACAATAAGAGGATCCCCGAACCGGGATACGGGAAATTCGGAAGGCAGCATATGAATTGAATCCGCATTGGAAACCTGAGTACCCTCAAGTACGGCAAAAAAGTCATCCAATTCACCCGGGGAAATCGTAAAAGACACAACTGTCGGGGTTTGGGGGAGAGCTTCGACAACGACAGGGGCATCCGAAGCTTTTCTGCTGCCGATGGGCAGGAAGTTCAGAACCGAAACAAGCGCCAGTACCAGGGCTGCAGCTACAGCCAGAGGTAGAGGTACGGCAATCCTCCGGGGACCGTGTATCCGGCTGATCCGGGACTTGCCTACATAGGTCCAGAACTCATCAAGTCGGTCCGGATTCTCCGGAAATACGGAACTATCCTGTCTCATTACATCCCGCTGGGACTGAAACAGCTCTAAAGTGGCCCGGCAGGCGGGACAGCCATGAAGGTGATTCTCAACTGATTTTTTTTGAGAACCGTTTAATTCATTATCAAAATAGGCTGAAAGCATAGAGGCTTCAGGGCACATGTATTTCTCCCTTCTGCAGAATTTTCGACAGGTGCTGCCGGGCGCGGAACACCCGTATCTTCACATTACCTTCAGATATATGAAGGATTCGGGCGATGTCGGCATAAGGATATCCGGCGTATTCAGTTAAAATCAGGGCAACCCTCAATTTGTAGGGAATCTCCAGGAGTGCCTTTCGGACAATATCCCGGGACTCTTCGACCAGAACCGAACGTTCACCCTCATTCCGTAAGTCGTTACGGGGCTGCCGGGCAAAAACCCGGTAGGCTTCACGTTCGCGGCCCAGCCGCTTCTCATAATTAAAAGCAAGGTTTTTTACGACCCGTATGAGCCAGTACCTCGCCTCATCACCGACAGGGAGTTTTTCCCGCCTCTCATAATACCTCAGAAAGGCTTCCTGACACAGTTCTTCGGCTACATCTGTTCGGCCGCAGATACGCCAGGCAACCCGAAGCAGATCCGAGTAGAAATCGTCGAAGAGATCGGCGAAAGCCGCGTCTAAAAATCCCCTGTCACTCATTACAACAACCGAATGATGCAAGGGTTACCGCTTTTCTCACGCTTTTTCCAACCTCGGCCCTTCCGGGGTGTCAACCACTTTCCAGCCCCTTTCTGCCAGTTCATCCCGTATCTCATCGGCAGCAGCCCAGTTCTTCGCCTCCCGGGCTTCCCTCCGCCGGGTTAACAAAGCCGAAAGTTCATCGTCCTCACCGGTCCCGGCGGTTTCCTCCCCGGCTTCTTCAAGGTTCAAACCCAGTACTCCGTCCATATCAAGAACGGCGGCCAGACGTTCGGCTGCAGGTATGGTTTCATCCTTAACCAGCTGCCACAGCTCCGCCAGAGCTCTTGGGGTGTTCAGATCCTCACCGAGGGCCGCATCAAAGGCTTCAATCCGGGAGAAAGAGGCCTTCCCGAGGTCACTTATATCTGGAAGAGGAGAACCTTTAATCTCACGATAAAAAGAAGCCACCCGGCCCAACAGGGATTTCCGGGCCGAACGTGCACCGTCCAGAGACTCCTCAGAAAAAATCAGTTGGGAACGGTAATGACCGCCCAAAAGAAAATAACGGTAGTCCAGAGCCTCATAACCATCGTCGATGAGCTTCTGCAGGGTAAGAAAGCTGCCCTTGCTCTTGGAGATTTTCCCCTCTTTCATGATGAGAAACTCATTGTGAACCCAATAATTCACCCAGTGATGCCCGAAAGCGCCCTCACTCTGGGCAATTTCATTGGTATGATGCACCGGGATGTGATCGATGCCCCCGGTATGTATATCGATGCGTTCACCCAGATATTTTGAACTCATAGCCGAACATTCAATGTGCCAGCCGGGATAACCACGTCCCCAGGGCGAGTCCCACATCATGGCCTGATTCTCGAATTTACTTTTTGTAAACCACAGGACAAAATCAAAAGGACTGTGTTTGTTGGTATCCAACGCCACCCGGGCACCGTGCTGCAGATTCTGCCGGTCTAAAAGGGCCATCCGACCGTAATCCGGCAGTTTTGTGGAGTCAAAGTAAATGTTTCCCCCGGATTCGTAGGTAAAACCCCGCTCTTCCAGGCGTTTTACCAAGGCGATCATATCGTCTATATGTCCGGTGGCTTTGCAGCTCACTGTAGGAGTCAGAATATTCAGCCGTTCAATATCTTTGAAAAACGCCTTGGTGAAAAACTCGGCGATTTCCCAGACGCTCATATCCCGCTCCCGGGCCCCTTTGAGCATCTTGTCTTCACCCTCATCACCGTCATCTGTGAGATGCCCCACATCGGTGATGTTCATTACGTGTTTCACTTCATAACCGAAGCGTTCCAAAGTTCTCCGGAGTATGTCCCAATGGGTGTAAGCTCGAAGGTTTCCGATATGGGCGTAGTTGTACACCGTCGGCCCACAGCAGTACAAACCCGCGTGTCCGGATTCAAGAGGCTTGAATTCCTGTAATTCACGGCCGTCTGAATTGTATAAGCGCAGGGTTTTCAAAATATCGCTCCGGTTGCGGCATCATGCCGCTTGATAATAAACTAACGTGTGGCAAAAATAACCGAATCACGGAACATGTTCAATATAAAGGGAATTGTTATCGCATCCGAACCGATGTGGCGGCACACAACCTTTGAGACAGGGGGACCAGCGGAACTCTATGCTGTTCCTGCAGATGTGGAAGATCTGCGGTTTCTTTTAACCACCGCCCGCCGGGAAGAAAGGGATGTGTTCATCCTCGGCGGAGGCTCGAATATTCTGGTTGCCGATTCAGGGATTCGGGGACTGGTTGTGAATACCCGGCTTTTTAACGAATACCGGATGGAATCTGCCGGGGAGAAGAATAACAAGACAGGCAGCGGGAAACCGACTCTTATTCTCGGTGCCGGCCTCCCGGTTTCCGATGCCGCCTGGATGTCCGGGAGTTCGGGTTTCGGGGGGCTGGATTTTCTCTTCGGGATGCCCGGAACTGTGGGAGGAGCCCTGTGGATGAATGCCCGCTGCTACGATGAAGAGATTGCCGAAAAAATTCTCTGGATAGATGCGATGGACCGATCGGGTAGAATATCCAGAATCACAATGAACAAAAAAGAGTGGGAATACAAACACTCCCCTTTCCAAACCGGAATTGGCAAGAAACTCACAATTTTACGGGCTGCATTCTCCATGTACCAGGGGGAACCGGAGACCCTTAAAGCCGGGATGAGGGAAAAAAGAGACAACCGGGAATTAAAAGGGCACTACAAAGCCCCCTGCGCCGGCAGCGCCTTTAAAAACAACCGGACCTTCGGTGCTCCATCGGGAGTTCTTATCGAAAAATGCGGCCTGAAGGGTTTGAGAATCGGCGGTGCCTCAGTGGCCCCCTGGCATGCTAATATCATCATAAACGAAGGTTCTGCCAAAGCAGCCGACATCCGAAATCTACTTGATGAAGTGGCCGGGAAGGTGGCAGAATCTACGGGCTTCCACATGGAACCTGAAGTTCTTCCGGTAGGAGACTGGTAAAATGGCCGAGACAATGAACAGCCTTCTCCGTCTGTTGGATTTCGATGGTGAATCCCTGAAAAATGCTGTTGCCGACTTCACTGTGGCCGATCTGTCCGACGGGTGGTACGAACTGGATGATGATGAGGCCCTGGGCATTTTTCTGGCCCTGGATCAGGAAACACGAGGTGAACTGATATCCGAACTCCCATCGGCAGATCAGCAGAATCTGGTAACCGCTTTATCGATTCAAGCGACAAGAGATCTTCTGGAAGTAATGGATCCTGATGATCTTGTTGACCTCATTCAGTCAGTCTCACCAGAGATACGCTCCGAGGTAATCGGACATTTAAGCGATGAGGCCCGCAAAGAGGCCGAATTCCTTCTGCGTTTCGACGATGATGATGCCGCCGGTCTGATGAC
>DEIH01000084.1:0-582 GCA_002352375.1 Spirochaeta sp. UBA2779 | reverse complement strand
CCGGAAGAGCTGGAAACCATCTATTACGTGTTCGTTGTAGACAGCCTCCAGCGGCTCACCGGTGTTGTTACCCTCCGGAAGATACTGATAACCGCCGATGATGTGAAGATTTCCGACATCATGGAACGCAACGTTATCAGCGTCCGGGATGACACCGACCAGGAAGAAACCGCCAAGGTTCTTGAAGGTCACGACCTGATTGCCCTGCCGGTAACAGACAGGTGGAACCGCCTTCTGGGTATCGTTACCTTCGATGACATGATTGATGTTATCCGGGAGGAACAGAGCGAAGATATCTACCGCATGGGTGCCATCGGCGGTGAGGCTGAGAACTATATGGAGTCTTCCATACCCCGGCTCATCTGGCGGCGTCTGCCCTGGCTGATTCTTTTGCTCCTGGCGGGAACCATTACAACGAACGTAATGGCCGGGTATGAGCATCTGATAGCCCGTTTTGCCTTTCTTGCCCTTTTTATTCCCGTTATCACCCAGACTGGAGGAAATTCAGGTACTCAATCATCCACCCTGATGATACGGGGATTGGCCACAGGAGATCTGCATTTCGACTTGATAGGAAAGGCT
>DEIH01000134.1:5399-7851 GCA_002352375.1 Spirochaeta sp. UBA2779 | reverse complement strand
CCTTGCTTCCATCAGAAATGAGAATTTTGACAATATCATCTCAGATTTCAAAGGCAAAACCGTTGCTGTTATCGGTGGTGGATCGGTGGCTATGGACTGTGTTGAAGCTGCAGCCCGGCTGGATACGACAGATGTGAATCTCATTTACCGCCGTTCTTACACTCAGATGCCTGCAGAAGAAATCGAACGCATCGAAGCACTTCAACATGGAATCAACTTCTACATTCTTCATCAGCCCACAGAATTTCTGATAGAGGGAGGTAAGCTTACCGGCCTGAAACTGGTGAGAACTCGTTTGGGTGAACCCGATGAGTCAGGCCGAAGGCGCCCTGTACTGATTGAAGGAACCGAATGGGATATGCCTGCAGATATCGTAATTGAAGCCATTGGGAATAAAGCTGTTGATGATTCAGCCAACTGGTATCCCAACGTGAAAGTGGATGGTAAGAAGCTTATTGTGGTCGAATCGGAAACCGGAGCAACTTCTGTTCCCGGAATCTTTGCCGGTGGTGATATCGTTCGCGGTCCCGCTCTGGTGGTTGAAGCGGTTCAGGACGGTAAGGTGGCTGCCAAGGCAATCCACGAATACCTGAGTAACAAGGAGTAGTTGAAATGGCACAAAAAAAACCGGACCTTTCCATAGAATTCTGCGGTAAGAAATACATCAATCCCTTTTTGCTCTCCTCTTCCCCTGTTTCCAACAGTGCCGAGATGGTAGAGCGGGCATTTGAAGCTGGCTGGGGGGGTGTTGTATTCAAGACATTGGGTTCCGACCGTCTTCGCATCGATCATCCCTCTCCCCGAATGAACAGTATGACCGTAGGGACCCGGAAAATGGCTACAGTTCAGAATGTTGAGCAGATTACCGACCGTCCTCTTAAAGAGAACCTGATGGATCTTCTCTATCTGAAAAAGCACTATCCCGATCGACGGCTGGTTCACAGTATTATGGGTTTTGCCGACAAAGAGTGGGAGTATCTGGCTAAAATGTCTGAAGACCACGGTGCGGACATGCTGGAACTTAATTTCTCCTGTCCCAATATGACCATAGAGGGCTCCGGGGATCAGGCAGGAAAGTCTTTTTATGATATTGAACACTATACCTCCATCGTAAAAAAAGCTGTTAGTATTCCGGTTATGGCAAAAATGACGCCGAATATCACCGATATGACTGAAACGGCCATGGCCGCCAAGAACGGCGGTGCAGATGCTATTTCCGCCATTAATACCGTTAGCGGTATTACCGGAATAGATATTGATTCTTTTGTACCCCAGCCCAATGTATTCGGTCGGGGAGCTTCCAGCGGAACTTCCGGGCCGGGTGTGAAACCCATTGGTCTCAGATTCATCTCCGACATGGCCAAGGATGAAAAACTGAACATTCCCCTTTCGGGGATGGGTGGTATAGAAACCTGGATTGATGCTCTGGAATACCTCCTTGTAGGTGCAAGCACACTACAGGTAACCACCGGAATCATGCATTTCGGTTACGTGATAGTTCAGGATATGATCGAGGGACTCAGTGATTATATGGCATCCAAAGGAATCTGGAAGCTGGACGATCTGATCGGTGCCACTCTGCCCAAGCTGGGGAAAACAGAGCTCTTCGATCTGGATAGGCAGGGTGTTGTTGAATACAATCTGGATAAATGTGTTGGCTGTGGTCAGTGTCTGAACGTCTGTAACGATGCCGGTGGCCAGGCCCTTAAATGGGACGATAAAACCCGCCGTCCCGAGCTTATCGAAGATAAGTGTCTGAGTTGTATGCTCTGCAGTTTTGTCTGTCCCGTAAGCGGTCTAATCAAGTACAAGGCCAAACCTGCAGGTTGGAAGCGAAACGAAACAATCATCAGAGATCCGAGTCTGGAGAAGGAGCTTAAGTATAAGCCTTACGTCCACGACGGCGATGATGGCTGTCTTGTTTAGATTCTTTTAACTGCCTCGCGTATAATTAACCCGGTGTATCCAGACAGGTACACCGGGGTTTTTTCAGGCAGTTTTCCGGCAATCAGAATGTCCAGCGTGCAAAGGCTGTTCCCACAAAAGCAAAATCATTCATAGACAGGGCATTCGGGGCCATTATCAGCATAACACCAGTTCCAATCCGAAAAGCTTTCTTTTTACCAAGGCGGTAGGCCACCGATAATTCCGGAAGGAATACGGCCTCTGCTGCGGCATCATTCAGTAACCCGAAAAACAAAAATGCTCCTCCACCGACATTGGCGTTGAGAACAAAGTTTCCAAGGTTTGATTCAAGAGAAAGAATCGGATACAAGCCACTTTCAATAATAAGGGTCCAGAGGTGTAAACCCACTCCAAAATGAAGCCATTCCGGACCGAAATAGTAGTTCCATTTTACATCGGGTATGAGAAACATATACTGACTGAAGTCCCCCACATCTCCGGTGCTGGACTTCAACCCCATGTAATAGGGAACATTCAGCGTGATGTC
>DEIH01000134.1:0-5327 GCA_002352375.1 Spirochaeta sp. UBA2779 | reverse complement strand
GTTATTATTCATAATCAGCCTCCAACACTCTAATTATACTCCGATTGGTGTCTGTTTCATGAAAATGGTGTAAAAAAGCCTAATCCGGGATTTTCTGGTGTTTCACCTTCTCCTCCCGCCATATCATCAGAGCTGTCATCATTCTGGGGAAACCAGCTGTGGTTGCAGACTGAAGTATGGCATGTTCCACTTCTTCAGGGCTGCAGCCGGAATTCAGGGCTTTTTCGATGTGACTGCGCATGGCCATATCGTATTGACTGGCCGCGGCGATGCCGAGTTTTATCAGTGCACAGGTTTTGCCGTCCAGGGGTCCGCCATCGGGGCCGAGAGCTTTTCCGAAGGTTTCGTACGCATCATGAGCTTCCGGGTACTTGTGCCTGAAATACTTCCAGTTTTCTTTTCGAGCTTTCATAATAATTGAAGTATAGTACATTTTTGATAATTGACCTCTGCCGCCCTGATCTTTGCTGCCGGACGATGTCGGATCAGATGGCGGGATATTGAGGAAAACGGCATCCCGCCTGGAAAATACAGATTAACAAAACAATAATCTATGGTAAAATCTGCGGTAGCTGTTAAGGAGAATTTTATGGATCAGTCAGTAGCAGAATATGGACGGATTAAACTTGAGAAAGTGAGAAAAGCGCTGGAGGACAACCGTTTCGAGGCTTATACAGCAGAGACCGCTGAAGAAGCCGGGAAACTGGTTCTTGGTACCATTGTTCCGCCTCTTGGTAAGGGGGTTGTTTCCTGGGGGGGCTCTCTTACCCTGAAAGAGTGCGGTGTGAAGTCCTGGTTTTTTGACAGCCCGGACTGGGATGTTATCAATACCAGTGAAAAAGGACTTGATGCAGCGGGGAAACTTGAGTACCGCAGACAGGCTCTTCTTTCTGATCTGTACATGCTGGGTTCCAATGCGGTTACTGAGGACGGCGTACTCGTTAATTTGGATATGATTGGAAACCGGGTGGCGGCTCTTACCTTCGGACCGAAGAAAGTCGTTGTAATTGTGGGGCGGAATAAAATCTGTGCCGATGTGTTCAGCGCTATGGAGCGGGTTAAGGAGTTTGCAGCTCCGGCCAACTGCATGCGCCTTGGGATGAGAACACCCTGTATCAAAAGTTCTTCCTGCCTGGACTGTTCTTCAGACGACCGGATTTGTAATTCATGGACATTAACGGAGAAGTCCTTTCCTCCCGGGAGGACGGCGGTAGTGCTTGTTAATGAGGATTTGGGACTTTAGCTTCCTCGACGCAACAGTCATGAATTGGTAGGATCGGGGTTATGAGTAATTCCGGCCTTTACCTGGCATTTGATATCGGTGCCTCCAGTGGTGCAAAACTGGCTCTTTTTAATTCCTCTTCCTCGCCTCTTGCAAATCCCGAGGTTTGTGCCGAGGAGTACAATGAGGATTTTGATGTTTTCTCAGGATCTCTAGCTGTTGGAGCGGATTCCTTGCTCCAGTCTCAGGGAAAATCCCGGAAGGATCTGGCGGGTATCGGTATTGCCTCTGCAGGTATTCTGAATTCGGACGGTGGATTTAAGCTTTTTCACAACCGTCCTCAGTACAACGGGCATAATCTTCGGCTGGCCCTGGAAGAAGCGTTCGGTGTACCTGCGGCCATTGCCAATGATGCGGATGCCGGAGGACTGGCTGAGTGGAGTGTTTTGAGGTTGGAACTGCTTTACTGGGTGTTCGGCGGCGGCTGGGGCGGGGTCTGGATTGATAAATCCGGAGAAATCCGCTTTCCTTCGACCGATTGGGACGGCCGGGATGAGAGCCTGCATTTCAGTAATGAGCCGGGTTATTCCATTGGAATTGACCTCTGGAAACTCCGCAGTCTTTTTTCCGAGGTGGGAGCTTCGTTTGAACTCTTTGAACGTCAGCTTCATGAGGATGCGGATCTCCCTTCTGATTCTCTTGTCGGCCCCGGTGATGATACCCGGACGATGAGAGCCGAGGTGATACTTTCGGGCCCCGGCCGCTGCAGATTGTTCCGCGCGGTAGTAGGGAACGATGATTTCTACGAAAATTTTCTGGATATTCATGAACAGAAAGAACTCACCGATCCGGCGATAGCCGGGGAGCATATCAGTAAACTTTCCCGGATGAGAGTGGAATCGGCGGTAAGCACCGACAGGCTTTACGGTAAAGTGCTGGCAGAGGCCTGCAGGATTCTTCTGAAACGGTCGGAGTCTGACGGGCTTCCTGCCGGGACGCCTATCTGCCTCGGGGGCAAGCCCAGTTACGCCCTGCCGTATTTCGGCCCCTCCACCCAGAGGATATTGGGGAAGTCAGGTTTCATGAATTATCTGCGTCCCTCTGTTATCGATGAGCGGGGAAGTAATGCCAACCTGGTGGGGGCTGCGGAACTGGCCCGGCGTGCAGCAAGAAGATAAACCGGCTTTCGTATTACTGATGCTTCGGGTACAATCCCTCTATGTCTGAATACATCCCGATTATACTCCCTATCTATGTGCCGATTCTCCTCGGATATCTGGTACGTTCCACCGGTTATTTCCCAGTGAAATACGGGAATCCGTTACTTCAGTTTGCACTGAAAATTACCGTGCCATTACTTATCTTCACCGATATGGCCGGAATGAATGCTGAGGCCCTGTCTCAGGTTGTTCCGGTTGTACTCTCCCTTCCTATATACATGACCATACTCTGGCTGGCTGCTCTCCTTGTTTCGAGAATTCCGTTGTTCCGGAAACGCCGGGTTGAAACTGTTCTGATAATCATTCTGGGAAATATCGGCTACTTCGGCTGGGCGGTTACTGAAATTGGACTGGGAAGCGGGGGTCTTTCCCGGAGTATCATGTACGCTGTTCTGTTCTGGCCATTAACGATACTCTTCTCATTTCTCACCAAGATACTTCTAGACCGCTCGGATGAAGGTGCAAAATCGGCTTTTTACACGCTGAAAATAGCCATCCCAATTTTTCTGGCCTTTGCGGCCGGATTGGCCCTGGCGGTATTCGAAATTCATACTCCGGGCTACATCATGGAACCACTGGCCAAGTTCGGCCATATGACGGTACCCCTGATACTCTTCGGCGTCGGTTTAACACTGTCTTTCAAGGCGCATTGGGGTGAGCTTTCCCTGCTTCTTCCCCTGCGGCTGGTTCTCACCTTCGGGGCGGCCTGGCTTACCACTCGAATGAATGTGAAACTGGATGAAATCAGCCGGTCGGTGGTTGTTATGGTGGCCCTGATGCCGGTGGCGGCAAATATTCTGATGATGGGAAATACTCTGAACCTGGATGAAGAATACCTGTCGGGAGCTATTGCCATTTCATCACTTATGGCCCTGATAACAATACCATTAACCTTGATACTTTTCAGTTGAACATCTGTTACAAGGATACCTAATCTTTCGGTGAGCCGGAAATCGCCGGCGCCTCATGAATTAGAGCATCATTCTCCAATGCCTGTACCATGAAAAGAGCGAAATCAACCCGACGGGTAAGATTAGCTTTCAGAACGGGATCTCCCACATGACGGCTCCAGACTGGGAGTCCCTGGCTTTCTCCCTCTTCGAGGTCGCTGCCCCGTACTACAGTCCAACGGGTATCGCTGGCAAAGATTCGTCGGCCGGCCTCTACCTGGTCGTCTATATCAACAGCTCGAATCATTTTACCAAGCCGTCCAAAAACTTTTACTTGGCGCAGCAGTTTTTCGGAGTACTTATCTTTTCCATCCAGGCTGATATGCCAGCCGCAGGAGAACACCAGTCGCGCTCCTGCCTCAGCGTAGTCAAGGACAGCCTGAGCAGTCCCTGAGGAGTACTGCTTCATACCCCAGGGAACAAGTACCGTCAGTACTGCATCGCATCCGGCGACTGCCCGGCGGATAACACCCCTGTTGCTGGTTGGACCGGGAATTACTGTTATCCTTCCCTGGAATCTATTAAGCTTCTTCACGCTTTTTTCCCGGCAGACTCCAACCACTTCATAACCTTTTTTCAGCGCATGCTGAACCATATATTGTCCGAGTTTTCCCGAAGCCCCAATAATACAGACCTTCATTTTTTCTCCTCTGAATCATAAGTGAACACATCTTCCAGTTTTACATTGAAAGCCTTAGCTAAGCGGAAAGCCAGCTCAAGGGAGGGAGAGTACTTCGCACTTTCAATTGCAATGATTGTCTGTCTTGTTACACCGGCTTTATCAGCCAGCTGCTGCTGGGTCATCTCTCCATTTTGGAAGCGGAGCAATCGGATATTATTACTCACCAGACTTTTTCCCATAATCAGAAACCTCTTCTGTAGTATCTGAATTGAGCAATCCCGGATCCGATATCGCTTCCGAACAGGGTGCCGAACAATAGCAAAAATGCCACCCGCAAAGGCCATGCCAGAGCAAGAGCAGCTAAAGCCAGAAGAAACCCGATCCCGAATATATAAAATGCGATATTCATGGCCTTCTGTTCTACTAACTTGTCTCGTTCATCTTCAATCGGTATATCCGGATCTCCCTGGACTTTGATTGCACCACCGATGGTAAAAAGGATCATGGTGATAATTTTGGAAACAATCTGCAGCGGGATAAGCAAAAGCAGGACTACCGCTCCCAGCCTGAGGGGATCGGCATTCAGGAACTCTCCATTGTTGTATTTCTGATACAACACGAGTGCATACACAGCGAAAATAAGGACGCTGCTGACAATCATAGCAATAGATTTTTTTTCGTGATAAGACATTTTTTTCCTCCTGATGTCATATATATTAAACATATAGTACTGTATGATATACATAATGTAATAAATATATTACATTATGTAAAGTAAAATATACACAAAAAAGAAAAAATTATATTGGTAGTATTGGAAGGTTTATCGATACTTCTGAAATTTGAACGCAATAAGCCCTTTTACTGCACGGCAAAAGGGCTACGGTTTTGCTTCGGTGGAACTCGCGGAGTCATCTGGAAGGGTGAACCGACGGGTGATGGTTTCGCCATTCTCAACTGCTTCTGTTACCTGGATGGAGAAATTAATCTCCCCGGGTTCTGATCCAGGGGCCGCTATCAGTACGCGCGCGCCGCCGGTGTCTGCAATTTCGAGTTCGAGAGCTTCGTCTGACGGGAGAGTGAATCGGTACGATTCTCCCACCTGTTCATACCAGACATCTTCAAGCTCATTGGTAATCCGGTTCCGAATCCATCCGGAGGAGTGCTCGCCATCTACAATACGTGCCCCTGCTGCATCCTCCACTACCACGATGGGGCGCCCTTCGGAGTCCAGCTGCATCCTGAGGTTCTTTATGAGTGTGTCGAGCAGAGTGTGCTCGTGTACGTAGGGGTCTCGGCGTACATCCACTACG
>DEIH01000091.1 GCA_002352375.1 Spirochaeta sp. UBA2779 | reverse complement strand
ATCCAGAGGAACCACCATCCCGGTACCCTGAATCTTCTTCCGGAAGTTCCTTTTATCAAGGGAGCGGCAGAGAACTGTTTCATAGAGTTTCTGTACCTGTGAGAGGGTGAACTTTTCGGGGAGGAACTTGAAAACCAGAGGCTGATAACGGATTTTCCCCTGAAGGCGCTTGAGCGCCGTAGCCAGAATCTTTATATGGTCGAAGGCCAGCTCCGGGTGATTTTCCACCGGAAACCAGCCTGCCTCCTCGGCATCGGAATCGGCTTTTACCGTATGATTAAAAAGATTTACAATGGCAACATAAGCCACGGTAATCACCCGTTCCCGGGGGTCTCTGTCGGGTTTACCGAAAGTAGCCAACTGCTCCAGATAGAGCTTCTCAACACCGGTTTCTTCCATCAGCTCCCGTTTTGCCGCATCATCCAGGCTTTCATCCATCTGAACAAATCCCCCGGGAAGAGCCCAGGTTCCTTTGAAGGGCTCCAGTTTCCGCTGGATAAGGAGGATTTTCAATTCTTCATTATCCAGGCCGAATACAACGCTGTCCACGGTAACAGCGGGGTGGGGGTATTTGTATTGAAACATGTTTCACTCCATCATGTTAGTGTTGTATATACACTATGCATTAACAGTGTAACGACTGGATAATGTTGTGTCAAAACCTACTTTGGCAAATCTGCCTCTGTTCAGATTCATTCGTATGCAGTAGTGTTTCTATATATAGTATTTGTCAGTACAGGAGGCGTTCTATGGTAGGTCCAGAGTATCAAGGTGTAGAAAGTATTTACGGTGAAAACAGTTTCAATGAATCCTTGATGCAGGAAAGCCTGCCGAAGACAATCTTCAAAGAGTTTAAACTGGTACAGGCCGGGGAAAAAACGCTTTCTGCGGAGGTTGCAGAAGTTATTGCCAATGCCATGAAGGACTGGGCTCTGCAGAAAGGGGCGACGCACTACACCCATTGGTTTCAGCCGCTTACAGGCTACACCGCTGAGAAACACGATTCCTTTATTTCTCCCAACCCTGACGGTACAGTACTGATGGAATTTTCCGGCAAAGAACTGATACAGGGTGAGCCTGATGCCTCATCTTTTCCCTCAGGAGGTTTGAGAACCACCTTCGAAGCCCGAGGGTATACCGCCTGGGATACCGGGTCTCCGGCCTTTTTGAAAAAACACGGTCGCAGAGTTACCCTCTGCATTCCCACCGCCTTTGTGGCTTATACCGGGGAGGCTTTGGATAAAAAAGTTCCCATGCTCCGCTCTATGGATGCCTTGAATACTCAGGCTCTCCGGGTTCTCAAAGCCCTGGGGTATAACGATGTAAAAAGGGTTATCACATATTCCGGACCAGAGCAGGAATACTTTCTGGTAGACCGTGATTTCTATGAATCCAGACCCGATCTCAAGATGACAGGACGGACGGTATTCGGAACTATGAGTGCCAAGGGTCAGGAGATGGACGATCATTACTTTGGAGCCATCAAAGACCGGGTTGCCGATTACATGGCCGATGTTAATGACGAACTATGGAAGCTTGGAATCAGTGCCAAAACTCAGCATAACGAGGTGGCCCCGAATCAGTTTGAGCTGGCAACGGTGTTCTCTTCGGCCGGTATCGCCACCGACTGGAATCAGCTGGTAATGGAAACCCTGGATAAAGTGGCCCATCGTCATGATATGGTTTGCCTTCTTCATGAAAAACCCTTTGCCGGTGTAAATGGATCGGGGAAGCACAACAATTGGAACATTGGAACAGATACCGGAGTCAATCTCTGTAAACCGGGTAAAGATCCCCATGAAGATGCTCGATTCTTATTATTTTTTACTTCAATTATTAAAGCGGTGGATATCTACGCTCCCATACTCAGAGCTTCTGCAGCCAGTGCGGGGAATGATCACCGCCTTGGAGCAAATGAAGCACCTCCGGCCGTTATCTCTATATTTCTGGGAGATCAGCTTTATGAGATTCTTGAGAAGCTGGTTTCTGGAGATAAGGTGGAATCCAGGGAAGGCGGGGTTCTTGAGATAGGTGTTTCTTCCCTGCCGGACCTTCCCATGGATGTAACAGACCGGAACCGGACCAGTCCCTTCGCCTTTACTGGAAACCGTTTCGAGTTCAGAATGTGCGGTTCCTCCCAGTCGGTAGCCGGGTCTAATACCGTACTTACCTCTGCAATGGCGGAAGTATTGAGGGGGATAGCTGACCGGCTTGAAGCGTCGGCCGACCCCATGGCGGAAGTCCGGGATATCATTATTGAGAACTACCGAAACCACCGGCGGGTAATCTTCAATGGCAACGGTTACAGTGATGAATGGCTGGCCGAAGCTGAAAAACGCAGGCTGCCGAATATCGGTTCCACCGTTGAGGCCCTTCTTGCCTACCTTGAGGATGATGCGGTTGAACTGTTTGAGAAACATAAAGTTCTTTCCCGGGCTGAAGTTGAGAGCCGGGTTACCATTTATCTTGAAACCTACAGTATGGAGATTAATATCGAAGCCGGTGTAATGAGGGAAATGGCAGAACGATTGATTTATCCCGCAGCGGCTGAATATGCTGAGAAAATGGCCGGAACAATAAAGGGCCTGAAGAATAACGGGATTGGCTGCTCCAGACAGGAAGAACTTCTGATGAATCTCGGGGCTAATCTTGAGGGACTGCTGGAAGCTGCTTCCAATCTTGGCAACCAGACTGAAAAAGCACTGGCTATTGAAGATGAGAAAGCCCAGGCGATTGCTTACCGTAATGAAGTTATCCCTGCCATGGAGAAACTTCGGGAGTTCGGGGATACCCTTGAGAAGATGACCGATAAACGAATCTGGCCATATCCCAGCTATGAGGATTTGTTGTTTACCCTGTAGCATCCGGAGAAAACAGGCAGTACAGCAGCCTTACGCTTGCTATAATGAAAATATGAATATCACAGAACTTATTAAATACCGGAAGAGTGTCCGCTCCTGGGCCGATAAACCAGTCGAGATCGATACTGTTGAGAAAATCATCGATGCCGCCCGTTTTGCCCCCTCAGCAAAGAATCTGCAGGATTGGCGGGTTATTGCTATAACAGAGCCTGAACTACGTGTAAAAATGGTAAAAGTTGCCCGGGGACAGGAGTTTGTGGGTGAAGCTCCGGTAATAATGGCTATTTGCGGTGACTCCTCCACAGGAGATATGTCATGCGATATGCCTCGTTCGGTAGTTGATGCCACAATTCTGATCGACCACATCACTCTGGTAGCCGCCGGAGAGGGTCTGGGCACCTGCTGGATCGGGAGTTTTGATCAGAAAGCCTGCCGGGAGCTGCTTCAAGTCCCCCTGGGATGGGAAGTGGTGGAGCTGCTCCCCCTGGGGTATCCGGCCAATCCTTCTCCCGTGAATAAACCGCGGAAGAAAGTGTCTGAGGTTCTCAACTGGAACCTCTGGGATGGAAGCTTGTAGCCTGAGCCCCATTTCATGCTACCATCTCCTATGCACAGAGATTATATCGATATCAGCAGCAGCGACGAACTTGTTAAACTCTCTAAGAGTCTTTTAGAACGAAATGTGAATATAATCGCCATGGATTTCGAAGGGGAGTTCAACCTCCATGTCTACGGTGAAAAGCTCTGCCTTATTCAGGTGTACGATGGGCTTAATTACTATCTGGTTGACCCTTTTCCCATCGCTGATGATGTTCTTGCGAATTTTCTCACCCTTAAAAACATGCTCTATATGTTCTTTGCCGCCGACTCCGACCGGAGCCTGGTTTACAAACAGTACGGGGTAAAAATGAATGCCGTTTACGATCTTCAGCATCTGGTTGAAATTCTCGATCTTCCAGGCAGGGGTCTTGATTCGGTACTCCTCTCGGAGTTGGGTGTAACTGTTGAAAACAAGAAAAAATTTCAGCGTCAGAACTGGATTACCCGCCCAATCAGCGAAGAGGCGAAGCAGTATGCAATTAATGATGTGGCTTATTTATTCAAGCTTCACGAGAGCCTGCTCCGAAAAATTAAAGATGAGGATAAGGTTGAACAGATCCTCTTCAAACTTGCAGGAACTTTCAAGAACTTTGACAAAAAACCCGTTCCGGGAATCTTTAAAACCCCGGCCTTCCGTAAGATGTCCCGGGCAAAAAAAGATAAATACACAAAGATTGTAGAGCTTCGTGAGGTCTGTGCTAAAAAACTCAACGTACCTGCCAATACAGTTCTTACCAAACAGAATCTGGTTGATGTAACCGAAAATTCAGAGAATATCCGCCGGATTCGTTTTCACCAGAAGGTACCCCGGGAGATGAGGGAAGGGCTGATTGAGGATGTTCTGAAACTCTGACGGATTGCGAATCGTCTGGTCTATCCATTTTCAGTGATCTTTTGGGAACATAGTTTGTGAATACCCTCTTTGACCTTTTCTTCTCAAACGTTTACGATAATTCCATGAATCCGACGATCAAGGACATAGCCGCCAGGGCCGGTATTTCCTATGCCACTGTGTCAAGGGCACTCAATAATAAATATGGTGTGAGTCAGCATACCCGGGAAAAAGTAACGGCCCTGGCAAAAGAAATGGGTTATCAACCTAACGCAATTGCCCGTGGTCTTGTGAACCGGGCAACTATGACCATCGGATTGATTATTCCCGATATTACCAGCCCTTTTTATCCCAGGGTTGCCCTGGGTATTGAAGACCGGTTATTAAAGGCCGGTTACAACCTCTTTCTCTGCAATACCAGCTGGAATGCGAACCGGGAAAGGGATTATCTGAATAATCTGATCCAGAAGCAGGTTGACGGTTTAATCATCTCATCCATGACCCTTCTTGCCGAAGATATTGAATCCTATGTACCGTCTGAGATGCCTCTTGTTTATGTTTCCAGTTTTCCCGAAGGTACTAAACGCAGCTATGTTATCATTGATAATGTTAAAGGTGCGGACATGGCTGTCTCCCATCTTCTGTCCCGGAAACGGCGGAGAATTGCATTTATCGGAAGTGAGCAGGAGCGGCATTCCCTTGAGGACCGTCTCAGTGGATATCGCAAGGCTCTGAATCGTGCTGGTATCGAAATCTCAGAAGATATAATTGTTCTTGATAAATTTCAGGAACAGAGCGGTTATAAAATCATCCGGGATCTCATTGAAAATGGGATTGTTCCTGATGGGGTCTTCGCCGAGAACGATCTCATTGCAATGGGTGTGGTGCAGGGAGTACAGGATTCCGGTTACCGTGTTCCTGAAGATGTGGCTGTCATCGGATTCGATGATATTCCTATTGCCTCTCATCCTGATATACAGCTTTCTACAATCCACCAGCCAAAATATCGGATTGGTGCCTACGCTGCTGAGATCCTGCTTCGTCAGCTTGAGAAGGAACCTTCTGAAAAGGAGATTGAACGAATAACTCTCCAACCGGAACTCCTTGTTCGTCGATCAACCTGAGGTTTAAATATATGTTTTCCCCGGAATTAACCCTTTACAATCGAGGTTGACGGGTGTATCGTTTTGTAAACGTTTGTGATTCAGGTTCAGCCGTGTTATCCGGCTGTTTTTTTATCCATTATTGTAAACGTTTACAAGTGGAGTATTTATGGTATTGCATCAGAAGAATGTATTCGGAAACGGTATGAACATGGTGGTCCGTGATGCGGACAAGAAAGAAGGCATGCTGTTGGATTTTGGAATACTGAAGCTGGCTGAAGGCGATGTCTGGGAAGATCAATCTGCTAAAGAGCGGGCCATCCTGTTAATTGGCGGGAATGTGAGTTTCAGCTGGGAAGATAATAAACGTGATGCTGCCCGCACATCGTGTTTTGATGAGAATCCAGAGGCTCTCCATCTACCTGCTGGAATGGCGGTCAGTCTTACAGCTGGGCCGGGTGGTGCTGAGCTCTGCTTTGAAGCCAGTATCAACAACAGGGACTTTCCTGCAGTTTTTTACGGTAAGGATGATATCAGGAATGATATATTCGGTGGCGGTTCGCTGAATGAAACTTCCATCAGGACAGTCAGGACTGTTTTCGACGGCGAGAATGCCGAGTTTTCGAACATGGTTCTGGGTGAAGTTATCAATCATCCCGGTAAATGGTCCAGCTATCCGCCTCATGATCATCCCCATCCTGAGATTTATCATTATCGGATGTTTCCACAGCAGGGCTTCGGTGTTTCGTTGCTTGAAAACGATGCATATATTGTCAGAGACAGGAGCACCAGTCTCATCAGTCCTGACAAAACTCATTCCCAGGTGGCTGGAGCGGGTTATGCCATGTACTACATCTGGATGATTCCCCATCTGACGGATAACCGCTGGCTGCCGACAACCCGGTATTTCCGCAAGGAGCATGAATGGCTTCTTGAAAAAAATGTGAAGATTTGGCCTGAGAGGCCTTACGAGGAGGCAAAATGAGTACTCTGCGGTTAACCATGTCCCAGGCATTGATAAAGTTCTTGGATAATCAGTACCTGGAGTCGGACGGTGAAGAGATTAAATTCGTTGAAGGTGTGTTCGGTATTTTCGGACACGGTTGTGTCGTCGGTATCGGCGAGGCCCTTCAGGAACCGGATCACAGTCTGAAATTTTATCAGGGTCATAGTGAACAGGGTATGGGTCACGCTGCCATGGCTTATGCCAAGCAGAACAACCGTAAGAAAATTATGGCCGTTACAAGCTCCATCGGCCCGGGTGCTTTGAATATGGTTACTGCTGCCGGTACTGCAACGGTGAATCGAATCCCCGTGCTGTTCCTGCCCGGCGATGCCTTTGCCTGTCGTCAGCCCGACCCTGTACTTCAACAGGTTGAGATTCCTCATGATTACACCAATACGGCAAATGATTCATTTAGAGCGGTCTGCAAATACTGGGACCGGATTGTCCGGCCTGAACAACTCATGACAGCCGCAGTTAACGCGATGCGAGTCCTCACAGATCCAGCGGAAACCGGCGCAGTCTGCCTGGCTTTGCCCCAGGATGTCCAGGCTGAGGCATACGATTACCCTGAAGAGTTCTTTGCCAGGCGGGTTCATCGTCCCGGCCGGCGGCCACTCTCTCCTGGAGATGCCCGCAGGGCTGCCGAGCTTATCAAGAGCAAGAAAAAACCGATGATTATCTGCGGAGGGGGAGTGCGCTATTCGGGTGCAGGAAAAGAATTGGCGAGATTCGCCGAAACGTTTGATATTCCCTTCGCTGAAACGCAAGCCGGAAAAGGGGTTCTTCCCTGGAATAATCCCCAGAATCTCGGGGGTATCGGGGTTACCGGTACCAGTTCTGCAAATGAAATTGCCCATGATACCGATCTGGTGATTGCCGTGGGAACACGGCTGAATGATTTTATAACTGCATCGAAATGGGATTTTCATAATCCTGATGTGGAGCTTCTTTCAATTAATGTATCTGCGTTTGATGCCTATAAAATGAATGGATTTCCTTTTCTGGGAGACGCGAAACTCGCCCTTAAGGATATCCATAAAGAACTCAAAAATCTCGGTTATCAGGCAGGCTGGGGTCGTCAGGTAAAAGATGTAATCGATGTCTGGACAAAAGAGAACACCCGGCTTTTCACACTAGATGATACCGACTCCGGATTTGCTCAGACCAAGGTGATGGGTCTGATGAATGAAGGGGGTATTCCCGAAAATGCTATTGTTGTAGCAGCATCCGGATCCCTGCCATCAGATATGGAGAGAATCTGGCGGACCCGGGTTCCGGATACCTACCACCTGGAGTATGGCTTCAGCTGTATGGGTTATGAGATTGCCGGTGCTCTCGGGGCCAAAATTGCATTTCCCGAGCGGGAAGTCTACTGTATTCTGGGAGACGGAAGTTTCTGGATGCTCAATTCTGAGATGTTTACCGCCGTTCAGGAGGGCTTGAAGATCAATATTATTCTGATTGATAACAACGGTTTCCACTGTATCGACAACCTCCAGGCATCCCAGGGTATCCCTCATTTCGGATGTGAATTCAGATTCAGGAATCCTGAAACAGACCATCTGGATGGTGACTACATCCCTGTTGACTATGCAACTATAGCCCGGGGTGTCGGCTATGACAGCTACAGAGCTGAATCCAGCAAAGAGTTCATTGAGGCGCTCAAGGCCGCCCGAGCCAGTGATAAACCAGCTCTGATAGATTGTAAGACAGCCCGGAAGTCCATGACAGGCGATTATGGTGCCTGGTGGCGTGTGGGAACACCCGAAGTATCCAAAAAGAGTGCAGTGGTAGAAGCTAGCAGGAGTATCAGGAAAGAAGCTGCCAGGGCAAGACAATTCTAAGGAGAGACTGAATCATGCTTAATAAAGACAAAGTAAAACTGGGCATTGCGCCCATTGCCTGGACAAACGACGACATTCCAGAGCTGGGAGCGGAAAACACATTTGAACAGTGTATCAGCGAAATGGCATTGGCGGGTTACACCGGCAGTGAAGTGGGGACTAAGTATCCCTCTGATGCTGCTGTTCTCAAGAAAGCTCTCGATCTCAGGGGTATGGTTATCTGTAATCAGTGGTTCAGTACAGAGCTGATTACCAGGCCCTTTGCCGATATGGAGAAGGATTTCCGGGAGAAGCTTGTTTTTCTCCGTATTGTCGGTTCGGACATCATCGGCCCCAATGAACAGACACGTTCCTGCCAGGGAAACGAAAGTATTGGTGTCCAGGCAGGTAAAGCGGTTTTCTCCGATGCAGAGTGGAAACTCATGACTGACGGTTATAATAAACTGGGCCGAATTGCTAAAGATGAGGGATTCAAGCTCTGCATGCACCATCACATGGGAACCGGTGTCCAGACTCCTGAGGAAACCGAACGATTTCTGAACGATACAAATCCGGATACCGTGTACCTAACCTATGATTCGGGACACTTCTCATATAACGGTTCAGATCCCGTTGAGCAACTGAAGAAGTTTGTCTCCCGGGTTGGCCATGTTCATCTCAAAGATCTTCGTTCTGATATACAGGCAGTGGGAATGAGAGAAGACTGGCCATTTATGAAAGCTGTCAGGGAAGGTGTTTTTACGGTTCCCGGTGATGGGGGAGTAGATTTCCCCTCCCTTTTCAAGATACTCGGCGATGCCGATTACGAAGGCTGGATGGTGGTGGAAGCTGAGCAGGATCCTGCGAAAGCCAACCCATTCGAATATGCCCTTAAAGCGCGAGACTATATCCGGAAGCATACCGGACTATAGGTGGAGGGACTTATGAGCAAGAATCTGAAAATCGGAATAATCGGCGGCGGACGTATTGGAAAGGTGCACGCAGCAAATCTGACAACCTGTATCTCCGGAGTAGAAGTGACCGTAATGGCCGATCCATTCGCCGATAAAGAATTGGAGATCTGGGCAGCCGATCATGGCATCACCCGGGTGATAAAGGATTATAAACTTATACTGAACGATGCCGATATTGATGCCGTTCTGATCTGTTCCCCTACAGATACTCATGCCTCTATCAGTCAGGAAGCCGCCCTTGCAGGCAAACATATATTCTGTGAGAAACCTCTTAACCAGGATCCGGATGTCATCAGGAAAACTCTGGAAGTGGTGAAAATGGCAGGAGTTGTTTTCCAGATCGG
>DEIH01000069.1 GCA_002352375.1 Spirochaeta sp. UBA2779 | reverse complement strand
TACCTGCAGTTTATTCCTATTGTTGAATCTCTTCCGGGGGGTATTACAGGCGGAGCTGTCTCAAAAAGGAGTGTGAGTTCCCGGCAGTGGGGGACGTTTATGAACGGGATATTCGACCGCTGGGTGAAGGCGGATATCGGGGAAATCTTTGTTCAGCAGTTTGACACCCAGCTGGGCTTGCACGCCGGTTATCCTTCGAACGTCTGTGTCCACGCGGAAACCTGCGGGAAAGCCATGGCCATTGAACATGACGGGAGCATCTACAGTTGCGATCATTATGTTTTTCCTGACTATTATCTGGGTAATATAATGGAGGAAGAACTCTCAGATATTGTATCAAACCCGATACAGATAAAATTCGGTAAAGATAAACGGGATGGGTTGCCGGATAAGTGCCGTTCCTGTCCTTTTTTAAGGCTTTGCAACGGGGCCTGTCCCAAAGACCGTCTTGTTGAGGCTGAAGGCGGGAAATTAAACTGGCTCTGTGAGGGGTACGCCGCGTTTTTTAAGCATACGGATCCACATTTTAAAGCCATGGTGCAGGCTCTGAACCGGCGTATACCGGCATCAGAGTTCCGGCGTTTTTTTGTTGTGGAAGAGGGAAATCGCCCTGGACGGAACGAGAGTTGTCCGTGCGGGAGCGGGAAGAAATTCAAAGTTTGCCATGGGCGAAATCCGTCTGTTTAATCGTATCAGGGGATTCTCACTTCCCCGTGTTCAGTCTTTCTATAATGCGGAAGGAAAGTGCCGCCAGTTCATTTCTGTCCAGCTCTCTCTCCAGATTCTCCAGAACTGCTCTCAGGTGTATACCGATTTCGTTACTACCATCCATTAAATCAGCCGTTCTGGTCATCTGGGCTTCGTTGATGCAGTATATTGACTCGCCCCCGGTGAGCTGTTCCTGAATGTTCATTACGCTCATGTGTTCAAGCCTGAAAACTGCCGCCGCAGCCACAGGTTTTTACAGCATTGGGGTTGATGAAACGAAAACCGGATTTTACCAGATCGTCCTCGTAGTCGATGGTTATACCCTCCAGATAAAGTCTGCTGCTGTTATCAGATACAACCTTGATGTCATCATCCTGATAGAGAATAACATCCAGGGGTGTCGCATTATCATCAATAACAGCCTGGTAGGACATCCCTGAACAGCCCCCCTCTCCCACCCAAAGGCGTAGAAAACTGGCCTGGTTTACATCCAGAGTTTGAAGCTGGCCCTTGGCTTTATCTGTAATGCTGAGTAATTCAGTCATATGATTCCTCCATAAAAGATCTCTTTTATATATATTACTAAATAAGTAATATATCAAGTCACTACTTTAAAAAACTTTTAATTATAACTATTTAGCTCCCGCAAAGACGGCTAGGCTGTCATCTAAGCAGGAGCTGTAAACATCCCGAGTACATTTTTTTACTTGCTGATTACTTCTATCTTTCGCGGTTTAACGGCTTCAGAGAGGCCGAGGATTAAAGTCAGAACTCCCTGGCTCAACGCTGCTTCAATACTTCCGCGATCGATGGTTTTATCTATGGTGTACTCCATATGGAAGTCTCCAGGATGGATTTCATGTACCAGCCAGTCGCCTTTTTTTGTATCTTTAATGCGCTGGCCGTCAATAACAAGCTTGTCTCCTTCAACATTAATATTCAGACCGGACTTGTTTACTCCGGGCATTTCCAGGCGCATGACAATACTCTCAGTTTCTTCCCGGATATCGTAATGGCTGCGGCGAAGGTCTTTCTTCTCTTCAATGTTTTTCATCCTGTACCTCCTACTTTACTTTTACCGAAATCTGCTTCGGTTTTACTTCTTCCCGTTTTGGGAGAGTCAGTCTGAGCATTCCATTTTCCAATTCTCCTCGAATCTTATCACTCTCGATACCTGAAGGCAGCGGAATGGTTCTTTGAAAACTACCGTACCAGGTTTCCCTCTTGTACCATCGTTTCCCGGTATCTGTACCATCGTTCTTTTTTTCACCCTTGATGGTAAGAACATTGTCGGTAACCTGTACATCGATGTCCGCCTCCGCCATTCCCGGTAATTCACAGGAAACAAGGTACTCATCCGGATTTTCAACTACATCCACAGCCGGACTGTAATTTCGGTCGAACAGGCCGTCGGATGCCGGAAAGAAATCATTTTCAAATAGTGAATTGATTTCCTGCTGAAGACTCATCAGATTGTTCCATGAATCGGGAGCCTTACGGGGAGAGCTTTTCGTCAGTTCCATAATCTACCTCCTGGGAACATGTTATATACTATAGGGAGCATCAATTGTGCCAAGTAGCCTGATTGTTCATTTAAAATGTTGTTATATAAATAAATATACTAATTTTAATTAGATCTGAGAATACAGTCTTTTTACCTTCCTGTGTCAATATGAACCGATCCAAATCTGATTCCCACGGTGTACTGTGTCAAATAGATACACAGTGATAAAAGAGAGATTTTGATAAGGATCAAATTGAAACAACAGGAATAATCAGGTTATTATGTTACACTCGGGCCTATGAGAGCTCTTATATTTTTTGCGCTGATAATCGTGGTGTTATCTCTTTCATGCAGCAGCTATACAGATGCAGCCGATGGAGCTACTCCAGATGTTTACAGCGCTAATACTGCAAATCTTTTATTCCAATCCGGTTTTGAAAAGGGTGTTTATCTGGGAGACTTGTACAATGATGAAGGTGCTACCTGGTTTCAGGATATTAAGGGATCTGATTATGAGAACTTTTTCTGGCCGATTAATCTATGGAGAACAACAGGTACGTTTCAGGTGCTCGTCGACAGCTGGAATGATTCCCGTGAGTTTATTCACAATGAAATTGTTACTGTTAAGGGGCATAGCGGGAATTCCAGCAGGGTTATGCAGTCAACAATTCTTAAAGATCAACATGAGTGGACTCAAGATCCGTATATCTTTTTGGACGCAGTTGAAGACGGGGATCTTTACATCAGTTACTGGTTGAGATTTCCGGATAATATTGGAGAGGTTCTTGGTGATGGAACTGATGATGATGGATGGTGCACCTTTTTCGAGTGGAAAACATCCGGTGATTATAGAACTGCAGTTTATGTATATGTGGAAGAAGGTATCCCTTACTGGTATGTCCATGGAGATAACGTTGCCAAAGACAATTATGGGAGGTACCGGGAATACTGGGCTATAGAAAATCGAAGTATACCAGTCCCTGAAGATGAGTGGTTCAAGGTGGAGTTTTTCTGGCATCGCAGCCGGGAAAATGATGGTCGGTTCTGGTGGGCTGTGAACGGCGATGTCATTGCTGACTATCATGGTCCAAACAAACGAAAGAAGCCGATTGACAGAATTATGCTTTTCACCACCTATTCCGGAAAATATCCTCTTACCCAATGGGTGGATGATATTGAGATATGGGATGGATTTCCACCAGGGGTACCGGATTTCTGAGACTAAGCGGCATCAATGTATTACAATATAGATTATGAACGTATCAGATTATGACGAACGTCTAAAAACCACCGGTAGAAATGATCTCTGCCCATGCGGCTCAGGGAAGAAGTACAAAAAATGCCACCTGGCCGAAGATGAAGCTGCAAAACACGCAGAACTGACCAAGGCCGCAAAAGAACGGGAAGCGGCTCTGGCAGCGGCTGAAGAGAACCCTGAGGATGAATCAGCCGATGCTGCTTTAAAAAGTAAGAAACAAAAACGCGATATTCATCAGGGCGGAGGTAAAGCCCGTACAGGTAAAGATACCCATTCCAATATCCCCAGACGCGGAGCTGTCTGAGTAGCAGTTAACAGTCCGGGAATCCTTGGTCTTAAAAAAGCTTGTCGGTAAATATTGCTTAATACTCTTGAAGGGACGGAGGAATCCATGAATATACAGCGGTCTATTACCCTGATGCTCATTCTCGTTAATCTCATGGCAGTATCTGCACGGGGAAACTCTCAGTCTGTCAGTTCATCGGGTGATAACTCGCTGCCGGTTTCCGGGGTAACCCTGTTCAGTTCCGGTGTCGGCCATTTTCTGCATGAAGGTTTAGTGAAAGGTGATGCTGATATTACACTTATTTTTGATGCAGATGATATGGACGATCTTCTTAAAAGCCTGGTTCTTCAGGATTATGACGGAGGATTTGTTGAAGCGGTAACTTACCCCTCAAAAGACCCCATGAATAGAATTCTGGGGAGCTTCTCACTGAACATCTCTGACAACCCTCCTCTGGCTCAACTGCTGGAACGGGCCCGGGGCGAAGAGGTACACATAGAGGGTACGGTTTCAGGGGAGGGTACGATCGTCGGCATTGAATACCGTGCCGGGGTATCAGAAGGTGTGACAATTCAGGTACCGGTTATCAATCTGATAAACGCTGAAGGATTCCGTCAGGTGGATCTGACTGATATCAGAACGCTGCAATTTCTCAATCCTGTAGTTCAGGCAGATTTGGATTCCGCTTTAAGGGTGATTGCCGCGAACCGGCAGGAAGATAAGAAAATCCTCACTTTGCGTTTCAGTGGAGATGGGGAGCGCCGGGTGAGTGTTTCTTACATTCGGGAAGTACCTGTGTGGAAAACCAGTTATCGCCTGGTACTTGAGGATGACGGTACGGCGCAGCTTCAGGGCTGGGCTATGGTGGAAAATACCGGTGAGAACGACTGGAAAGAGATTTCCCTGGCTCTGGCTTCCAGCCAACCTATATCCTTTGTTATGAACCTCTACTCTCCGATTTATGTACCACGTCCCAGGGTTCGTCAGGAGTACGGCAGTGCTGTGACACCTCAGCTGTATGACAGGGACAGGGCTCTGGCTGCAGCACCGGCTGTTCGGGGTTCCGCACCAAGTTCCATGGATAAGAGTCAGCTGTCATGGGAGGAGGAATCCAATTTCGAAGCAGATATTGATAAGCCCCTGAGTCTGTCTCAGGGGGTAACAACGGCTGCTCAGTCTGACGGTGAGTCCCTCTACAACATAACTAGACCTGTTTCTGTGCCCCGCCGGGAAGCGGCCATGTTGCCTATTATAGGGACATCGATTCCAGCAGAGCATCTATCTATTTATGACAGCAGCGTTCTGGAAGGATTACCGTTAAAAGGGGTCAGGATAACAAACAATACAGATCTCCAGCTCCCTGCAGGTCCGGCAACCCTGTTTGAGGGATCAGTTTACGGAGGTGATATCCGTCTGCCCTCCATGTCCGTGGGGGAAGAACGCTTATTAAGTTATGCTGTAGATCTGGAGAGTAACGTTATCCGGCACTCTTCTTC
>DEIH01000072.1 GCA_002352375.1 Spirochaeta sp. UBA2779 | reverse complement strand
AGAGTCTAAAATACTGAGAAATCCTAAGCGTGGGGATAGGGCCAGGCGGCGATTCCTCCTTCCAGAACTTTTACATTCTGATATCCCTCAGACATGATGAAACTTGCCGCCTCATATCCACGAAGTGAGATTTTGCAGTAGGTGATAATTTCTGTATTTTTATCTGCAGGCAGTTTATCAAGATTGGTTCTCAAGACCCCGAGAGGAATTAAAGTTTCACCGATTCCAAGCCGGTCTGCCTCATATTCATCTTTGCCGCGAGCATCCAGAATGAAGGGTTTTTCCCCTTTATCCAGTTTTTCCTTTAATTCAACAGCGGAAATCCCATCCATATAATGACGCCATTTATTCTCAAGGACATGTATGGCTGTGATGAAGTTGTCGATGGCAGGAGAGAATGGCGGGGCGTAGGGGAGATCAAGATTCACAAGATGGGCAATACACATTCTTCCGTGTAATGCCATGGCGGCTGTGGTGAGTCTTTTTGCTACATCACCAGTGCCGACAGCCTGGAGTCCCAGAAATTTTCCTGTTGTTTTATCGGCTAGAAGCTTCATTATAATAGGCTTAGCACCCATAAATCCTGGTTTATCCGCCGCTGCATGGGTTATCTTGATGAAGTTCTCATAGCCTTCCCTGTTAGCCATTTTTACTGAGAGACCTGTACTTCCTGCGGTAAAATCAAATACTTTACATATCCCGGTTCCGATAAAACCTTCATACTCCTGGATGTTTCCGTAAACCATGTTCTGAGCTGCCACCCGTCCCTGGAGGTTTGCTGCATCTCCCATGGGCCAGAGCTGTTTCTCGTGGGTAATCAGGTTGGTTACTTCCACACAGTCTCCGGCGGAATACACATCGGGGTCGCTGGTCTGCATGAATCTGTTAACCTGAATTCCCCCTTTTGATCCGATGGTTATACCAGAGTCTTCGGCCAGTTTTTTCCGGGGTTTAACTCCAATGGAGACAACGGCCATATCACATTCGATAATTCGGCCGCTCTGCAGCTCTACCGAAACAATTTTACCCTCTTTGCCGTGGAATTTTTTAACTCCGTCACTTGTCAGAACCTCGACACCTTTTGACTTGATGTGATTTTCCACCAGCTTTGCCATATCCCAGTCGAGGAAGGGAAGTACCTGGTCCAGCATTTCAACAACAGTATTTTCTATTCCGGCCAGCTGCAGGGCTTCACATGTTTCTATTCCGATTAATCCGCCGCCGACAACCACAGCTTTTTTCTTTGTACCATCGTCCTTTATCATATCTCTTAATTCGATGGCGTCCTCAAGGCTGTGAAGCGTATTGATTCCTTCAAGATCAATCCCTTCTATAGGAGGCTTGATAGGATTAGCTCCGGTGGTTATTGCCAATTTATCGTAGGGAATCTCCTGCTCTTTACCTGATTTCAGATCTTTTATACGGACCAGCTTCTTCTCCCTGTCGATGGCAATGGCTTCAGTTTCCACATATGCGGTAATTCCTTTCGCTTTGAAGAAGAAATCAGGATTCCGGGGAACACCGGTGGGGGTTGCTATAAGCATTTTCGGGTCATCAAAAACACCCCCGACATAATACGGATAACCGCAGGATGCCATGCTGAGGCTTTTACTTTTCTGAATGATTACAATGTCAGCCTTCTGATCCAGACGACGAATCTTTGAGGCTATTTTGGGTCCGGCAGCGGATCCACCGATAATAACGTGGCGATTAATCATGACATACTCCCTATACTTTAATGGGCATATACCCAATATGTACAATTTAAAACCTCTTTTAGTTATTTGTACATCCATTATTTATCTATATATAAATATTCATATTAATCAAATGATCTCTCATTAAGGGTTTTTTCTGCCGCCGGTTGTACTGTATGCTTATTTCAGGATGAGTAATGGCTAGACCGAAAACACATCGAATGATACACACACCTCCTCTGTACAAAGGGTTTAAACCGATCGGAGCCAGAGGCCGGGATCTGGAAACCATCGAAATGAGTATCGATGAATATGAGTCGTTGAGACTTGCCGATTTTGAGGGTTTAAATCAGGAAGAAGCTGCTGAAGAGATGGATATCTCCCGCTCCACCTTTGCCCGGTTGATTGAATCGGCCCGGAAGAAGAGTTCTCAATTTCTTATTCAGGGGAAAGGGCTGGTGATAGACGGCGGTTCAGTCCATTTCAAGGAAAATCTTGTACAGTGTCATGACTGCCACCATATTTTTACTATGCGAATGGGTGAAAATCTGGAATCGTGTCATGTCTGCGGTTCGACAAACCTTATAGATCTGGCAGGCGGTTTCGGACATGGCCGCTGCTGCAAGGAAAATCAAGGAGCAGAAAAATGAAAAAAATTGCACTTTTTGCATTCAATGGCGATCCAATGTGTTTTATCCACGTTCTTATCAATGCCATGGAGCTTAAAGAAAAAGGAAACGATGTTGCCCTGGTAATTGAAGGAAGTGCAACGAAACTTGTGAAGCTTCTTACCGGTGGTTCAGGTCTTGAGGAGTTCAAAAAAAACAACTTGAAAATGTTCGAACTTTTAACAGTGAACCTGAAAAAGGTAAAAGATACAGGGATAATCAGTTGTGTCTGCCAGGCATGCGCAAGCCAGATGGGAGCTCTGGAAGATGTAAAAAAAGCGGATCTTCCCCTCTGTGCAGAGTTAAAAGGACATCCTTCGATGAGCCGTTATATTGAAGATGGTTTTGACATAATCTCTTTCTGAGAATAGTCCAAAGTATCATATGCTCATATCTCTATTAAAACACATTATACCTCTTGTAATATGAGCATATGTTCTATACATTGCCTGTGTGGTGAATAATGTCCCGGCCTAAAAGACGACGAATGATCGGCAGACCTCCGCTATACGCAGGATTTAAACCTGTAGGGGTAAATGGGCGGGATTTGAAGATTCTTGAAATGTCGCTGGATGAATTTGAAGCCATGAGACTGGCGGATTTTCAAGGGTTGAGCCAGGAGGAAGCGGCTGTGGAAATGGAAATATCCCGGCCGACATTCTCCCGTCTTATAGAAGAGGCCAGACGAAAATGTGCCCGTTTTTTTATTGAGGGGAGAAAATTGGTGATATCCGGAGGAATGGTCCATTTCAAGGAGAACTTAATCCGCTGTCATGACTGCGGTCATCTGTTCGTTCTTGCTATCGGTGAAGAGATATCCGAATGCCCGTCCTGTGCTTCGGGGAATCTAATTGACCTTGCAGGCGGGTTCGGTCATGGACGCTGCTGCAGGTAGGTATAAATGAAGAAACCAATGAAAATTGCTATTGCAAGCGGTAAGGGCGGAACTGGTAAGACAACTTTATCAACAAACCTGTCTGCTCTATGGGCTGAGAGACGGCGGGTAACTCTGTTGGATCTTGATGTGGAAGAACCGAATTCAGGTCTGTTCCTCAATGGGACTCTGGTGAAACAGGAAACGATTGAGAAGTTCATTCCTGTTTGGAACCCGGATGCCTGCCGTTTATGCGGAAAGTGTCAGGAAGTTTGTGAGTTTAATGCGGTAATGAA
>DEIH01000096.1:14322-14797 GCA_002352375.1 Spirochaeta sp. UBA2779 | reverse complement strand
CAGCTTGCTCTCGTGAGTCCTAAAGAGCTTAAATCACCCTTACCGGTTGATGATAGCCTGGCCGTGTCAATTGCCGGTTTCAGAGATGAAATCGTCAGAATCCTGGGGCATGAGGATAATCGTTTTCTTGTTATTGCCGGTCCCTGCTCAATTCACGATCCAGCCGCCGCTATTGATTATGCTGAGAGGCTGGCAATTCTCAGAAGAAAATACCAGGAGAGTCTGAATATTGTGATGAGGGTTTATTTTGAGAAACCCCGGACCAGTCTTGGATGGCGGGGTCTTATTGTCGATCCATATATGGACGGATCGTACAACATTCACGAAGGACTCAAGGAAGCCCGGCGGCTTCTTATAGAAATCGGAAGAATCGGACTTCCTGCAGGTACCGAAGTTCTCGATCCGATAATACCTCAATACATAGCTGATTTGATTTCATGGTCTGCAATTGGTGCCAGAACAACCGAATCTCAAA
>DEIH01000096.1:9348-14289 GCA_002352375.1 Spirochaeta sp. UBA2779 | reverse complement strand
GATCTTTCCAAAGCGGCTAATGCCGTCCAATCCGCCCAGCACAGCCACAGTTTTATCGGCATCGATCAAGACGGGCGGACATGCATTTTTAATACATTCGGAAACCGAAGCGGCCATGTTATTCTCCGTGGAGGCTCCGGCGGGCCGAATTATTATGAAGAGGATATTGAGCAGATTGAAAGTTTGCTTTCAGATATCGGTATAAAGCCGTCTCTGGTTATTGATTGTTCTCATGCAAATTCCGGAAAGGAACACAGCCGTCAATCTCGTGTTTTAAGAGCCGCGCTGGACTTACGGATGCGGGGACATGATTCTGTGAGAGGTGTTATGCTTGAAAGCAATATTGTAGCTGGACGACAGGAAATACCGGAGAACCTCTCAACCCTGATTTACGGGCTTTCTATCACCGATGCCTGTATCGGTTGGGATGAAACTGAAGAACTAATAGATCGGGCTGCTTCAGAACTCAAGAAGATTTGATGGTTACCGGAGGATAGTCTATGACCCGACGCGAAAGATTAAGTACGCGTTTGGCAGGTTTACTCAAAAATCTCCTGGGGGAAAAGGGCTCCTGGTCCGGAGGTGTCGATTCGGGAACCAGTATGGACGGCAGGCCTGTCTCCTGGCTTTTAACGGCCCAGAGGGCCGGGAATAGAATTATTCTTCTTGAAACAGTTACCGCAACCGATCAATCCTCCCGGGTTGTACGTTACTGGCTGCTTAAACCTTCTGATAACGGCCGATGGCAGCTGGAAGCTGCTGAAAAAAATCATGAAGCTCTTGATGAAGAGTGGATTAACGATGAGCTTGAAGAAACTATCGGCAGGCTTGAAGATCCGCAAACAGCCCAATCCATTCTTGAAGTACCTAAAGCCAGAGCACTGAGCCCCGTTGTTTCTAATCCAAGTTTCGGTTTGTGGCCCCGGAGGTTCCGCTCAGTTGCCTCATTGGCTTTTTTTATCTGTGCCTTTTTTATTCTGGCAGCTGTGGGTTCTCTCCAGTACCAGCGTATGATGCAGCTTGTGGGTGATTTGAGTTCTGCAATCGGAATATCATCCACCCGGCAGACTCAAGCAGTTGAAACTTTAACTGGCCGGCTTGAAGCGATGGATGATGAACTGGAACAACTGAGAGATGATGTACAGAGGGAACGTACTGCATTTGAGTTCAGCCGGAAGAATACCGCTATGACCCTCCGTCAACAGGCGGATGAACTGCCCTGGAGTGAATATTCCAGGAAACGGGCGTACAACTACCTGGCAGATAGAATCGAATCGTCGGGCAGTTACGGTGACATTGTATATCAGATGTCCAGAATCCCTGAGGATAATGCCCAGGCTGAAACGATATTGGCCGTGGATCGTGCCAACATCGTAACCCTGTCCAAATACCATTCAACTGTACCGGGACTGGCTTTTCCTGTTCGACTGGACGGTGAATCAGCCGACGGATCGAATTTTATGATTTCCAGCGGGTTTGGAGAACTGCGGCCCTCAAGTCTCGGTACCGGCGGATATCTCCCCCATATGGCTGTTGATATTATTAATGTAGAAAATATTTTAACTGTCACTCCGGAAAATGCTATTGTCCGGTTTCCCGGAGAGCCCGGCAGCGTTGTCTCTGCTTATAGAGGTACTGTCCTATCTTCGGGGTATGATTCAGTCTACGGCTGGCATCTGGAGGTTTCACATCCTTTGAGAGCAGATTGGACATCTAAATACAAAGGGATTGAGAAGCTGACAACCTTTTATGCCCATATGGCTGAAGACCCCGGATGGAAAGGCGGGGAACTGGTAGAGCAGAATGAAAAATTGGGAAAGATTGGTGATACCGGAAGGGCTACAGGTCCTCATCTGCATTTTGAAGTACGGATCTACCACAAAGGTGGAGAGTTTTCCAATAGATATGGATCTTTTGACCGAATCAACCCCTACATCATTACTATTCAGTGATCGTTTTCTATCAGTTCTTCCACTGCAAGGATAACTGCAGGACAGTAACTGAGATTCTCTATGTGTAAGCTGATTCGCCCAGTCTGACGGCCATGGTCCATATGCGGATAATCCCGGCAGGCCTTCGGCCTGTCTTCATAGACAAAGCAGTAATTGTCGGATCCGAGAAAAGGGCAGGGCATCTTTTTGAACACCAGGTCGTTATCTTCGTCAGTTCTCAGATATTTATTAATGAAATCTGCCGGATTCAAACGCTCCCGCCGGGCCAGTCTTGTTACATCTTTATTTGTAAGCCTCGGTCCCAGTCCCAGGCAGCAGCGTCCGCATTCAATACAATCTATTTGGCTGAAAGCTTCATTATGAGCCTCTTTAAACATTCTTTCTAAAGGGAGTTTTCTCTGATTTTTAAGTTTTTTCAGAAAACTGATGTATTTACCTTTATTTCGAATACCCCGATCCATGATTTCAGTAATGAAATCACTCATCAGGAATTATAAACTTCATCAGAATTGAAGAGTGGTTTTGAAGTAATATAGATTTTGCCATCAATGATTTTATTCTCCAGCGAAATGAGAGGAATACAGCGGGTTCGCCACCAGCAGCGTACCGCAGGCAGAGCCGAGGAACGTTGCGACAAAAGCGAACTTGCGAGCAGTGAACTTGTTCATTCTGTCGGGATCGTTCCTCGGCTTTCGCCTGCGGTACGACCCTTGTTCTGGGGTTTTATACCTTTTCATTGAAAAAAAGGCTACTTCGTCCTGTATGACAGGCAGATTTCCACGCTTTTCGGTTTTTCCATGCAAACATCGGTACTTCACCAGTTTGTGCATCCTGAGCTATAGCTGGAACAAGTCTGTTTGTTTTATTGAAATCCGGTTCTGTCTTCATATTTCCGGGGATTCTTCCATTGGGCTCATTAGAAAATTGAGCTCGTCGTATGAAATCATATCATTATCTACCTTAGACTTTTTTACCTCATTCAGGTCTTTGCGAACTTCATTGACATCATTCAGATGACCCGCTGCAATTCTGCGGATTTTAGGTCTCATTGTTTCAAAATGTGCGGCAAAATTTCCGGTTGTCGAAAGGAGATTTTCCAGAAGTTTTCCATATGCTTTTTTCAGCTTCATAATGGAATGGAGGTATGCGTCTCTACTTATCAGGTGAGTATTCTCCTTAAGTGAGCTGTATAATTTCTGGATTGATGTATCGAGAAACAATGTATCTTCCAGTACTTTTTCCGCAAAGTAGTCGGCATCAACGCTTAGGTTCACCGCATCATCAAGAGTTCTGATTAATGCTGTCATGAAGAATATGTTGTCATCGTAGTGTATTTTTTCAGCCATACAGTCTTCCGTAATCTCCCACTCGCATTATCGGCGTAAGCAGCTGATTGCTTGACGGTTATTCCCTTTCAGGATATGGTGTTCGGACTCCTTTCCCGCACCTTGAAGCGGGACGAGTTTTAAGTCCATAAGGAGGACAGTTTAATGAAGACCTATGAGTTGGTCTGTGCCTTTCGATTGAAGGAAGGCCAGGATGTGGCAGGTATAGAAGCCGTCAAGAAGATTTTGACGGATGGAAAAGCCTCCATCAAATCGGAAGAAGACATGGGAGACCGTGAACTTGCCTATGAAATAGACAAGGAAACCCGCGGCCGATACCGTTTATTCAATGTCGAATTGGATCAGGAAAGACTTCCTAAAATTGAAGATGCTCTCAAACTTCGCAAGGAAATTCTGCGTTATCTGTTTGTTGCAAACGGCAGCTGATATATAGGAGACGATGATGGCAGCTGATATTAACAAAGTTGTTCTTGTAGGCAGACTCACCCGGGATGCCGAACAGTCTTACACCCAGAGTGGTTTTGCCTTACTTAAGTTCAGTATTGCGGTTAATCGAAATCGCAAACAGGGTGATCAATGGATTGAAGAAGCCAGTTTTTTTGATGTAACCGTCTGGGGACGTCAAGGAGAAGCTATCGCCAATTATATGACTAAAGGCAAACAGGTAGCTGTTGAAGGGCAACTTCGACAGGACCGCTGGGAAGATAAGAACGACGGTAGTAAACGTTCAAAAGTTGTTATCGACGCTAGTAATATTCAGCTCCTCGGAAGCCGAGACGGTGGATCCCAGGGTGGTGGTTCTTCCAATAGTAATTGGAATAAGTCAGCCCCTTCTGCACCTCAAAGTGCAGTTCAAAGTACACCACGCCCACAACAGGGCCCTCCGCCTACAACAAACTTCGAAGACGACATACCTTTTTAAATAAAGAATCAGGAGATAAAAAACATGTCCGACTATAATAATCGCAATTCGGAATCCGGTGACGACCGCCGGCCTTCAGGACCCAGAGACCGAGGTGCAATGCCCGGCGGACCACGGCGCAAATATTTTCGCAAGAAAGTCTGTAAGGTGTGTATCGGTAAAGCACACGTCGATTACAAAGATTCAGATTCTCTTCGCCGTTTCACCACTGAAAGGGGGAAAATACTTCCCCGGCGGATTACAGGCACCTGTGCAAAGCATCAGCGTCTTGTATCAAGAGAAATCAAGCGTGCCAGATGCCTGGCTCTGCTTCCGTTTGTGTCTAAATAAGGGAGGACGGAAATATGAAAATTATTCTCTATCAAGACGTCCAGAACCTTGGGGAAGAAGGTGATGTAAAAGTTGTAGCTAACGGTTATGCCCGTAACTATCTCCTTCCCTCTAAACTTGCTGTGAAATACACCAAGTCCACCGAAATAGAGCTGGCTCAGAAACAGCAGTCTATCGCCCGTCGAAAAAAAGAAAAGTCCAATACGGCGGCCGATCTTAAATCCAGGATTGAAGTTCTTACTTTGGATCTGGCTGTTGCTGCCGGTAACAAAGGGAAGCTTTTCGGTTCAGTAACTTCCAGTGCCGTTGTTGACTACTTACAGTCTCAGGGCATTGAAATTGAGCGGAAAAAAGTTGAGTTACCGGAAGGCGGCATAAAGCTGGTTGGTTC
>DEIH01000096.1:0-9266 GCA_002352375.1 Spirochaeta sp. UBA2779 | reverse complement strand
CAGAAAAAAACTGAAAAGGTTGAAGTACCGGATGTTGATGTGAAAGAATCAACACCGGAAGCAGAGACTTCAGAAGAACAAGCTCCCGAACCTGAAGAGAGCTGAAACCCTTGGCTGATGCCGTACTGAAGGATTCAATTCCTCCTTATCATGAAGAGGCGGAAATGGCGACTCTGGGAGCATTGCTGCTGAATTTTTCTGTTGATTTACTCGACGAAGTTCAACAGTGTGTGCATCCGGATGACTTTTTTAAAGGTGCGCATCAGCATATATTCAAAGCTATTATTTCTCTTCATGAAAAAGGCGAGGGTATTGATATCCTTACTCTCACCGGTGAATTGACGGCTACAGGACTGATAGACAAAGCCGGGGGGGCATCGTACATTGCCTCTCTGACTTCCCGGGTTCCAACTACAGCCAATGTTTCTTACTACGCCAAAATAGTACAGGAAACCAGTATACGCCGTTCCCTCCTTGATACGGCAAGGCATATTATTTCTGAGGCCCATAACGACTCTCTTGAGACACGTCTGATAATAGAAGATGCCGAAAAAGCTATTTTTGAGCTTAATGACAATCAAAGCCGCGGTGAACTCAAACCTGCACGGGAAGTTATTCAGAAGACGATAGAAACTATTGAAAACCGTTATCGAACTAAGGAAGGATTTACCGGCGTTCCCTCGGGATTTGATGGTCTTGATAATTTAACCAGTGGATTTCAGAACTCTGAGTTGACAATAATCGGGGCAAGACCTTCAATCGGTAAAACAGCTCTTGCTCTATCTATGGCAACAAATATCGCCGTTAAGAATAATATTCCCTGCGGTTTTTTTACCCTGGAAATGTCGGACGTTTCACTGATGATGCGTGTTGTTTCCGCTGAAAGTAAAATCAATTCAAACAATTTACGAACGGGTCTGCTCAGACCAACGGATTTTAATAAGCTGACTGAAGCTGCAGGTAGAATATACGACTCACCACTGATACTTCAGGATACTCCTAACATACCTCTTCTGGATTTACGTTCTCTATCCCGGAAAATGGTTATGAAGCACGATGTTAAAATTATTTTTGTTGACTATATCGGGCTTATTTCACCTGAAGATACAAAGCAGCCACGTCATGAACAGATTTCTCAGATAAGCCGTTCTTTAAAGGCTCTTGCCCGAGAACTGGATATCCCCATTATTGCTCTCTCTCAGGTAGGTCGCCAGTCTGAGGGTAAAGCTCCTACGCTGGCCGATCTCCGAGAATCCGGCGCCTTGGAGCAAGATGCGGATGTTGTTCTTCTGCTGCATCGTGAGAGGGTTGTTGACAGAGATGATGATGAACATGAGAATAGTTCTGTTATTAAGACGGAATTGATAGTAGCCAAGCAACGTAATGGCCCTACCGATACGGTTAATGTTGCTTTCATTCCGCATTTTACCCGTTTTGAAAACTTCAGCTACGACGATCATTAACGGAGGTACATATTTTGGCTCTTTCAGATAATTACGACCTTTCAGATATAATCAATCAGATGGAATCTTTTGTGTTTGATGAACTTGAACATCAGCTTGGGGCGATAGCCGATGAAGATATTTGTAAATGTAATGATTGTATTCTTGATATGGCATGTTATGCATTGAATAATGTGTCCCCAAGGTACCGATCCTCTCTGATGGGTTCACTCTATGCAAAGGTTGAAACTGATGAGGTAAGTAAGAGTGTCCGGGGAAATGTGACTGAAGCTATTCAGAAAATCAGTCAGAATCCTCTTTGCGGGAATGTTTTATAATCCTTTTCAGCTGTATGGATCTGTATCCTCAAGTATCTGACTGACTCTTGATGGGTCTACAACTCTCCCATCCTTATATATGATAACATTTTCGATAGCACCGGGAGATGACCACAGCTTTGTGCCATCCGGTGGAACTGCAATCCATCCGCCATTATCAAAGAAGTATACTTTTATCAGAGGATGAGCGTTCTGGGAATTCCATAGTACCAGTGCACCGTCTCGATCCAGTCCGTAAAGAGCCTTGGATCTGAGAGTCAGATAACTGATTTCTTCATCCCATTGGAATACTGTCTTTCTATTTCCACTGATTTTACGCACCGTTCCACCTAAAGATGTGAAAATAGTTGTGCTGTCCGAAGGGTCGGGGAAAATAGAGGCATCCAGATCTTCTCCGCTCACAGTGGTAATTACCCTGCTGTTTTCGGGGTTTTCTATATCATGTTTCACAATTGATGTCTCAGAGATGTCCTGATTGTTTCTCTCAACTCCAATGGAGTAGATGGCAGAAGGTCCTGAAACGACTGAATAAACCATAAAGCGCTTATCGGGAACAGGAACAGATTCCTTTGTCTGTACATCAATTTTTTCCAGGGCTGTTCCCCCACGGCCCTGAGAGGAACGTCCTGCAAGAAGGTAATCCCCTGAAGCTGAATATGCTGAATCAAGTATCCCCAGGGCTGAATATGATGATTCAATTTCACCTGTAAGGCTGTTCAAAATGTTTACTGTTCCTGAACGATTTACTGTTAACAGTCTTCCATCATCAAGGATATCAACTTTAGTGAACGGACCACTTTGCCGGAAGAGAAGTTCAGTTTCAGGATCGCTGAGTCGAATCCTGCGTATCCCATTCTCATCGCCATCTCCACTGATATCCCATTGCAGTATAACATCACCAGGTAAGACTCTGATTCCGGTTTTTGATGCCAGAGACCCTGTGAGCACCTCAACCCGTTTAATATCGTTCAGTTCTTCTGTGTTTCCCTTTGATGAATCACTGAAAAACTCAGATGTAAATTTAAGGATCTTATTCCCTCGACTGAGATAGAAAGATTTATCACTGAATGCCATGGAGTCCGGAATCCATAGCCTGTCATTAATAATAGGTGAGAAACCAGTTAGACTCTCGATAAACAACTGGCCGGAACTTGATATCAGGTAAGTTTTATCATTTTTCCTTAAAACCTTTACAGGGCTCAAACCGGGTTCTACAGCTATGGGTGTTGCCTCTGATGACAGGTTGTTTCCACCAAAGTCTCGGGGTAGAAAGCGTTCATTGCGAACCTTGTAGCCATGGAGTGTTGTTCCTGAGAGAGAGACAACCAGAGCATCCAGTTCACCATTTTTCTCATCTATTGAAACATCTGCCATACCGGGGATTTCCAATTGATCCAGCACGGCGCCGGTCTGTCGGTTTACCAGGTAAAGAGTACTGTCTTTATAGGCGAATAAAGTGGTTTTTGAATCAGTTTGAAGTACCTTGATGCCCTGCAGGTTGGCGAGAGTTTCAGTTGAAAGCTTCAGAGCTGAACTGCGTATATCCCAATAACGAATAGCTCCGCTTACCGAATAGGTCATGAGAATTGTTTCTGTAGAACCGATATATCCTGCGTTGTATAGAGATGGTAAGCGCTGCAGGTAAGATAGTCTTCTACCTGTGCGTCCCTCGAGAACCAGAACGCTGGGAGAACCGAGATTACCAATTGTCAGATACCTGCCTTTTGCCGACCACGACGTGAATAGCGGTTCAGATTCAAGTTCGTAGTCAAAAATCTTTTCTTCTTTGCTCCAGTCCCAGACAGAAACTTTGTATAAACCGTTATTTGACGTAACTACAGCTGCTTTTTCGTTTGATGGATCCAGTTCAATATCGTAGATTCTATCACTGGTTACCCGAAATCGGTGAAGTACCTTGTGGTCTCCCGGGCGTGTAACAATCAGCCGCCCATCTTCACCGGAAGAAACAATGGAACTGGTTTTTTCGTGCCACCTCAGGTTTGTTGGCATACCTTCATGTCCAGCCTGTATTACAATCTGGTAGGAAGCCGATGCAGAGAAAATTACATACATGGAAAGAATGATGGTGAGTATTATTTTTTTATCAAGGTTCATATTTTATTCCTTCATCGGCTCTTGAAATGAATCATATCACCAGTGGTAGCAGCAACGGCGATTATTAATACGATAATAGTACCGATATATTGATATCTGTAAACATATTTAGGGTTTAAGTTCCTTCGGCGAATAATTTCATACAGAAATAAAACGATCTGGCCGCCATCTAAAACAGGAATTGGTAAAAGATTTATAAATGCCAGAGACACAGAAATCAGGGACATGAGTTCAAAAGACCATAAAAAGCCGGCACCAATACCGGTTTTGAAACCTTCAGCTACAACCGCACCGGTATCTGAGATGAGGCGCACCGGCCCGGATACAGCATTCTGCAGTTCAATACCCATAAACAGCATCCGTAAACCTTTTACAGTGGAGTAAAGGTTGTCGTAAGTTTCACCGAATCCTTTTGCCAGGGCCTGTAAGATATTCAGCTTAACCGAGCGTCCGCTTATCACCTGAAATGTGATCCCAGAGGATATCTCTTCTGTTCTTTTAATTGGCAGATTGACTCTCTGACCGTTTCTTTCCACCTGAATTGTAATATCTTTTCCGTTTAATCTGGTAAGTGTGTTATAGAAAGCTACAGTATGATCTGTTCTGATACCGTTAACAGATAGAATACGGTCTCCAGGAAGGAGCCCTTCTTCTGCAGCAGCACTTTCCGGGGTAATCTCTGCAACTACCGGATCTATCCAATTCAGTACACCGATTATGGCTGTTCCTGATTTTTTATCCAATTCCGGTTTAATCTCAAGGGGGATAATCCGGCCCTTTCTATTCACTGTTAAACGGATAGTTTCCCCAGGGCGGAAAACCAGAAGGCGCCTTAATTCATTAAACCTCTCAACATCCTTATTATCAATAGAAACAATATAATCACCGCTTTCAATACCAGCTGTGTCAGCAGGCCAAAGCTTGTTGTCCTCCGACCAGTTGGATGCGAGAATAACTCTGGGATCGGTGTAGTATTCCTGAAAGCCGATCCACGAAATGAATGTAAAGACAATAATGGCAAAGAAAAGATTTGCCAGAGGACCGGAAAAACTCACAAATATCCGTTTCAACGGAGATGCATTGTAGAACTCACCCTGATTACCAGGAATATAATCAAGCTTTTCTTCTATAGCTTTCCTGAATGACTGCTCCCCATAAAAACGGCAGTAACCTCCCAGGGGAATAAGTGAAATCCTATAGTCGGTACGGCCTTTCTTAAAGCCGGCAATTCTGCGTCCAAATCCGATAGAAAAGGTTTCAACCTCAATCCCGGCTATCTTTGATGCAATATAATGGCCGCCCTCATGAATAAGAACCACTATGGACAGCCCTAATATACCGAGAATAACCTGGATTATAATGCTGAGCATCATCAAGCCGCCATTTGAAGGAATAGTATAAATACTGGTGCAGTAAATAGAAGGGAATCAAATGAATCAAGCATCCCACCGCGTCCGGGAATAATATGCCCTGAATCTTTTACACCTGCAGATCTTTTAAGAGCCGATTCGATCAAATCCCCCATTGTTGTTGTAAAAGCTGTTACCAGTCCGAAGAGAATCAGCTGCCACATGGGATGGGGCAGAATTTCAGGAAAATAATGTGCAGAAATCAGGATGACGGCAACAGAAGTGAGTGTTCCACCCAGAAATCCCTCAATACTTTTATTGGGGCTGACTTTTACTATATTTCGGTGCTTTCCGAACAGCACACCAAAAAACCAGGCATGAGAATCGTTCAAATAAACGGTAAGCATGAAAATGATAATAACAAAATGTGCATTTTCGTACCATGTGAGACGGGATACCCACCAGATAAGCCATCCGGGATAGATAATAATCATTAACCTGGTGCCGATTCTGGAAATGCCTTGAGAGAATTCTACTTCCCTGACAAAAACTGCATCGGAAAAGGCCCAGATTATTGCGGCAGCAAAAAACACAGAAGCTGTAAGCTGGGGAACAAAACCCATATTGATGGCCCATGCCAGCAGTGGTGTTACACCGGGAATAAACGATGCCCACCGGGGAAGAGGCTTTGCCAATCCTGAGAGCATTGTCCTCATCTCAAAACCGCATAAGATACCCACAGTAATGAGAATGATAATAACTCCCAGATGGTTATACTGCGGGAGGTAAAGGATTATGAGTATAAGAAGGGGAATGGCCAGAAAAAAAAGCAGGAGTCTGCTGACTGTGTTGTTCATGTGGGAACCCCTCCAAAACGTCTTTGACGCTTGCTGTAATGTGAAAAAGCTTCATCAAGATTTTCAGAAGTCCAGTCCGGCCAGTAAGTATCTGAGAAAAACAGCTCTGCGTAAGCTGCCTGCCAGAGAAGGAAATTACTGATTCTCAATTCTCCGCCAGTCCTGATCAGAAGATCCAGCTCGGCGATATCAGGGTAATCCAGATTGGTGCTCAAAGCCTCTTCATCGATATCTTCAGGTAGTCCACCGGAACGGATATATTTCTTAAAAGCCCTTATTATCTCATCTCTTCCACCGTAATTGATAAGAAGGTTTACTCTCATGCCGGTAAAAGAAGATGTATCCTTTTCAACGAGCAATATCTCTTTTCTTACATCTGATGGAAGTCTTTCCAGGTTACCGGAGTGGGTAACTCTTAAACCCCGTTCTTTGTAGAAATCGTACTGTTTCCGAAGGTGGGTTTTTATCAAGCCCATCAGAAAAGAAACTTCTTCTTCTGCTCTTCGCCAGTTTTCTGTTGAAAAAGCAAAGAGAGACAATGAAGATACTCCTGAATCAGAGGCATGAGCTACGATGCGTTTTGCTGTTTCCAAGCCTTCTTTATGTCCGCTGGTACGGGATAAACCTCTGGATTTAGCCCAACGTCCATTACCATCCATAATGATACCGACATGAGAAGGAATCGTAAGATTATCCGGGGGCATCAGACCTCCATAATCTCCTTTTCTTTAGCTTTTAAGGCTTCGCCGATCTTATCGACATATTTATCTGTGAGCTTTTGAACGTCATCAGCACCTTTTTTCTGTTCATCTTCGGTAAAGTCACCGTTCTTTATCTGATCGTTGGTATCACGGCGTATATTCCGGACAGAAACCCTGGCATTCTCTGAAAGGCTTTTGGCTTGTTTTACAAGTTCCTTTCTACGTTCCTCATTAAGAGGCGGAATACTGATGCGAATTACCTTGCCATCATTACTCGGGTTCAGACCCAGTTCAGATGAAAGTATCGCTTTTTCAATATCACCGATTGAACTTCTGTCAAAAGGCTGAATAACGATGAGTCTGGCTTCCGGAATGGATATATTGGCAAGCTGGTTCAGCGGTGTGGGAGTTCCGTAATATTCAACACGAACCTTATCAAAAAGTGCTGCAGAGGCACGACCGGTCCGCAGGAGGTTGAAATCATCCCCCAACGCTCCGAGACTCTTTTTCATTCTTTCTTCGGCTTTGGCTTTCACTTCCTGCATGGCTTATTCCTCTCTTTTCTGTTTAATTCAGGACCGGTAAATTACTTACCGGCCCCTTATTATATACTAATCTTCCTGTCCAACAGCTATATAAGCATAGTCTACAAGTTCAATTGTTCCACCGACAGCTTTAGCTGTCTCTGAAACTATCACTTTGACGGCTTTTTTATCCTCTTTGACAAAACCCTGGTCGAGAAAACAAATCTGAGAAAGGTGCTTGTTGAGTTTTCCCTGAACGATTCCTTTGATAACCTTTTCAGGCTTGTCTCCCAGGTTGTTGGCCTGAGTTGTGAAAATATCTTCCTGATCCTTCAGATAAGAGGGATTGACAGCATCCCGATTCAGGTATGTCGGATTGAAAGCAGCAGCATGCAGGGCAAGATCAAAAGCCAGTGCTTTTACCTCATCCTTAGCAGCTGTAGCCGCAGAGTCGCAGCTCAATTTCACGATAACACCGATCTGACCACCGTTATGAGAATAATTGGCTACAACATCATTGTCCGAAACATTCCAATAAACAACTTTGCCCAACAGCATGTTCTCTTTAAGAATGGATATAGCCTCTTTTACCATGGTTTCAAGAGCTTCAGACTTTTCAGAAGAACCGGAATCTGCAACAGCCTTGGATATTTTCTCTCCAGCAGCTCTGAACACATCGTTCTTGGCCACAAAGTCAGTTTCACATGTCAGTTCAGCCATTGCAGCCTTACCTTCTTCAATACAGATGAATACTGAACCGTTATTGGTAGCTCTGCCGACACGTTTATCGGCACTGGCCAATCCCTGCTCTTTGAGAATCTTTTCTGCAGCTGCAAAATCACCATCGGCTTTAACCAGGGCATTTTTACAGTCGAGCATACCTGCTCCGGTCTTATCCCGGAGTTTCTTTACATCTTTTGGAGTAACAGTCATGTTATTTCTCCTCTTTTGCAGGAGCTTCTGCTACTGGAGCCTCAGATGGAGCTTTTTCTTTCGAGGTTTCCTCGACAACAGTTTTTTCTTCTTTTACGGGTTCTTCAATTACCGGTGTTTTAACAACGGGTGCTTCTTCGGCAGCGGGTTCGTCCACTGCAGATGTTTCTTCAGCAGGTGTTTCTGCAGCTACGGGCTCTTCGGAAGGTGCTTCAACAGCAGGTGTTGCCTCATTCTCTTCATCCTGAAGAGTTTCAATCACTTTGAGTCCCTGCTCATTATCAGCTTCTATAACGGCATTGGCGATTACCTGGGTGAACAGGTTGATGGCTCTGATAGCATCATCGTTTCCGGGAATCGGGTAGTCGATACCTTCGGGGTTACAGTTGGTATCAACAACGGCAATGATGGGTATACCCATTCGTTGAGCTTCAGCAACGGCGATAGCTTCTTTGCGGGTATCGATTACAAACATTACACCGGGAAGGTCGTTCATATTCTTGATGCCGCCGAGGTTCTTTTCAAGCCGTCCTTTTTCTTTCAGCAGACGGGCTACTTCTTTTTTGGTGAGCTGCTCGAATGTACCGTCAATTTCCATTTTTTCAATCTTTTTCAGGCGAAGAAGGGATTTTTTAATAGTGGAAAAGTTGGTAAGCATGCCGCCGAGCCAGCGGTTATTCACAAAGAACATATCGCAGCGTTCAGCTTCGCGTTTAACCGATGCCTGAGCCTGTTTTTTTGTTCCGACGAATAGTACGGATTTACCAGCCAGTACATTCTTGCGGACCACGTCGTATGCATCTTTGATGGATACGATGGTCTTCTGTAAATCGATAATGTGGATTCCGTTCCGCTGAGCGAAGATGTACTTCTTCATGCGGGGATCCCAGCGCCGTGTCTGATGACCGAAATGGACACCTGACTCCAGCAGGTTTTTCATGGTTACAACAGCCATGTTTACTCCTCTGATTGTCCGCATTCCTCACCCGTAAAAGTGATTTATGCGG
>DEIH01000071.1:3213-5157 GCA_002352375.1 Spirochaeta sp. UBA2779 | reverse complement strand
GCGGTGAATCTGGCCCGGGAGATGGCAGAGGAGCAGGGGGTTACGATGAGATGGGTCTTTTCGATGGTAATTGATACTTCAGCTATTATGGCAATTCTACTCGGTGAGGTAGAAGCTTTAAGATTTGTGAAAGCCATTCACCATGATAATTCCAGGCTGGTATCGGCGAGTTCGGAATTGGAGGCTTCTATCGTTGTTACCAGCAGGCTTGGTGATGATGGGGCTAGAGAGCTGGAATTACTGCTCTACAAACTGAACTGTGAGATTATAGCTTTTACCCACGATCAATCTGTTCTGGCCTTTGAAGGCTGGCGGAGGTATGGAAAAGGCAGGCATCAGGCAGGACTTAACTTCAGAGATTGCTGCACTTACGGTCTCTGTCTGTCCACCGGAGAACCTTTGCTGTTCAAGGGAAATGATTTCTCCCAAACGGATGTGCCGGTTGTCTCCTACTGACTTTTGGCTCCCGATACTTAGCTGTAGATTCGGGGCGGTATCAGGCTGACGGCACCCGGAGGTCAATTAAAATAGAAACAAGAACTTGCCCTGAAGACTCAGGATGTTTATGGTATGCCTCATGCGGGTTCTTTTTATCGGCGAAATTGTGGGTAAAGCCGGACACTTCACTTTGAAACATCTGTTAGCTGATCTCGTTATCAGGCGGGAGATAGATTTTGTTGTTGCCGATGCCAATGGGGCTACCGGAGGGTTCGGCCTGGGGAAAAGTCATGCGATTACCCTGCGCAAGAAGGGAATCCGGGTGCTCACCGGTGGAGAATGTATTTACTACAAGAAGGACATTGTAGAATACCTTCCCAAGGCGCCCTGGATTTTAAGACCGGCCAACCTGCCTCCGGGGATTCCAGGACGGGGTTGGGGAATTTACGATACACCAATGGGTGATATCGGAGTTATCTGTATGATCGGTCAGTCCGGATATCCCAGGGTTCATGGTAACAATCCTTATACCTATCTGCCGGAGATTGTGAAGAAAATCAAAGAGAGAACGGAAACCATTATTCTGAACTTTCATGCAACTACCACAGCGGAAAGGCGGACGATGGGGTTTCATTCCGATGGATTAATATCGGCGATGATTGGAACCGGAACACGATGCCAGACGGCGGATGCTCAGATTCTTCCCGGGGGAACGGCGTATATTACCGATGCGGGACGTACCGGAAGCCGGGCTTCGGTGTACGGTATGGACAGTGAGAGAGAAATGCGTATTCTTTTAACCAGAGTACCAGAGAGATCTAAGGACGGTTGGGGGGATTTACGCCTTCAGGGTGTCTTGATGGATATTGATAAAGAGGGGAAAGCCGGGAGTATTGAAACTCTGGATATTCCCTGTGAGGAGCTGCCGAATGACACGAACGGCCAAAGTGGAAAGCATTCAGGACGGAATCCTGGTAAAAAATAACGATATCCCGGCATCGAAGATTTCATCCTCGGGGAAATTCTGGGGGGTGAGTGAGCGTCCCTATACGGTAAAAAACCCGTTGGATTTTGAGCTGGCACCGGGGGATACTGTGGAGCTTTTACTGCCCTCGGGACGTACGGTGATTTCAACGGCGATAACTTTTCTTTTGCCCCTGGCTCTTTTCCCTGTTGGATACAGCCTCGCTCATAGACTTGTTCCGGGTATCGGCGAGGGGGGCAGTTTCTTTGTGGGATTCGGCGGTCTGCTGGCGGGTCTGCCTCTGGGAGCTTTAATCCGCAGGCTTGGGGTGAAAAGCGGGGCTTTAACGGCGGTACCTGAGATATCCCGGGTATTGACTCCTGCTGAGCTGCTTGCCTGCCGATTGAATCCCGACAGCTGCGGCAGCTGTAAACTCTGCGGCTGAGATACTTTAATATAGCTCGGGATTAGTGGATGCCTGCCCGTTTTCCGGTTATTCGGAGGCCTATACTCCGGCCAGTCTGTTGATGGCGGCGGCCATG
>DEIH01000071.1:2691-3120 GCA_002352375.1 Spirochaeta sp. UBA2779 | reverse complement strand
ACTGCCTTCTTTATATACTCCGCCTATCTCCCGGGATCCATCCCGGCCCATTCCGGTCATGATGATAGCCAGAGCGGCGTTTCCATATTGCTCGGCAACAGAGTTGAAAAGAACTCCTGCTGAAGGTTTGTGTCCGTTTACGTTTTCTCCATCCACAACATGAGCCACGGCTGCCAGACGTTTTTTCTCAACTTTCAGATGTTTGTCCCCCGGGGCAATGAGGATACGGCCGGGTTTGATAAGGTCGTCTTCTTCGGCTTCCTTGACTTCCAGAGGGCATATCTTATCCAGGCTGTTGGCAAATTCCCGGGTGAACCCGGCAGGCATGTGCTGGACAACAACAATGGGTACTTTCAGGTTTTCGGAAATCTCGGCAAATACCTTTCGCAGGGCATTGGGTCCCCCGGTTGATATTCCAATGGCGATTAT
>DEIH01000071.1:709-2598 GCA_002352375.1 Spirochaeta sp. UBA2779 | reverse complement strand
TTCAGGATTTGAGATATCTTTCTTTTTCTGATATGTACCACCGTAGCCCTTTACCATTCCGATGAGCTGCGCTGCAGTTTCACGGTTGGATTCAGGGGAACCTCCAGAGGGTTTTGTTACAAAATCCGAGGCACCCAGAGCAAGGGCCTTCATGGTTACTTCAGCCCCTTTTTTTGCCACCGCAGAGAGTATCACCACCGGAACATCCCAGTTGTTCTCTTTGCGTTTCTTTAGAAATCCGACACCGTCAAGTTCGGGCATTTCAAGATCAAGAACGATAATATCCGGTTTCAAAGCGACGGTTTTCCGCAGGGCGAACATACCATTCATCGCCGTTCCCACGACTTCGATGTTCTTATCGGTATCAAGCATTCGGCGGATAAGGTTGCGCATCAGGGCAGAGTCGTCGACTATCAGTACTGAAATTGGTTCCACTGTTCTTTCCTACCCTATCTGTTTCCCGTAGAGACAGGCCCAATCGGTTCTGATGAATTCAAACTTGGTGTTCATACCGAAGAGAGACTCGGAATGTCCGATGAACAGATAGGAATGCGGGACCATGGAATCCCAGAAATGACCGATAACATTTTTCTGAGCTGCTTCATCAAAATAAATCAGAACGTTTCTGCAGAATACGATATCGAGATTTTTCTGACCGCTGTCGAATTTCAGGTTGTGATAGTCGAATTTAACCAGTTTCCTGATAGACTCTTTCACCTGATACCCGTCATCTTTCATGTCGAAATATTTCTTAAGGTAATTTTCCGGTATCCCGTTTACCCGGCTTCCAGGATAGTAACCTTCTTTGGCTTTCATCAGGGATTTAAGGCTCAGGTCTGAAGCGAGTACTTCTATCTCCCAGCCCGGGGGGAGGTTCTCACTGAGAACCAGGGCATTGGTGTAAGGTTCCTCACCAGTGGAACAGCCGGCACTCCAAATCCGGATTTTACGGCTGCCGTTTGATTTTTTATATTCTATCAGATCCGGAATAACGTGGTTGATAAACGTATCGTAATGAGCTTGATTTCTGAAAAATCTGGTAAGGTTTGTTGTAATGGCATCGAGGAAATACTTTGTTTCCTCTTTGTCTTTTTTCAGTATGTTCAGATATGAATCCGGAGAATCGGTGTCCAGGGTTCTGAGACGTTCTTTGAGGCGACTTTCGAGGATGGATCGGTTTGATTCGGAAAAATGTATCCCGCTCTCTGAATATATGTAGTCCCGGATATTTTGAAAAACAGTGTCATGTAAAAAGCCCGACATTATCAATCTACCGCCTGAATTATCTGAAGTCTAGAGTGAGCATAGTTGGGTGTCAACTTACATTGTTTTTCATCCATGCTGCGATATACTACAACTTGATGTCTCTTAAATATAAAAAGTGTGTGATACGTATCATTGGAGTGGCGTTGGAAGGGCAGCAGGGACTGCCGGTTGTTGTGTTTGACGACCCTGATAGCGCTGAGTTTATTACAGTTTCAGTTGATCCTTTTAATGCCGAGATTCTTATCAGAGACTATGCAGGAGAAGCTGATTGCAGTGCTGCAGCCTGGCTTGGAAACCTTCTGGAAAGCAGGCCTCCTCTTCGTGGAATAATTAATGTTGGTGATGAGGGTATACCACAGATTCAGTTTGAATTCGGAGTCCATCGTCCCAAAGGGATGAAAAGAAACCTGTCTCTGCCGTTGGGAGAGGGGTTGATTCTTGCCCGCCGGCTTTCTTTGCCTTTATACCCGGAAGAGCATCTTTTTGATTCTTCGAAGGATGAATTGTCATTTTTAAACAGGGAGAAAGCTTTCGGGCGGGATTTCCTTTACTTGACACCCCCGCAATTTGCTTCGAATATTCCCCTGGAATAATCTGAATGAATATTTAATCAATCAAAATCA
>DEIH01000071.1:0-496 GCA_002352375.1 Spirochaeta sp. UBA2779 | reverse complement strand
GCAGCATTCTAAATCTATGGATCAAATCACACAGTTAGAAAGTCTCGGCATTCACATACTACGGGAAGCTTATGCAAATTTCCGGAATATGTGTATGTTATGGTCGATCGGGAAGGACTCTACCGTTCTACTCTGGTTGGCCCGTAAAGCGTTTTATGGTCATGTACCATTCCCCCTTGTTCACATCGATACTCATTTTAAAATTCCGGAGATGATTGAGTATCGGGATCGTTTAACCAGGGAGTGGAAACTTCCCATGGTTTACGGGGAGAATAAAACGGCTCTTGAAGCCAAACAGACCTTCCCCGATGGTAATGCCGATAGAATTACCTGTTGCCGTCTGCTTAAAGCCGAAGCATTAAAACATACTCTCAATGGAGAATGGACTCGTTACCGCTTCAATCATGAAGCCGATGAATACCAGGTTGATAAAGATACTGAAGCCTATACCGGAGTAATTGTCGGAGTACGCTCTGATGAAGAAGGTTCCCGCTCG
>DEIH01000034.1 GCA_002352375.1 Spirochaeta sp. UBA2779 | reverse complement strand
TCTGTCTTTGGTTGAGGAGAGTGTTCAGGCTGTAGATATTCCAGTGATTGCCAGTCTTAACTGTTATTCGGATAAGTGGTGGACTGATTATGCCGAACGTATTGAAAACGTCGGTGCCGATGCCATTGAATTGAATCTTTCCCCTATCGCACTGGATCAGAAGACCAGTGCGAAAGACATAGAAAATATCCTGGTGAACATGGTTAAGCTGGCCCGAAAAACAGTTAAACTGCCACTGGCTGTAAAAATAGGTCAGAATTATTCGGCTCTGCCGCACCTGGCAAACCGTATCTGTCAGGCAGGAGCTAACAGTCTGACACTCTTTAATCGCTACTATAAATTTGATATTGATATTGAGGAGCTGAGTTTTAAATCCGGAAATTCTCTATCCGCCAAAGAAGAGTTCGGACCAGTGCTCCGGTGGATCGGTATACTCTCAGATATTACAGAACTTGATATATCTGCCTCTACAGGCGTTTATGATGCTTCAGATCTTATCAAGGTTCTCTTAGCCGGAGGAAATGCCGCTCAGTTCTGCAGCGTTCTCTACCGTGAAGGTCTTGAAGTTATTGGAAAGGTTATTTCAGATCTCACAGTCTGGATGGAGAATCACAACTATTCAAAACTTTCAGACTTTCAGAGTCTTTTAAGTCACGAAGATGATAAAAAAAATGCCTTCTATCAGCGCCTTCAATATGTAAAGGCTCTGAGAGATAAGTAAAAAAGGCCCTATCCCCTTGGGAATAAGGCCCTTTTTAACGGACAAATACTCTCGGGGACTTTTTAGTCGACGATAGCAAGTATATCCGAGCTTTTGACAATAAGATGATCCTTATCGTCGATACTGACAGTGGTGCCGGCATACTTGTCGTACATCACTTTGTCACCGACTTTAACGGAAATCATCTCTTTGTCATCACCGATGGCAACAACATTGCCTGTCTGGGTTTTTTCCTGGGCGGTGTCTGGAATGTAAAGGCCGGATGCAGTCTTTGTTTCTGCTTCCTCAACCTTGATCAGGACTCGGTCCTGCAGAGGTTTGATGGTCATCTTGAATCCTCTCGAAATCAATGTATAGTAGCGAACAGTTCCCGGTTTGAATCGGTAACTGATATCGCCCGAAATGAATATACGGAAAGGGGGGAGGTGGGGTCAAGTAAAAACATTAATAGATATATATTTGCCTTACTGAAATTCAATGTGTATCTTGTCCTTTATGAAAGCTTCCGGGAAAACAAATATTGATTTCACCGAAGAAACGCGGCTGTTTTTCTCAATTCAGGTTGCACGGTATCTTGGGAATCGCCCATCTCGGCGTTTTTCCGGATTACCGGAACATGATGCTGTTCTTTCAATGATTCAGGATGCCTGGGTGGAACTTCGTTCCTCAGGGCAGTTGGATAATCTGAGCAGTGTCGGTCGGGAAGCGATATATGTAACGACGATAATCTGCTTTCCCACCTTTGTTGCTGATGTGGGTTTACGCTGCATCCCGGTGGATTTTATCAGGGGTCAGAGGCTGGGTGAACAGATTATTGCCGTAGCTTCAAGTCCCACTTTGGATATGTAATTGGATTGATTGGGTCATTTTGACACTGTTTCTCCAGTTATCCACGGTAATGGGTCAACATGACGCATTCATGGCTATATAAATATAAAATCTATAGTATTTTGTTACTCTACTTGTTCAAATTCCGGATGATATATTTTTAAATTATTATCTAACAACAAATTAAAACCTTAATATTCTTTTTGGCATATTATTTGCTAAATATCGGGCAGGAGGCATTTATGAAGTACGACGATGATTCAACACTGTCCCTCTACCTTAAAGAGATTAACAAAATCCCCCTGCTCACCCGGGATCAGGAAGATGAAATATCCAGAAAAGCTATTACCGGCGATAAGGCTGCTCAAGCAAAACTCATCGAAGCGAATCTTCGCTTTGTAGTCAATGTTGCCAAAAAATATCAGAATCAGGGTTTGCCCCTTGATGATATCATCAGTGAAGGTAATATCGGTCTGATGAATGCTATTGAACGTTTCGATCCGGATAAGGGCTACCATTTCATTTCTTATGCCGTCTGGTGGATTCGTCAGGCAATTCTCAAGGCTATATACGAAAAATCCAGAATGATCCGTCTTCCGCTGAATCGTGCCAACGAACTGGTTCAAATTGAAAAAACCAGAAAAGCAATGCTTACCGAGATGGGAGAGGATCCAAGTGATTCTGAAATTGCCAGACTTACCGGTATTAAAGAGAGCGATGTGACTGATCTTCAAGCCATCAGTCGAGAACTGGTATCCCTTGAATCCCCGGTATATGATGAAAGAGATTCTTCCAATCTGGGTGATTTTATCGAAGATAGTGCTAATTCAGGTCCCGATGAACAGGCTCTGATGCTATCCCTTTCAGAGGATATAGAATCTATTTTGGGAACTCTTACCGATAAAGAGTCGGATATACTACGGCACCGCTTCGGTCTTGGAGATAGAAAACCTCTATCACTTAAAGAAATCGGAGATCGATACAACCTTACCAAGGAGCGTATCCGGCAGATTGAGAAGAAAGCTCTGGACCGGCTGCGGCATCCTTCCAGGAGTCAGCTGCTCAAGGACTACATGGCCGCATAACTTAAAGAATCAAACCCGGTTTATCCAGCAGGATATACCGGGTTTTTTTTGATTAATAATGTGTAGAAAGTGTGTTTCGTTGACATAGCGATGGCAAAGGGTTAATTTTCAAGAGTTAAATCGAATAGAAAGCGAGTAAACTTATGAGTAAACAGTACGTCTACTATTTTGGCGGCGAAAAAGCGGAAGGAAAGGCCCAGATGAAGGAAATTCTGGGCGGAAAGGGCGCCAATCTGGCGGAAATGACTAACCTGGGTATCCCGGTGCCTCCGGGCTTTACCATTTCAGCAGAAGCCTGTGATATGTATTACAAGAATAACCGGTCTCATTCCGCGGAAGTTAAGACACAGGTTATGAAAAATCTGGCTCTGCTTGAGAAGGAAATGGGAAAAACTCTTGGTAACCCCAACGATCCGCTTCTGGTCTCTGTCAGATCCGGAGCCGCAGTTTCAATGCCGGGAATGATGGATACCGTTCTCAATCTGGGAATGAATGCTGCAGCTGTTGCCGGGATTGCAAAAAATACCGGTAACCACCGATTTGCCTGGGATGCCTACCGCCGTTTTATTCAGATGTACGGTGATGTTGTTATGGGTGTTGCCCATCATGACTTTGAGGAAGCTTTGAATGCTGTCAAAAAGTCTAAAGGTGTTGAAAATGATGTGGATCTGGATGCTGCAGACCTTGAAAAAGTTGTAGATGGTTATATGGCCGTCTATGAGAAAAGTGTCGGTAAAAGCTTTCCTCAGGATCCTAAAGAACAGCTTTGGGGTGCCATTGATGCAGTATTTGGATCCTGGAACAACGATAGAGCCATAAAGTATAGAAACATCAACAAAATCGGCGACCTTCTGGGAACCGCTGTTACTGTTCAGTCTATGGTTTTCGGAAACTGGTCTGAGACTTCAGGAACAGGTGTCTGTTTCAGCCGGGATCCTTCTACCGGAGAAAATTACTTCTACGGTGAGTATCTTATGAATGCCCAGGGTGAAGATGTTGTTGCCGGTATCCGGACTCCCAAACCCTTAACCTCTCTTGAAGATGCCAATGCTGATATATACAAGCAGCTCTTTGATGTGAAAGAGCGTCTGGAAAATCATTATACAGATATGCAGGACATGGAGTTCACCATTCAGGATGGAGTTCTCTTTCTCCTTCAAACCCGTAACGGTAAGCGCACAGGTAAGGCCGCTGTAAAAGTGGCGGTGGATCTGGTGAACGAAGGGATGATCGATAAAGAAACCGCCGTTTCCCGGGTAACAGCTGATCAGTTAGATCAACTTCTTCATCCCATGATTTCACCTGTGTTGAAGAAAAATCTTAAAGTAATCGCCAAAGGCCTGGAGGCATCTCCTGGTGCAGCCGTGGGTAAGGTTGTTTTTACTGCCGAAGATGCTGAAGCCTGGGTGGCCCGGGGTGAGAAAGTAGTTCTTGTCCGCCGGGAAACCAGCCCTGAGGATATCGGGGGTATGCATGTTGCTGAAGGTATCCTTACTGCTACTGGAGGCATGACCAGCCATGCGGCTGTTGTTGCCCGGGGCATGGGAACTCCCTGTGTTGCCGGCTGTAAGGCTGTGGTGATTGATGAGAAAGCTAAAAGCTTCAATGTAGGTGGAACCGTCTACAAAGAAGGAGATTTTGTATCTCTGGATGGTTCTGACGGCGAGGTTTATGCCGGTGCTGTGGAACTGGAACAGGCTGAAATCAGCGGCGAACTGAATGTTCTCCTCTCCTGGGCAGATGAAATTCGCCATGCCGCTAAACGAGAGGGCATAGCTGACGGTTTTATGGTGCGGACTAATGCTGATCTCCCTGAAGATGCCCGAAAAGCTGTGGAATTCGGCGCCGAGGGTATAGGACTTACCCGGACTGAGCATATGTTCTTTGAAGAGAGTAAACTCATTCCCTTCCGCCGCATGATTGTGGCCGACAGCTTGGATGAACGTCTGGAAGCCCTTAAACCCATCCTGGAACTTCAAATTATTGACTTCAGGGGAATCTTTGAAGCGATGGACGGTAAACCGGTTACTGTACGGCTTCTGGATCCTCCTCTTCATGAGTTTGTTCCTCACAGTGAAGCTGAAGTGCGGGCACTAGCTGCAGAGTTGGGTAAAGATGCTGATAAACTGATTAAAAGAGTTGAAGGTTTGCAGGAACTCAATCCAATGCTCGGTCATCGGGGCTGCCGCCTGGGTATTACCTATCCGGAAGTGTACAATATGCAGGTTGAGGCCATCATGAAGGCTGCTGTAGCCGTAGCGAAGAACGGAGTCTCGGTACATCCTGAAATTATGATTCCTCTGGTGGGAACAACCGCTGAGCTTGAACTCCTCAGAGCTAATGCTCAGAAGGTTATTGACAAGGTTCTTTCTGAAACTGATGTGAAGGTTGAATACCTGATCGGAACCATGATTGAGATTCCCAGAGCCGCGTTGACGTCAAACCTCATTGCACCGCATGCTGATTTTTATTCCTTTGGTACCAATGATTTAACTCAGATGACTTTTGGTTACAGCCGGGACGATGTGGGTAGTTTCGTTCCTGAGTATGTTGAAAAGAAAGTTCTTAAAGACGACCCCTTTCAGACTCTTGATACCGTCGGTGTCGGACAGCTTGTGGAAATGGGTGTTGCCAAGGGCCGAAGTGTGAAACCAATGCTGAAAACCGGTATCTGCGGTGAGCATGGCGGCGATCCTGAATCCATTGCCTTCTGCTATAAAGCCGGGCTGAATTACGTTTCCTGTTCACCTTACCGTGTACCTATTGCCAGACTTGCTGCAGCTCAGGCTGTTATTGCCGCAAAGTAGTCTTTCTTTTTTAGTCGGCAGGTTAGCTGTATCAAAACCGCTCCGGGAAATCGGGGCGGTTTTTTTGTTCCTATTTTTTTGTTGTTTTCTTTCTGTAGAAAAAGCACCTCGACAATCAGGTATCAGACGGGTTAGGCTTTCTGGCGATGAATGTAATCATTCTAGGTGCCGGACTTGTCGGTTGGCGGTTGGCCCGTCAGTTGATCAGCGAAGGTAAAGAAGTAACAATTATTGAGCGGAATCCGGAGGAGGCCCGACGTGTTGCAGACCGTCTGGACTGCCGGGTAGTTACCGGTGAAGGCAACAGCGTACCTGTTCTCAAGAAAGCGGGGATAGAGCATGCAGACTTTTTTGTCAGTATCACAGAGTCTGATGAAATCAACATGATTGCATGCTCTCTGGTTGCAGCGGAGTATTCCGATCCGGTTACTGTGGCCCGGGTGCGTAATGTGGCCTATTCAACCAGCCGGATGGTAAGGCATCGTCTATACGGCATCGATCATGTGATTAATCCTGAAATTGAAGCGGCCCGGGCTGTTATACGCTCTCTGGAAAGAGGTGCGGTGGGAACTGTTAACCTCTTCGCTGATTCGGGCCTTATAATGACCTCTATAACAATAGATCCCGGCTGTAATCTTGCCGGCCGGGTGGTGATGGATATTCGAAAGTCTCTTACAGGTGATTTTTTGCTTCCTTTGATTATAAGAGACGGAACGTCAATTATTCCTGTGGGCGAAACCATGGTTCTTGCCCAGGATGTAATTTATATAATAGCGGCTGCAGAAGGTACAGATGCCGTAATTACTGCTGCAGGTCTGCGCCGGCGTGAACTTAAGAGGATTGCAATTGCCGGAGGTGGCAGGATTGGCCGGTATGTTGCCGACTATCTGCTGGGACAGGGTGAAGATCATGATGCCGGTACATCTCCGGGTGCACTTTCCAAGCTTATCGGACGTCTGAAGAAGAAACCGACGAACCGCAGTGTTCATTTTATAGAGCGGGATTATGCAGTTGGGCGTGAGCTTGCCGAGAGTTATCCCTCTGCACTGATAACCAACGCCGATATATCTGATGAGGAGATTTCTGATTCAGGAATCCTTGAAGGATACGATCTGCTTGTCAGCGCTACGGGCAATCAGGAATTGAATCTTGTCAGTGCTATGCACGCCAGAAATCATGGAGTAAGCCGGACAATCGCCCTGGTTCGTAAAGCCGCATATGTCAGTATAGCCAGAGAGATGGGAGTTGATGTCACTGTCAGTGTTACCGATACAATGGTGGACAGTATTCTCCGTATTTTGAGAAAAGGTAATGTCCGAAGCGTTCATACAATTGCCGGAAGTGATTTTGAAATTATTGATTTTTTGCTGGATAATGAATCTTCATTGGTGGGAAAGCTTATCCGAGATTTGAAATTACCGAAAAACAGCTTAATCCTCATGGTGAACAGAGATAGTGAATACCTGCTTCCCGATGGCAATCTTATGCTCACTGAACAGGATCGCCTGATGGTTATAACTCCCCAGGAAGCGGTTAAGAAACTTGAGGAAGCGGTTTCCGGATCATGATCCGTTTCTCACCGGTACTGCACATCGTCAGCCTGCTGCTGATACTCATATCACTGTTCATGCTCCTTCCAGCGGGGATTGCCATATATAACGGGGATATCGTTTCTGCAGAGGCCTTCGGTTTTACAATTTTATTTACCATAATTCTCTGCACTGTTCTCTGGTTGGTCTCCAGACCGAAAAACGGTACGAAGCATCATTTGAGAACCCGTGAAGGTTTTTTAATGGTAACGGCGAGTTGGATTGCCGCCTCTGCAGTCGGAGCACTGCCTTTTGTCCTGTCCGGTGCTATTCCCTCTTATACAGATGCTTTTTTTGAAACCATGAGTGGTTTTACAACTACCGGGGCATCGATTCTTACCGTAATTGAATCTGTTCCACGCTCAATACTGTTCTGGCGTTCCCTTACTCATTGGCTCGGGGGAATGGGGATAGTCGTTCTCACAGTTGCCATACTGCCATTTTTAGGGGTGGGTGGTGTGCAGCTGGTCCGAGCGGAGTCCCCGGGACCGACTCTTGATAAAATAGCTCCTAAAATAACCCAGACAGCAAAGATTCTCTGGTATCTGTACCTGGGACTGACGGTGCTTGAAACTGTTTTACTCATGCTAGGGGGAATGGATTTATTTGATGCACTTACCCACACTTTCGGTACTCTGGCTACGGGTGGGTTTTCACCTCGAAATGCCAGTGTCGGTGCTTATAATTCCGGATATATCGATTGGGTTATAACGATTTTTATGATTATGGCCGGAATGAATTTCGGTCTTTATCATAAACTTCTCAATGGAGATATCAGAGATATTTTCAAGAATACAGAGTTCAAAGTTTATCTGGGTATTTTTAGTATCTCAGTGCTGATTATTACGATTTCATTGCTGGATACCTATGGCGGTTTTGGCAAGGCTTTGAGATTTGCCGGTTTCCAGGCTGCTTCGATTATTACGACAACCGGTTATGCCACGGCAGATTTCGATCTCTGGCCAATGGCAGCCAAGGGTGTGTTGTTTTTTCTGATGTTTGTCGGAGGCTGTTCAGGTTCAACCGGTGGTGGTCCCAAAGTGATTCGAATTGTCGCTTTATTCAAACTGGCACTTAATGAAATGAGGTACATGTCCCGCCCCCGGGGGATTTTCCGTGTCCGGATTAATGGTGAGCCGGTAAAAAAAGATTTCCTCTATGCGGTCAGTGGTTTCATTCTGCTGTATCTGCTCTGTCTGATGGTGGTAACCATTGTTGTCAGTATTTTTGGAGCCGATATCACCACAGGATTCACCACCGCTTTGGTAACTGTTGGCAACATCGGCCCGGGGTTCGGCAAAGTCGGTCCGACGATGAATTATGCATTCTACAATCCCTTTGTGAAATGGGTGCTCAGTGGAGCTATGCTTGCCGGGAGATTGGAAGTATATACAGTACTTATACTCTTAACACCATCGTTCTGGTCCAGACGTTAAAAATTCAAAAAAGAATATGGAAATGCTGTACGAAAAACTGATTGAAGCCACTGATTTTATACAATCCGTGATATCCGGGAAACCAGAGATAGCCATAATTCTCGGATCGGGTCTGGGTACTTTAAGCGATCAACTGGAAACCCCTGTTGTTATTCCCTACAAAGACATTCCTCATTTTCCTCTCTCAACGGTAGCAGGTCATGCAGGTCGACTTTTATTCGGCAGTCTTCACGGAACGCCGGTAATGATGATGGAAGGGCGGCCTCATTATTATGAAGGTTATTCTATGAGGCAGATTGCTTTCCCCGTTTTTTTAATGAAATTTCTCGGCGTAAAAAAACTGGTAATTACAAACGCATGCGGAGGAATCAATAATGATTTTTCCCCGGGAACTCTGATGATAATTGATGATTTTATCAATCTGGTATCGGATAATCCCCTGATAGGTATTAATGATGAAAGACTTGGACCCCGCTTTCCGGATATGAGTGAACCATACAGTCTGGAGATAATATCACTGGCTGAAAAAGTTGCTGATAATCTGGGAATTGAGTATTCCCGGGGTGTCTATGCCGGATTTCAGGGACCGTATTATGAAACTGCTGCAGAAATCAGGAGTATTGGACGCATGGGTGCGGATGCCGTGGGTATGTCTACAGTTTCAGAAACCATTGCAGCAAATTATGCGGGGATTGAATGTTTTGCTATTGCCTGCATCACCAACATGGCCACCGGGATTCAGAAGGTAAAGCATTCTCACCAGAGGGTGCTGGAAATTGCCCGGCTTTCGTCTGTAACTCTATCGCGATGGATATCTTCCCTGATTAAAGCCCTTGAGAGCTCTCGATGAAAAAACCGGAATTACTGGCTCCTGCTGGGGATGATGTATCCTTAAGAGCGGCATTGGACGCCGGAGCCGATGCGGTTTATTTCGGTGCCGGGGCCTTCAATATGCGAAAACGTGCACGTAATTTCAGCCCGGACGATATTGCCGGTGTAGTTTCTCTCTGTCATGAATACAGTGCCCGGGCTTATCTGGCCATTAATATAATTGTGTATGAAACGGAGTTTCCTCTGTTGGAGTCTACCCTCGATAAGGCCTTAGAAGCTGGTATTGATGCGGTAATCTGTTGGGATTTTGCAGTTATTGATGCAGCTTTACAGCGTAACCTTGAGGTACATCTATCCACCCAGGCTTCTGTGAGTAATTCAAGAGCTATTCTTCAGTACTACAGAAAGAGCGGTATCCGCCGTTTTGTGTTGGCCAGAGAATGTTCTCTGGAACATCTGCAGAGAATCTATCTGAATCTTGAAGAAGAACTGGGAGAAGAAGCATCCCGGATAGAACTTGAAGTCTTCATCCACGGTGCCATGTGTGTGTCTGTCAGCGGACGGTGCTTCATGTCTGAACTTGTCAGCGGAGAGTCGGGGAACCGCGGGGCCTGCTTGCAGCCCTGCCGGCGAAAATACCGGATTATCGATGTTGAAGGTGACTATGAGTATGAAATAGGTCAGGATTATGTTATGAGCCCCAAAGATATGTGCACAATGCCCTTTTTTGAGAGGATACTGGAGTCTCCGGTGGCTTCTTTGAAAATAGAGGGGCGGATGAGGAGCCCGGAGTACGTTTCTACAGTTGTCGGTGCTTACCGTAAAGCCATCGATTTCTATTTCGAGAGGAACGGTAAAACCGATCAGATAGAGTTCAGTGGGCTTAAATCCAGCCTCACCGATGAACTGCGGACTGTGTTCAATCGGGATTTTTCAGATGGTTACTACATGGGACGGCCAGTGGGGGATTGGGCGAAAACCCCTAACAGCCAGGCACTCAAGCGCAAGGAAACCGTGGGTATCGTTGTTAATTATTTCCGAAAAGTCGGGGTTGCTGAAATCAAAGTACAGGGTGCCTCTTTCGTAATCGGGGATGAGCTGCTGATTCAAGGGCCTACCACCGGAAATCTCTCTGTGGATGTTGAATCAATTCAAATCGACCATAATGCGGTTTTATCAGCGAAAAAGGGTGATCGTATTGCCGTACCTGTTTCCAGACGGGTTCGTGCTAATGATGCTGTTTTCCGGCGTTTTGAGGTGAAACCACAGGGATGAGGACCTGGGATAAGTTGAATAACTGAAAACCACCGGTTTTTCAGTTATACTGATAGAATATGCAGCAAGATGATGCGATACAGCTCCTTACCCCAAGAATTGAAGAACGGATTCGAATCAACCCCCTTTTGAATATTGATACATTTATTATTCCTTCTCCCTACATTAGCGATCCCAACGCTCAGAAAGACACCGAGCACAGCTATGTCTGGACCGAAGAAGGGGAAATCCTGGGTTATATTCTTACCTATGTTTCAACTGACGGGTCGGAGTTTCTTATTTATAAGCTGGTAACCAGTCCCTACGGCCGGGGCCGGGGGATCGGGACAGCTTTTATTGAATATTTAGCGGCAAATATACCCGAGAAGTCACATCTTTATCTCTACGTTTGGGAAAAACAGCACGATACTGTGGAATTTTTCCGGAACAAGGGATTTGTACCCGAGGATAGTATCGTTTACCGCAATATGGTGTATCACAAGCTGAATGCCGTACGTGAAGTGGTACTTGACAGGGTAGGAGGGGAAGAGCGGAAAACACCTGCGGCAGATGAAATAGGAAAAACCCGGCACGATGCACGTAAAACGCTCAGTTCCCTCAATGCCATGGTGAATGCTCTGGCACCGGAGAATGCCGGACGAATCATTGAAGATATAAATCGGGAAACCACCACTTTGGTGAATATGCTGAATATGTATCGGGATTCCATGTCCATGGCCCATGAGGTTAATCTGCAGGATCTCATTCTTGAACGCCTTGTTCCCTACATTGAGGCCAGCCGGGAGAGTGTGAATCTGAATATTCATCTTTCGGCTACCAAACCAATGGTACTCGGTCATTGGCTGAACATCGGCCGGGCTCTGGTTAATCTGGCTTCAAATGCAATTGATGCAATGGCCGACTGCAACCGTCCCGGTAGACTTTCCATATCTCTCAAAGACGAGAATGAGGGGTTTGTTACCCTTCATATTGAGGATAATGGGGCTGGAATCCCCCCTGAGCTATTGGTAACGGATACTGAAGGGAAGCCGGCGTTTATCGGACAGTCAACCAAAGCTGATGGAAAAGGTGAAGGATTCGGTACCGCTCAGGTTTGGAGTACCTTTGGAACAAAACGACTTGATATCCACAGTAAACTCGGGCATGGCACGGAATGGATTATACGATTTGAACGATCGGCCATCGGGCTTACAAAGGCCTTTACATCTCTGCAGAGACGTTTTTATGAACTTCAGGGTTTACAGGAAGAAATTGAAATTACTCGAGAAACTGACCGCACTGAGGTAATAACGGCTATATGGCGTATCCGTAAAAAGGAGATATTTGTTTTTGAACTTCTGGAACGCTTCAGCCGACAGCATAATATCAGGGATTTGTACCGGGTTGTTCTTTCCTACTTCCAGGGTAGAATGGACGAGGTTGAGTTCAAATCTCAGGTGAGTCATTGGAAGGGAGACCATCAGGCACTGAATGCCTGGCTCTCCGCCACAGCAAGAAGTATTCAACGGTATAAAAAGAAAATATCCACCCATGTTGATGTGAATGAGTATCAGGGTGCTTTTTTCAAGAGTTACGGACAGTCGGTGGACAAGGTGATTATTTTTACAATGAATCCTGCCACCAGGAGATTTCTGGCTACTGATAGAAAACTGGCAGAACATCTGGACTTTGCTCCCTACCTGGGAGGGGACCGGACAAAACTGCTCCGGGGAGAGTTTGTAGGCGATGTGAATATCGACAGCAATCCGATTTATCTGGGGGTGTGGTCGGTTGATTCCGAAGAAGATCTGGTGGTTAAACTGGAACTGCTCAGGGCAGGTGCCAGGGCCATACTGGAATTCGGGATTCATCCCGAAAAACGCCTTGCTCTGTATCAATCCACCCATATCAGGTATGAGAGGGATATAGATTCTGATGCTTCCTGTTCTTTTGGAGAATTTTCCACATTGACTTTGGAAGAGTTGAAAAAGCGTTTTGTTCGGGAAGCAGAGGATGAGATGCAGGGCTTTCTGGCAGCATTGGAGTAGCAATCGCTGGGTTCTTTGCTCTTGACTCCCTCTCTATGTCCATGATAATTCAATTACCGGCCAAAGCCTTATCTTCAAGTTCAGAACGGAGAATCATTCTATGCTCAGTGTCTCGGATATCAGCCTATCATTCGGAAAACGTCTGCTTTTTAAAGATGTCAGTATCAAATTCACCCCGGGCAACTGTTACGGTCTGATCGGGGCCAATGGATCGGGTAAATCAACCTTTTTGAAAATACTCTCCGGTGAGCAGGACTATGATTCAGGACAGGTTTACATTCCAGCGGGAATGAGAATGGCTGTTCTGGCACAGAACCGGAACGCCTTTGATGAGTATTCTGTTCTACATACGGTTATCAAAGGCTACACCAAGCTCTATGAGGTGATGAGAGAGCGGGAAGAAATTTACGGCAAAGCTGATATGACTGATGAAGAGGGCATGAGAGTTGCCGAACTTGAAGGTGATTTTGCTGAAATGGGCGGATATGAATCTGAAAGTGAAGCGGCGACACTGCTGGCGGGCCTGGGTATCAATGGAGATATGCACGACAAGCTCATGGCGGATGTGGAGGAGGATATAAAAGTCCGGGTTCTTATAGCGCAGGCTCTTTTCGGTAATCCGGATATCCTTCTTCTTGATGAGCCGACAAACCATCTTGATATTGAATCGATCAGATGGTTGGAGGATTTTCTTCTCAAGTTCAATAACACCGTGATTGTAGTCAGTCATGACAGGCATTTTCTGAACAAGGTGTGTACCCATATTGCCGATATCGATTACAGCAAAATCAGTATTTATGCCGGAAACTATTCTTTCTGGCAGCAGGCCAGTCAACTTATGGCCAGGCAGCAGAAAGATCAGCATAAAAAAGCCGAAGCCCGGGCTGCGGAATTGAAATCATTTATCCAGCGTTTCAGTGCTAATGCTTCAAAAAGCAAACAGGCTACCAGCCGCATGAAGGAACTGGAGAAACTCGACCTTGATAACCTTCCCCACACCTCAAGGCGTTTCCCTTTCTGCGGTTTTACTCCGGGAAGAGATCTGGGTAAAATAGTTCTGGAAGTGGAAAACTTCGGGAAAGAACTCGATGGGGAGAAGCTTTTCAGTAAATGGGATCTGAATGTACAAGCCGGTGATAAAATCGGATTTGTCGGCCCTGATAATATGGCAAAAACAGCCTTCATGGATATTATTTCCGAGGAGGATGAGGCCGATGAAGGCAGTCATAACTGGGGGGTAACCACTAAGTTCGATTACTTCCCGAAAAATAATACAGAATTTTTCAATAACGATATGAACATGACGGAGTGGCTCCGTCAATACTCAGAGGAACAGGATGAAGCCTATATACGGGGTTTCCTGGGTCGGATGCTCTTTACCCAGGATGAATCTCTGAAAAAAGTTAAGGTACTCTCCGGTGGAGAAAAAGTTCGCTGCCTGCTTGCGAAGATGATGCTCAGTGCTGCTAATGTACTGATACTCGACGATCCTACTGGTCACCTGGATCTTGAATCCATCACCAGTCTGAATAATGGTTTAATCGATTTTTCCGGTGTTGTTATATTTGCCAGTCACGATCATCAGTTTATAAATACTATTGCCAACCGGATTCTTGAGTTTACGCCGGGCGGTGTAATAGACCGCCGAATGACTTTTGAAGCGTATCTTGAGAATGAAAATGTAGCCGCTTTGCGGGATAAGCTTTACGGCGGTCACCATGAGCGTCTTAAAATATAAAAAACCCGGGAAAGAACTTTTCTTCATATTCTTTCTCCAGGTTTCTGATGATGATCGACGGGATTGGATTTCCCGTCTCTTTTAGCCGTCAACTCCCCGGAGCACTGTTAGAACAGCATAGCCTGATGAGAGATCTTCCTGCATCACCAGTACACCTTCAGGCACTCGGAGTCTGACATTGGTAAAGTTCCAGATTCTTCTGATACCGGCAGCCACCAGATTATCACTGACTTCCTGAGCCACTTTGGCAGGGACAGTGAGTATGGCCAGTTTAGCTTCTTTCTTGGCCACAATATCCGGCATTTCATTCATGGGATATACTGTCGGGGCATTGTCCCTGGGGCCGATTCGGTCTATGGACATATCAAAGGCTGCTATTAGTGTAAGGCCATGGTCTTTCAGTTCCTGATAGCCCATCAGAGCCGATCCCAGGTTTCCTGCACCGATTACGATGGCCCGGCAGCCACGATCCCAATTCAGAAATTTTTCAATTGCAGAAATAAGTTCAACAACCGGATAACCAACCCGGGGTTTCCCTACTATCCCGGTAACAGCAAGATCTTTGCGCACCTGTATGGCTTCCAGTTCCAGTTCTTCAGCAATGACTGTCCCTGAGATAACGGTAAAGCCTTCCGACTTATATCGTTTTACCACCTGCAGATAAGAAGGGAGCCGGCGGATGGTTGGAATACTTGCTGATAGTTTCTTTGCGTGCTGTGAAATACGGGTCATATTGGCCTCATAAATGGTCTTACTTTAATTAAGATATTTTTATCTTATATGAAATACCTTGTTTACGCTAGTTTCCTTCGGTGCTTCAACGGCATATAGTGAATAACAATGTTAAAAGATGAAATTGAAGTAACAATTGAAAAACTGATACCCGGGGGGGACGGTCTGGCCCGTCTGGACGGCCAGGTTGTTTTTATTCCAGGAGTTCTTCCCGGGGAACGAGTAAAGGCTGTGATCGTCGATCAGAAGAAAGGCTGGATGAAAACCGGGGTACCTGAAGTTCTTGAGGCCTCTTCCGACCGTCAAACTCCTTTCTGTCCGTTGTTCGGGGAATGCGGAGGCTGCAGCTGGCAGCATATTGCCTACAATGTCCAGCTGGAATCCAAGGCTTCCTTTTCCAGGGAGGCCCTCATCCGTCAGGGAGGGTTTTCTGATGATGAGATTCCTGATTTCAGTATAACCTCGTCTCCCCCTGAGTCTTACCGTGCCAGGATTCGGCCGACGATTCTTTCCGACGGTAACGCCAGTTTTCATTCTACGGGTTCTAATCGGATTGTTCCTGTACCTTTCTGTCCGGTGGCCACCTCCGGGGTGAATCGTTTTCTCTCTTCTCCTCCTGATGAATTGGAAAACGGTGCCAGTCCGGTTGTTTTCGGTGATAACAGGGACTTTTGGACAGCCGGTATCAACCCCGAGGCCCATGCGGTGATTAAGGGTAAAACTTTCAATTTCCCCCCGGAGGCGTTCTTTCAATCCAACATGTACCCTCTGGCAGATCTCATCGATTTTGCCATTAAAGATGCCGAGAATGCGGGACACAGCTGTGGAATGGATCTCTACGGAGGTGTGGGGCTCTTCGGAGCCTTTCTTGCTGATTGTTTTGAAACGGTTGTGGGTGTAGACCGGGATAAAAGAACCAAAAAGTACTGGAAACAGCATGTGGGTAAAAGCGGTACCTTCCACCCGGTATCCCTTGAGGATTATACCCGAAGGAGAATTGAGCCCAAGCCTGATTTTATTATCGTTGACCCGCCGCGCACCGGCTTATCACCGTCGATACGAAAAGTACTTTCCAGGCTTAAAGTTCCTCAAATCTCTTATGTCTCGTGTAACCCGGTTACCCAGGCCCGGGATATCAAAGAGCTCAGAGCTGCAGGCTATAAATTAACCGATTACGGGGTGTTCGATCTTTCACCTCAGACAGCTCATGTGGAGACGGTGGCCCGGCTTGTAATATGATGCATTCTGAGGGTATTCGTTTTGTGCCGGTTCTTTTTTTTCTATTTATTGCCGGCCTTCAGTTATCCATTGCTGAAGAAACATCGATTGATACCGATCCTCTCTGGCGCAGGGCTCTCGGGGGTGAAATCAACGCCTTTGCCGCTCAGGGACCGGGAGGTGATGTTTACATTGTTGCCGATGACAGAGCTCTGCACAGTCTGAATCCACTGAGTGGTGAATCAAACTGGATTTACCGTCCCGGGGGGAGGCTGCGTTCAATGCTTTTGGTGGCTCCCGATGGTACCATTTACGTACAGAACGACCGTCAGGAGCTTTTTGCCGTAACCCCCGGGGGAACCGGCCGTTGGAAACTCCGTATGGGAGCTGAGGCGGCTTCACTGCCGGCAGCCGCCCCGGACGGCAGGGTTGTTATCCCGCTTGTAGGAGGACGTATTGTCTGTGTTTCCCGTTACGGTGTTATTCTCTGGAGTATAGATGAAAGCGCCGAAGCTTCGGCGGCTCCGGTAATCAGCTCTCATGGCCTGGTTTGGATGCCTCTTACCGACGGCCGGATTGTTGTTCTTGATATCTGGGGAAAAGCAATAGCCCTGAGTTCCATGAGAGCTGCTGTTTCGGTTCTGGCAATGGATTCATCCGGTCGAATCTGGGCCGGAGGTTTTGATGGAAGGCTGGCTGTTTTCCGGGAAGAGAATCTTCTTGAGGATCCAATGGACAAATTAATCAGTCTGGAGCCTGATTTTGAAGTCAGGCCTGCTTCGTCCAGAGTTTCTGCAATACTCACCGATGAGCGGGAGTATGCCCGGGTATTCCTGGCCAATGGTGATGCGGTTAACTATGATAATCAGGGAAATGAATTGAACAGGATGCGTATAGCTCTCAGTGGCGGGGCTCCCTCGGCCACTGAAGGCGGTACGGTATTTGTTCCTGCCTCTGACGGAGGTATACGTATCGTGTATCCGGAACTGCCTCCGGGAGAATTGAGGGGGAAATCTGTTCTGGCCGAACCTCTGCTCAGTGATGAGGGCATCCTTATTGCCGGTGGTGGCGATTGGATACTCTACGCATGGAGGGCCACAGCTCCCGGAGCCGGCTGGCGACAGTTCAGGGGGAGTTCCCGGAGATCGGGAACCTTTTCCTCAGAACCTGTATCCATGGATCGGCAGGAGGCCAGACGAAATCCGGGATTCTTCTTCAGAGAGAAAATGGCGGTTTCAGATGATATATCCCTAAGAATGGAATTAATCGAGGAGCTGGAATCCTATGCTGATTCCAGGAGTATGCGGAAGGAACTTCCATGGGTAGATCTCCTGCTGGAAGATCTGGTTTCTGTAGGAACAATCCGTTCTGTAAGTCTTCAGGATGAGTCCCTGCTCTCCCATCCCACTGTACGGGGCAGAGCTTATCTTTTATTGGCCGAAAGCGAAGATTTCCGTTCCAGAAATCTGATTCTTGAATGCCTGAAGTACGAAAGTGATTCATCAGCTTTAGCCTCCGGCTTCCGGGCTCTGGGAATAGTTGGATCAGACTGGGACGGTGCTTCCATGAGGCTGATTGCCCGGCGATACCGGGAATTTGCACCGGCAGGGGAGCAGCTGACGTTGGAAACCGGCAGAGCACTGGCAGAC
>DEIH01000045.1 GCA_002352375.1 Spirochaeta sp. UBA2779 | reverse complement strand
TCTCTAACAGATCTTCACCTGATAAAACACAAACACTTGCGTGTCTCTTTCTTCCCTTCCCTATTCCAATATCAGTCCCGCTTCGCAAGACTGATTGCACTGTTAAAGAACCTTATAGACGGTTGGCCAGGAACCGACTGACGGTTGCACCCCTTTCGAAGCGCTCAAAGAAAATACGTCATGCCCCGAAAAATGTCAATACGCAATAAGAGGAAAAACTATTCGGACATGAACTTCTTATGAATATCTGTTTTAAGGTAGGAACGGAAGTAGTCTGAAAAGGAAATAATCGAAGCCAATGCCGCAACGATAAAAAGAATTCGACTCAGCTGTTCTGATTTTCCCAGCCATTGAGATTCAGGGCTCCAGGCACGCAGGGTAAGGGCAATAAGACCACCTAACCCACTGATAAAATAGAGAAGGGACTTGAGCTTCCCGCCTTTATTGGCAGCCATGGCAACCCCTTCCCGGGCCAGAAGCATGCGGATAAACATGATGGCCAGTTCCCGCCACAGTATGATTACCAGGGTCCATACCGGCATCAGGCCGGAACCCACAAAAAAAGTAAAGTATGTCACTCTCAGAAAGACATCGGAAAAGGGATCCATCAGCTTCCCGATATCACTCACCTGCCCCCGGCTTCTCGCAAAATGACCGTCCAGAATGTCGGTAATCTCACTGAGCATAAATAATACCCACAACAGGAGGATTCCCAGACGTGGAAAGTAGCCGAGGTGAATAGGAATGTACCAGGCAAGAAATACAAGAGGAGCAGAAAACAATCTACTGATTGTCAGCTTATTGGGCAATGTCATGCCCCACTATAGGCAGTGAGAGGCAGACAGGTCAAGAAAGCCTAAAAGCCGTAAACCCCTGCATATTTACCGTTCAGGTAGTCGAGGAAATACACCGAATCGAGGGATTCACCTGTAACCCGGCGGCAGAGGTCACCTGGAGAATAAACCCGGCCATGAACATGGATATTCTCTCGGAGCCAGTTAAGAATCGCGTCGGCCCGATCAGAGCCCAGAAGAGCGGGGATTGGACCCAGATCCTTCTCCATCGCCCTGGTGAATTGAGCAGCATAAAGATTGCCCAGTGCGTAAGTGGGGAAATAACCGAAAAGACCCACCGACCAGTGGACATCCTGCAGACATCCATCTGCATCATTCAAAGAAGTTATACCCAACAGATCCCGGTAAGCATCATTCCAGGCCCCGGGGAGGTCGGCAACCTTCAAATCACCGGAAATCAAGGCCTGTTCCAGACGAAAACGGATAATGATATGAAAGGAATATGTTACTTCATCAGCCTCCACTCGGATAAGACTGGGCTGAACAGAATTAACTGCCCGGTAAAAAGAGCGGACATCAACATTTGCAAGATTTTCAGGGAAAAGGTTCTTGAAATCATCAAACCAACGATCCCAGAATGCCATGGAACGGCCTACAGTATTCTCCCAGAATCGTGATTGGGACTCATGAATCCCAAGGCTCGTACCATCGGCCAGCAGGGTATTCCGCAGATTCTGTCCTATCCCCTGCTCATACAAACCATGCCCGGCTTCATGTATATTGCTGAAAAGCCCGGAAAGCACAAGTTTTTCATCGTAGCGAGTGGTTACCCGGACATCATCGGGACCCAGAGTGGTGGTAAAGGGATGTGCGCTTAAATCCAGCCGCCCCCGGTGGATATCATACCCCATAAAATTCTGGATTCTCTGCCCGAAGGCATCCTGACGGGTGATATCGTAGGGCTTTTCAAGAAAGCCTGTCTCAGGAGCATTTCCTGAGCGGATTTTATCCATCAAGATCCTTAACCCCTCGGCAAGTCCGTCAAATACTGTGCTGATTTCACCAGCGGAAGCACCGGGTTCATACTCATCCAGAAGGGTATCATAGGCATCTGCATCCGAATTATCGGCAATGGCCGCGGCGTACTCCTTCTCCAGTCCGATTATACTTTCAAGGTTGGGAGCAAAGGCGGAAAATTTATCAGCTTTTCTGGCACCGGCCCAGGCAGCCTGAGCCAGAGAAGTTTCTCTTGCAAGATTTTCAACAAGATTCCGGGGGACTCTGGTCTGCTTTTTCCATCTTTTATAGGACTCTCTTAAAAAAGCGGTGCCCACATCATCGAAGCCTTCAGGGTTAGCAGACCCATCATATCCGAGCTCTGAAAACAGGTTTTCCCATCTGGCATCTACGATTTTTTCATGGTGCAGACCTACCATCAATGCGGACTGCGACGCCCGTTCTTCCACGGCACCCTCGGGCATGTAGGTTTCCTGATCCCACTCCAGAAGAGCGGCAATATGCCCCAGACGCGTTACCGTTGCGTCCAGATTTTTTAGTTGATTGATGATTTCTTCTGCTTTTCCCATTTTTGGATGACCTCCACTCGGGCTCCCTATTCAGCCCTCACTCGCCCCAATCCGTCTATGCGGATCTTTTCATCGGAAACAATCCCCGAATAGATAATGTTTCCCATACCTTCAAGGGAGCCGTCAAGTACACCACCGTTCATCTGAAGCCTGATATTTCCGGCACCGTTCAAATCCACACGGGCATCAACAGCCGGCACAGCGCTTAAATCCACCTTGCCCATTCCATCCACACCCACCTTCAGTTTCTCTACTTTCGATTCGGACCCTTCAATATTGGCCGCTCCGTCAATGCTGATGGACAATTCATCTTCATCAAATCCACTGAAAGAAATATCCGCAGCGCCATCAATGCTGATTTCAGACAGTGACGGCATGTTGATTACAGTTGTTAAATCCGTATCTGAATAACTTTGATCACCCTTAATTCCCAGCACCAGCTGATTTCCACGAACTCTCACATCCATAAGATCTTCCATATTGGAAGGATAATAAATCTCAGTGGAGAACTCATCGGAACAGCTGATACGAACTTTCCAGACCGCCTCAACTACAACTGAATCAAAATCGCTCAGTTTCAATTTCTTTGATACTTCATCACCGGAAGGGGTCCACTCAACTGAGGATTCAACCGGGGGGGTATTCAGGGTTTTACCAATGGCGATTCTTCCCAGAGCCATCACTATCAAAACCACAAGAATTATCACACCGGCAAGAATCAGCATGGCTATTTGACTTCTTTTCATACTTTTGCCTCCATGTTAAAGCTTTCATAGATGGAAACAAGTTCTTTAACATCCATACCCATTTTTCTCATCATTCTGAACAAACGGGGAAGTTCCTCCCCGATAAAATATTTTTTCATTTCATTCATAATTCTCTCCCGTGCCTTTTCTGCTACGAAATAACCGATACCCCGACGATTTTCAATAATTTCATTTTCCAACAAAGTTTGATAACTCCGGGTTACGGTATTGGGATTCACCCCCAGAGTTACAGCCATCTCACGAACCGATGGAATGCGGTCTCCGGTGGTCCATTCACCTCCGGCAATCCTCTCCTTCACCTGATCTGCTATCTGCTGATAAATTCCTTTCGGTTGATTAAACTCCATCGCTGCTCTGGGTCTCCTTAACCCTCAACCAGGCGATTACCCAGCAGAACGGGGCAATAAGGCCGTATAAAAAGACTTTCCCGAAAACTTGCAGGGTGTTCATCAATGAAGGGAATTGCGATTCCATCAAATTGCTCATATCAAAATGCAATACTCCCGGAGTGAATAAACCTTCAAAGTAGGATGCAAAAAATACACGAAAGATGACGGCGCTCAAGATACCGATGGCAATGGACAGCAGGATAATAGTAAGAATCGTTTTTATAAAATGAGCCTTTTTAAACCAGGCAGCCCCAAGAAAGAATACCGACTGCAGAATAATGACATATCCCAGGGTTTTAAAAATCATCTTCTGAAAGGGGTTTAATGGTGAAAACGTCGTATGAAAAACGATTGCAGTAACAGCTTCCGAAAAAATCGAAGCCAGGCTGAGCATCACAATAATATAAAGAGGAGTCGCAACTGATACGGACAGCAATCTTACCAATGTTTTTTCAACCGAAGAGGCCGGTAGCATCAGGTATGTCTCATTCCGTGTTTTATCATGAAGAGATGTGAATGCCATACTGGCACTGATGCTACCCCATATTATCAGCGTATTCGAAAAATACGAGGTATAATCCATGGAGCTTTGTCCATTAAAAAGAGCGCCGATAATTACCAGAAGAAACATAACCCCTGCAACAGCCCCGGATGCAACAGCAATTCCCCGCCATCCGCTCAAAAAATCTCTCCGTGCCAGATACCCCAGACGTTTGATATCAAGAATCTGATTCATGCCGGTACTCCTTCTCTTTTAAACAATTCAGCGTACACTTCCGGCCTGGAAATTATCGTATTGAACAGGATTTCCAGATCGATAGGCCCGCCGTTCATATCCGGACCCTTCCACACGGCCCAATAGCCTCCAACCGCAGCTTCACTGTAGATAAGTCCTTCGGCATCTGCCGCCGGTGGAGTTGAAGTACGTGTCATATGAATCTTGTCGTTCACCTGGGCCATATCGTGTTCAAAGAGAACCCTGCCCTCATGCAGAATTGTGATAGGGTCTATCAGAGACTCCACATCTCTTACCTGATGGGTGGAAATTATAAAGATCCGATTCTCAGTGAGTGCTTCGGCCACCAGCCGGCGGAATAGTCCCTTGGAAGGGATGTCCAGCCCGTTAGTCGGCTCATCCAGAACCAGAAGTTCAGACCCGCAGGCCAGTCCAAAGGACAGCATGAATTTTTTCTTCTGTCCCAATGATAGTTTGTTGAGTTTTTTGTTCCTCGGAACATCAAACTCCCCCAGATAGCGGTCAAATTGCACCCGGTCGTAACCCGGGTAAAAAGGCGTATAAGAAAGAAGAAACTCTTTCTCCGAAATTGACGGGGTGTTCAACTCTTCAGGCAGAACAAATATCCGGGAAAGCAGTCCCGGAGTCCTTTTGGAAGGATCTTCTCCCATTACCCGGATTTCCCCTTCATCAGGGAAAAGCAATCCTGAAAGCAGCTTCATCAAAGTTGTTTTACCGGCCCCGTTAAGGCCGAGAAGTCCATAGATATTCCCCTTTTCCATCTCAAGATTCAAACCGCTGAACAGATTTGAACCGTTATACCCGAAGGACATGTCCTTGACGGTTACCATACTCACCTCCTTATGTGGTGTACTACTACACTAACACAGTATTTAAGTAAATACAAGAGGTAGGATTATTTTTTTGCCATTTTTCTCCGAATTTTCCTGAAATGCAGAGAAAAACAGTGCTTTATACAGCTGCTGAGACAATTTTGACAGCCTAAAAGAAGTCTAAATTCAATTTCAAAAAGATTATTGACAGTAATCTACTTATTTACTAATTTACTAATGTACTATTTTTCCAAGATAAAAAGGATGACAAAAAATGAAGATCCCAACAGACCTGAAACACAAACCTGTGGTAACCACAGAGAATTACGATAAAATTGATGGGCGATTTGTGCAGAAAACGGACACCAAGGGACTCTCGTTAGGACTGGCTCAATGGAACGATCGGGGGAATGTTGATATTTCAGCCAAAATATGGAGACATACAGGCGAAAAATGGTCCAGACAATCTGAAGAACTTCCTCTGCATCGAGTCCTGGACCTGGCCATTCTGATTTGTCGATCCAAGCTTTATTTCCAGGAACGCTATGCAGATGATTCGCAATACCCGAAGATTGACAAAATTGGATTGCAGGGCGGAGCAATGAATATTTCAATCTGCACTGAAAACGACCATATCGATGAAGATATAAAGCTTTTTGACAGCTGTTTGCATAAAGACGATGAAATATTAAGTGAAAGATTAAACATTTTGTCCCGGATTCTTAAAGATTTGGGGATATAGATTAATAACTAAGGCTCGGGAGATACCGTCTAATCCATGAGACTGCCAGTGTATATAAAAAGAGTTATACCGGAGCTTCGGGAGATACGGTGTGATTTACGAAACTGTCTGGGAAATACATGATACGATTTACGTTCAGCCTCTGGCTTCACTTTCATCAATATACAGCAATTCCTGCAGTCTCTTTATGA